>NZ_CP012898.1:0-327750 GCF_001310225.1 Pseudalgibacter alginicilyticus | reverse complement strand
CCTAATGGCAATAGATTATGGGAACTATTAATAATTCTAACAGAATTTGAACCCCAAATAGAATTTAAAGATTTTGATTTTTTACACGACTTCATAGAAGATGTTTCAGATGAGGACTCATTGAGAGAGCTTTTTAATTTTATCGATACCTATAACATAGAAGATGAGCATATTTTATTTCAGGCTCAAACTCTTATAGAAAATTACTTAGGTAGCATTGTTGACAATAATGATTTAGATGTGGACTATTCTAAGCACATAAATGAATATTACTATCCAGAAGGTTATCCTGAATATGATATTGATTTAAATGGTATTGAATCAGAAGTTCAAGAAAGTCTTGACTATTATTTAGATGGTTTCAATGAGTCTGTTTTAGAAAGAATTGATTTCGATATGACGAGATTTGTATCAAATCTGGATGTAGAAAGTATGGCGACACGATTTTTTGAAAGTTATGAACCAGACTATGAACGTGATTATGATGGAGGACATTATTCAGGTTCGTCCTACGAGGATGATATAGATGCGATTTTTGAGCGTTCTTGATTTTAGAAGGTTAATATATTATTGAATAATAAAAACAGTTGCCAACACCGTGTATAATTCATTGCTAGTACTTGCCTACTTACGAAAATCCTCGCGGATTTTCTATTCAGTTTGTATTTGCTAAATTAGTTGCTAAAACACGCAACGAAATCATACACAAACACGTTGTAAAACATTTAACCAAAATCGTGAATAGAGACTATCATCTATCATTCTGCAAAGTATGCACTAACAGAAAAAGGAATTTAGAAAACGGAATTATTTGTTCTTTAACTAACAAAATTGCTGATTTTCAAGATAACTGTCCATCTTATGATTTTGACACATTGGAATTTCAGAATTATAAAAAGCGATTCCAAGATGAAATAAGTGACAAATACACAACTAAAGATATGGAAAAACTTATTGGTGTCACCTCTTTTGAAAAACCTGAATTTTCAAGGTTTTCAAAGTATAACTCAATTGAAAAAACTCAAAATCTAGTTTTTAAGTATAATGGATTTTATGGAACAATTGGAATTATTACAATTTTATTAATTATTGTAGGTCTGATTTTAACAAGTAACAATGATGTTTTCTATCTTACAGGAGAAAATATTATTCTACTCATTTTTATGCTAATTTTATTATCTATCTGTGTTTTCAAATTAGTGGAATTTTCTTCAAAAAAGAAATTGAAAATAACTATAAATCCAAATGGAATTGAATATCAAAATAACAATTTAAGTTGGAACAGCATTTTTGATTTTGGCGTATTGCAAATTAATAACAATAATACTGACGCGAGCATAATACTAATAGGAACAATTACAAAAGGTAATGTAAAAATTGATTTGACCGATTTTAATGTAAGTTCAGAAGAATTTTATAATATAATTGAACTGAATACAAAAAACGTTTTACAACACCGTGTATAATTAATTGCTTTTTAAGTGCCTACATGCGAAAATTCCTGCGGAATTTTCTCTGGTTCGTAAATGTTTGTTAACTTAGTTGCTTAAACCACGCAACTAACCATACACAAACACGTTGGCATTAATTTGAGCGAATGAACTTTTTAAGAAAAATTAGAGACATATTTGAAAGAAAAGTTTTTTTAAATGAATTCTACAATGACGTTCAAAATTTAGATGAAGTTTTACTTGAAAAACGAATTGAAATTTTAAAAGAAATTGCAAATCCTAAATTTGCTGAAATCGGACTAAAAAATTGGAATGGAAAATATTTATGGTTTAGTGATTTTAATAAAGAAGGAATTAAGCACGTAGTTGAATATAATGTTTTGAAAGGATTTGCTGGAGCATTAACTTTTGGAAATTGTTTTTTAAATGTTCCAACGCTTTCTGGAAAAAAATTAATAAACCATAGAACTGAAAAATCTACTAAAATCATTTATTTAAAAAAAACTGAAAGTTGGCAGAAAAGTATTGAAACCCAAAGACACTTGAATCCAGATAAAATTAGCACCATCAATGAGAAAAAATTTAGAGAAACTTTAGAAAAAGTCTTGAATAAAAACTTAATCAAAATTGAGAATTGGTTTAAAGAAAATAACACAATTGAAAAGAATATTCGCTCTCTGAAAAAAGATGCTGAAAATCCACCTTTTGAAATCGGAACAAGAATAATCTCGTTTGAATATATATTAGCATTTTTAAATAAAGAAAAATCTGAATTTAAAGAGTCTGAATTTTGGTTGAATAAACATTTCAAGAAAGGAATAAACTCTGAATTAGAAATTGAAATATTGACAAATAAAATAAAAAACTAATGCCAACAACATATATAATTTATTGCTGGCTTTTTGTTCACTTACGAAAATCCTCGCGGATTTTCTTTGTCTGTAATTATTTACTAAATTAGTTGCTTAAACCACGCAACAAACCATATATAAACACGTTAGCAAACATTTGAACTTACTCATAATCTGAAATGAAAAAAGGAAATAAAATCGTTCGTACAAAAACAATACATGGTTCTGAAAATAAACCTAATGAAATGTACTACGAAATTAACTTTATGACATTTTCAGAATATGTTTATAAATCAAATCCAGAATATAAATATATAAATCATAAATTTGAACTATATCCTTATAAATGGTATGACATTCGTTGGATTTATCAAATACCTGCATATTATTTACTATTACTCCTTAACAAGTATCTAAAAAATGCTATCCAAATAAATAACAGAAACCATAATATAGCATCTACAATTACTGTGATTTCTGAAATATGTGTTTTAATAAAATCAATCATAACTATATTTAATAATTGATTTAAAAAAACGATTTGCTAACAATATGTAAAAACCATTGCTTCGGACATTTCCTTCGGAAAGTCCTCGTTCACTCCTAACCTTGTTTCTTTTTTCTTTCATTTTTTCATAAATTTACGCAACGGATTCTTACACGAAGCCGTTGTGCACAAGCTGAAAATGAAAAATCCATTAAAAATATTACTTCTGATTTTAACTTTAGTTTCTTGTAAAAACAAAACAGAATCTAAATCGGAATTGAATAAGGTAACGGCTGAATTGACTGAAGAAATTCCTCAAATGGAATTACAGCAAACCAACTCAATTTCGGAACAGTGGAATTTTATGGTTTTTGACAAAGGAGGATGTTTAGGAGGAACACAATATGTCACAGAAAAAAAGAGAGAAATTCCTACTATGGTTTTTAGCGAAACGGAATGGAAAAAATTTGCGAAAAATGACAAAACGGAATTGACTGAATTTCTTATCTCTAAACTTTCTGACACAACGAAAACTAAAGTGCATACTTGCCCATTTTTTGGAGCAACGAATGGAGAAATGGCTGTTTATTCACTTCAGCATATTCACAATATAAATTGGCTTGAATTTTCGGAATTTGAAGAATATAAAGACAGAAAATATGGAAATGCAACTGACCAACCGCAGATGTGGTTACAGAATATATTAAAAGACGAAACAGAACGGAATAAGTTAGCGGAATTGTACCGAAACGAACTGAAAAAATAAAAGCCAGTGCACAACACCGTGTATAATTAATTGCTTTTTATGTGCTTACTTGCGAAAATTCCTGCGGAATTTTCTCGGGTTCGTAAAAGTTTGCTAATTTAGTTGCTTAACCACGCAACTAACCATACACAAACACGTTGCAAACCATTTTGACCCGTCCTGAATATAGGCTACATAATTTTAAACATTATGTACAAAAATGACAAAGTAATCAGACGGTATTCAGAACCTTTCAAACTGAAAATTTTAGCCGAACTTACAACCGGTAAACATACAAAGAGCGAACTTTGTAAACTCTACTCCATTGCTCCTACAACGGTCAATGAGTGGATTAAAAAGTACAATCGTAAAGATCTAATGAACACCAGAGTAAAAGTGGAAACAAAAGACGAAATATCTAGAATTAAAGCACTTCAAAAAGAGATTGAACAGCTTAAAAAACTACTGATTAAAAAGGATTTAGATACTTTGGTTTTAGATTCATACCTTGAGGTAGCTGCCGAAGACTTAGGCTATAAATCTGTAGCTGAACTAAAAAAAAAGCTAAGTATAAAGCCTTAATTAAAGCTAAAGAGAAATCTAAGGGATTTACATCTTTAACAACTATAACGCGTTGTTTTGGTCTTAAACGTGATGCGTATTATAAATACAAATCTAGAGCTGATAAGCGGTTAATACAGGAACAACAAATTATAAAAATAGTCAGTAGAAAACGTAAATCCCTTCCTAGAGAAGGCGTTAGAAAACTCATTAAATCGTTAGACAATGAGTTTTACAAAGCCAATATTAAAGTCGGCAGAGACTCTTTATTTAGCGTACTTAGAAAGTATAATATGCTCACACTAAGAAAGAAAACCAGTGCCAGAACTACAAACTCTTATCATCGCTTTTATAAATACAATAACCTGATAAAAGATAGAAAAATTACAAGGCCAAATCAGGTGTGGGTAAGCGATATTACCTACATAAGAACCATTAAAGGATTTTGTTACTTAGCACTAATAACAGATATGTATTCTAGGAAAATTGTCGGTTATGATCTAAGTGATAGCCTGGAACTAAAAGGATGTGTTAGAGCTCTAAACAAAGCTCTGTACCAAACAAAGAGCACTAAAGATTTAATACATCATTCAGACAGAGGCATACAGTATTGCAGTAATGTATACACACAAGTTCTTAAAAGAAATAAGATAGATATTAGTATGACGGAAGAAAACCATTGTTACGAAAATGCCATGGCAGAGCGTGTGAACGGCATATTAAAAGATGAATTTTACCTCGACCAAACCTTTGATAACGTGGATCACGCGAAAAGAGCTACAAAAAATGCAATTAATTTATACAACCAAATAAGATTACATTTATCTTTAGACTATAAAACACCGAATATGGTATATAAATTATCAGCTTAAAAACAATTTTAACCTGTAGCCATATTTCAGGACAAGACATTTGAAAAAAAACTTTAGTGAATGATTAAAACAATAGTAAACGAATTAATGGATAAGGATAAGTCCTTGGTTAATCCATTACTAAAAGCCAAAGTTTTAGCAAGCCGAATTGGAAATAAACCTTTAGCTGATTGGGTTGAAAATGAACTGAATGGTTATGAGAAAGAGAAAACACCTAAATACCGAATTGTAAATGCAAACGCCACTTGTGATATTTATGTAAACGGAGTTCCTTACAAACAGAAAACACCTTTTCCTATTTTATTTCTTCCCAGCGATGAGATGCGAGAATTTTTTATGAAGTTGCAGTTAAGTGATGGAATTGAATCCATTGAGAATTATTTTGTAGATGGGAATGACACAATCTACAAACCTTTAGGAGTTGATTTTGAGAACATCATCACTAAAGCAATGAGAGAAAATAATTTTTTCGGTAAAATTCACAATTTGAGTATTACAACTTATAAAACAGAAGTAATACGAGCTGTTTCAGCTATAAGAAATAAGTTCTTGAATTTAATGTTAGAATTAGAAATGGAATTTCCAGAAGTTGATGACATTAGCAATGAATCAAAAGAAATTAAAGAAAACATAAGCAATAAAATCACAATAATTATGGCAGAAAATAATTACACAACTGGCGATGGAAGTAACATTGTTAGCGGAAACAATAATCAAACGAATTTTTCTTCTGGCGATAATAATACTCAAACTATCAGTATTGAAAATCAACAAGAAGTTAAAGACGTTATTACTCAAATTAAAGGATTACTCGAATCAAACGAATTTGACGAAAAGGATGATGCGAAATTAGAGGTTCAAAGAGTAGAAAATCAATTAGCGAAAGAAAGTCCGAAAACTTCTGTTATTAAACAATCTTTAGGTACGTTGAAAGACATTTTTACGAGTGTTTCCGCAAATATTATTTCTGGTCCTGTGATAGAATCTATAACACAAGTTTTAGGTAGCATCGGATAAAAAACAAGGCATAACACCGTATAAAAATAATAGGGCAATTAGTGCTTAATTCAATGACTTGGACACTATTGCGAAGTCGCCAAATTTTTAAATTTGGCTTATTGAGAAAAAAAGATAATAAGAAAAATTTAAAAATTCGGCTTGTATTTAACCGAATGGTTCGTGCGTTTTTCCGCCCTACTATTCTTATACAATTCCGTTGCCAACAATTATGACGAACATCATTTTTCATAGTCCAAAATTTGTATTTAAGGGAGTTTCAATCCCTGAATTTGATGTAAAATCTGGAAAACTCATAAGATTGTGCTTGCCAAATTTTGATTCTAAAGGAAATAGTTTAGTTCATAGTTTCCGAAATGAACTAATGAATCACTTTGAGAAAAAAATTCCTAAAATAAAACTGTCAAAAGAATATTCAGAAAGTGGAATTCGGAAATTTATGAAATCACTTACTGTTGAGAATTATATAACGGAAAAACTAAATGTTGTCGGAACTAAATCGAAAATTGTTGCTGAATATTTAGAATTGGATTCTAAAGAGAAATTGAATAATCTGACAATCGGAAAAAGTAAAGCATTAGCTATTAAATGCGATTTTGAAAAATATGATACTCTGATATTTGATTATTACGGAGTAAGTGCAAACGAATTTGACTATTTGGAACGAATTGTTGATGCGGAAATAAAAAAAGGAAAATGTGGAATCGTAATTGACCGACTTGAATTTAACCAGAACGATGAAATAAATAAAAATATTGAACGAATAAAAATAACTATTGGCAACAACGTGTATAATTAATGGCTGGTTCTCGCCTACTTACGAAAATCCTCGCGGATTTTCTATTCAGTTATTATTTACTAAATTAGTTGCTTAAACACGCCACTAATCATACACAATACCGTTGCCAGTAATTTAAGAAATGACGAACTTAAACAGAAGAAAATTTATAAAAAGAGGAATTTTAGCCTCAATTGGATTAGTTCTTTTAGACTCACTTTGGTTTGAGAAATATGTAATTGACTGGAATTACTTTGACATCTCAAAATCGGAAAAAAACAAAATAAAAATCATTCAAATTTCGGATTTGCATTTTGACCAATTAAGATATTTTCATAAATCTATTGCGAAAAAAATAAATTCAATTAAACCTGATTTAATATTTATAACTGGAGATTCTGTTGACAAAACTGAAAAAATAGATTCGCTGAATGAATTTTTGCAATTAATAGATAATTCTATCAAAAAGTATGCGATTACAGGAAATTGGGAGTATTGGGGGAAAGTCGATTTGACAAAACTTAAAAATACTTATTCAAAAAATAATTGCGAATTATTAATAAACGAGAACAGAACTATTTCAATTAAAAATCGTGAAATCTCAATAATCGGAATTGACGATTTAGTTGGTGGAAATGCTAATTTCGGAAAAGCAGTTGAGAATCTAAAACAAACCGAAACCAATATCGTTTTATCACATTGTCCAGAACACAGAGATATAATTACAAAACAAAAAGGGAATTTAAATATTGATTTAGTACTTTCTGGTCATACTCACGGAGGACAGATTACATTTTTAGGAATCATTCCTTTTAAACCTCAGGGAAGTGGAAAGTATTTAAAAGGTTGGTATAAAGACTCGGAACCGAAAATGTATATATCAAAAGGAATTGGAACAAGTATTTTACCAATCCGATTTGGAGCAAGAGCGGAAATGGTAGAAATGGAAATATAAAAACTACTGGCAACACCGTGTATAATTAATTGCTTGGTCACTGCCGACTTACGAAAATTCCGCTGGAATTTTCTATCTGTGATTTGTTTGCTAAATTAGTTGTTTAAACACGCAACTAACCATACACAATCACGTTGTAAAACATTTTGACCCGTCCTGAATATAGGCTACATAATTTTAAACATTATGTACAAAAATGACAAAGTAATCAGACGGTATTCAGAACCTTTCAAACTGAAAATTTTAGCCGAACTTACAACCGGTAAACATACAAAGAGCGAACTTTGTAAACTCTACTCCATTGCTCCTACAACGGTCAATGAGTGGATTAAAAAGTACAATCGTAAAGATCTAATGAACACCAGAGTAAAAGTGGAAACAAAAGACGAAATATCTAGAATTAAAGCACTTCAAAAAGAGATTGAACAGCTTAAAAAACTACTGATTAAAAAGGATTTAGATACTTTGGTTTTAGATTCATACCTTGAGGTAGCTGCCGAAGACTTAGGCTATAAATCTGTAGCTGAACTAAAAAAAAAGCTAAGTATAAAGCCTTAATTAAAGCTAAAGAGAAATCTAAGGGATTTACATCTTTAACAACTATAACGCGTTGTTTTGGTCTTAAACGTGATGCGTATTATAAATACAAATCTAGAGCTGATAAGCGGTTAATACAGGAACAACAAATTATAAAAATAGTCAGTAGAAAACGTAAATCCCTTCCTAGAGAAGGCGTTAGAAAACTCATTAAATCGTTAGACAATGAGTTTTACAAAGCCAATATTAAAGTCGGCAGAGACTCTTTATTTAGCGTACTTAGAAAGTATAATATGCTCACACTAAGAAAGAAAACCAGTGCCAGAACTACAAACTCTTATCATCGCTTTTATAAATACAATAACCTGATAAAAGATAGAAAAATTACAAGGCCAAATCAGGTGTGGGTAAGCGATATTACCTACATAAGAACCATTAAAGGATTTTGTTACTTAGCACTAATAACAGATATGTATTCTAGGAAAATTGTCGGTTATGATCTAAGTGATAGCCTGGAACTAAAAGGATGTGTTAGAGCTCTAAACAAAGCTCTGTACCAAACAAAGAGCACTAAAGATTTAATACATCATTCAGACAGAGGCATACAGTATTGCAGTAATGTATACACACAAGTTCTTAAAAGAAATAAGATAGATATTAGTATGACGGAAGAAAACCATTGTTACGAAAATGCCATGGCAGAGAGCGTGTAAACGGCATATTAAAAGATGAATTTTATCTCGACCAGACCTTTGATAACGTGGATCACGCGAAAAGAGCTACAAAAAATGCAATTAATTTATACAACCAAATAAGATTACATTTATCTTTAGACTATAAAACACCGAATATGGTATATAAATTATCAGCTTAAAAACAATTTTAACCTGTAGCCATATTTCAGGACAAGACATGTACTCACTCCTACTAAAAAGTAAAAATCTCTCTATTTTCAATCGTTTAAAATTTGTTTAAAAAGTGCTTAAATAAACTCTAAAAAAGCACTCAACGGATTTACTCACTCAAACGACTTCGGAACATAGCAAGACGCAACTGTTGCGGTGGACTGACCTTCTGGACGGAATCGAAACGCTAAAATTCGGACTATTGCAAAACGCAAACATAACGGTGGATTAACCTTACTTTCGGGTAAAGTATTCTCTCTAAAAAAATAACTCTAAAAACAAAATAAAAAACACTGTACACAACAATACCTATAATTCATTGCTGCGGATTTTTCCTGCGGAAAAATCCGGCGTTTTTACTATCTTCGTGATACGGCGGAAAGAATCCTGCGGATTTTTCCGCAACGAAATCATAGCCGAAACCGTTGTAAGCAAGCGGAATCCAGCCGCACAAAAGCAAAGAGTGCTATCGCACACATTGCTTTCTTCCCAACGCTGAATGAGAAATTTTTCATAACTTGCAACTGTAATAATCAAACAAACGAAAGTGCTTCTAAAAGAAAAAATATCGATTGAAAATTTTGAAGATAAAAAATTCAAAATCAGACTTATAGAATCAAAAAAAGATACTGAAGCTGCTTTTACACACTATTTGCACAATCACAGAAATGGGGTTTCTCAATTCTATAAACCTGATGCAATAGAACACGTTAAAACCTTATTTGAATACAAGTTTCCTGAAGAAAATATATCAACTTTAGCTGCCGAAGAGGCTCTTCAATATTTAATATTTCAACAAGAAAACATTCCTTTTCCAGCACCTAAAAACCCTGAATTTAAGTTTATTGACTTATTTGCTGGAATTGGAGGATTTAGATTGGCATTTCAAAATCTAAAAGGTAAATGTGTTTTTACAAGCGAATGGGATAAATATTCAAAACAAACTTACAGAGCTAATTTTGGAGAAGTTCCTTTTGGAGATATTACAAAAAAAGAAACTAAAAATTACATTCCAGACGGATTTGATGTTTTGTGTGCTGGATTTCCTTGTCAAGCATTTTCAATTGCAGGAAAACGTGGAGGATTTGAAGACACAAGAGGGACATTGTTTTTTGATGTAGCTGAAATCATAAAAAAGAAGAAACCAAAAGCAATTTTTCTAGAAAATGTAAAAGGTTTAAGAAGCCACGACAAAGGAAAAACTTTAGCAACAATTTTAAATGTTTTACGAGAGGATTTGGGATATTTTGTTCCAGAACCACAAATAGTGAACGCCAAAGAATTTGGAGTTCCACAAAATAGGGAGCGAATTTTTATTGTTGGCTTTAGAAAAGATTTAGGAATTACAGAATTTGAATACCCGAAACCAATAAAGAAAAAAGTAACATTGGAAAATATTTTAGAAACCGAAACGGTTTCTGTAAAATATTATTTATCTGAAACTTATGTAAATACTTTACGAAACCATAAAGCTAGACACGAAAGTAAAGGAAATGGATTTGGTTATGAAATTATTCCTAACAACGGAACTGCAAACGCTGTTGTTTGTGGCGGAATGGGAAGAGAAAGAAATTTAGTTTATGATTTTAGATTAAAGGATTTCACACCAGTTACAAATATTCGAGGAGAAGTAAACCGAGAAGGAATTCGTAAAATGACACCTAGAGAATGGGCAAGGTTACAAGGGTTTCCAGACAATTATAAAATTGTAGTTTCTGATGCTCAAGCATATAAACAATTTGGAAATTCAGTTGCAGTTCCAGCAATTCAAGCAACTGCAAAAAAAATTATAGAAAAAATTAAAACTTTATGATTACAGGAAATAAAGGCGAATGGAGTGAAATTTACACGCTATTCAAATTACTTGGAGACAAACAATTATTTCTTGGAAATAAAGACATTGAAAAACTAGAAGGAATAGTTTATCCCATTTTACGAGTTTTAAGGACTGAAAATAATGGAGATTTTGAATATTCTATTCAAGATGAAATTATTCTTATTTCTGGCGGAGAAGAAATTTTAAAAATTGCAATTTCAGAATTTAAAGAAAAAGCAAAATTCTTACTTGAAAAAATTAAATCGAGTAAGGAAAGAACTTTTTCTGTTCCCGAGATTGAGGAATTTATGAAATCTATTAATTGTCTTTCTTTAAAAGCAAGTTCAACTGCGAAAACTGATATTACGATTGTTGTTCACGACCAAAGAACGAATCAACAACCAACTTTAGGGTTTAGTATCAAATCACAATTAGGAAGTCCTTCTACCCTACTGAACGCTGGAAAAACGACAAACTTTATTTTCAAAATTTCTAACACAAAATTAAGTGAATCGGATGTTGAAAAAGTAAATTCGATTGATTCAAGAAGTAAAATAATGGATAGAATTAATTCAGTTTTACAATCAAACGGACAATTTGGTTTTGTGAAAACTGAAAGGCAAATATTCTCGAACAATTTAATTCTTATTGACAGTAAACTGCCAGAAATTTTATCTCAAATTGTTTATGAATTTTATTCTAGTGACAAATCAAGCATTGTAGATTTAGTTGATAAAACAACTTTAAAAAATCCTTTAGGATTTGATATTTCTAACGAACATAAGTTTTACGAATACAAAATTAAACGATTTTTAACAGACATAGCTTTAGGAATGATGCCTTCAAAAGTTTGGACTGGGGAATATGATGCTACTGGTGGTTATTTGATTGTAAAGGAAAATGGAGATGTTTTGTGTTATCATATTTACAACAGAAATGAATTTGAAAATTACTTATTCAATAACACGAAATTAGATACAGCAAGTTCAAACAGACACGATTTTGGAACGATATACAAAGAAAACGGAGAACTATATTTTAAACTGAATTTACAAATCAGATTTATCAAATAAACCAACGCAAGTTCAAGCACATTTATTTTTCCCCAACATTTTTCCCCAATGCTAAAAAAAAATAAAAGAGCTTAAACGCCAACGCTAGCAAGTTTGCGGAATGAAACGCCAGCTTACAACAAAGAACTGAGGTAAAAAACAAGTCATTTCTTCAAAAATATTAGACACTATTATATTGGGCTTACAAATTCAAGTAGTTGATTTTGTAAGCTTTTTTTTATTCTATTTTTTTAATTACTTAAGCAATACAGAAACGTAAGTTTCATCATACGCTCTGCCTGATTTCGCAATTGCAAAGCATTGTTTAATCAGCTTATTAGCTACAGCTATTAATGCCACTTTCTTGCTCTTTCCTTTGTTTACTATACGCTCATAAAGTTCCCGACACGCTTTATTATGCTTACAGGCATTAAACGAACATAGAAATAATAGATTACGTAGTTTCCTATTACCGACTTTACTTATCCGTGATCTACCTTTAACACTACTGCCAGACTCCCTTATGGTAGGTGTAATTCCAACGTAACTACATAACTGTGCTGCGTGTTCAAACTTTGAAAAACCATCGGTTATAACAATTAAAAACAATGCTGTTTTCTGACCTATGCCAGGAACAGTTCTAAGCAATGTTAGTTGTTCTTGCTGCTCTTGTTTGATTAATGATAGAAGTTTCAATTCGATAGCAGAAATCTCTTTGTCTAGATGCTTTTTATTACGTTTTAATGAACGGTACACATACCTTGATGGTATGCCCAAAGTCTCTTCCCCGTGTAGCTTGTTCTTGGTTGCTGTACGGTGTTTTAGATAAACATCTAACAATCTAAATAGCTGTAAACATTCACTCTGTACATCTGTGAGCGCATTGTATATGGGTACTGCATTGATTAAGGCATAATCACATATCGATTTAGCATCGCTCTTATCTGTCTTTACTTTGGCTAATTTCATTTGAATAAAACGCTTAATGGATAAAGGATTTACCACAGAAACTACTATTTTATTTTTGTACAAAAACTGAGCAAGCCGATAATGATAATAACCTGTTGCTTCCATAACCACTAAGGCTGTATCTGGTAATTCTTTTAGAAACTTAACGAATCCTGATTCATCATTTTTGTACTGATTATGACCCGAAAGGGTACCATAAACATCAAATACATCTTTGCTGATGTCAACTCCAAAAGTTTCTTTATATTTATTCATAAGAAATGATTTATGAAAGAACTAACTACTGGATTCACAACAACTTGAAATCGAGATCTATAGTCTCACAGAACTGATCGTGATTTAGTAGTAAAAGAGAGAGGATTATCAATGTTGTCGAAGTCTAAAGCTTCACCGTATATATTAACCTTAATTCTCTCTTTTGTTCTTTCTGATTTATATCTAATTTAATAGATTTCAAACTTAAGACGTATATAAAAAATAGCGGTTTAAGTGCTTTAACAAAAATGAATTTTATAAATTTAAAGTCAGTTATAATCCGAAAAATTAGTGCGTAAAATCCGCTACTTTTCATATACAAAACCGTTGTAAGCAATTTGAAAATAACCATATTTAGACAAAAAAATAACAAATTGAATAGAAAAAATAAAAGTGGAAAAAAACCATTTCTGATTCTCACTCTGATTTGTTTATGTGTTTTGACTTACGGAATTTATAATCATTATTCTAAAAAAAATGAACTTGAAAAAGTTCCTGAAACTACAATCGGAACAATTGATAAAAAATACAGTATAATAAGTCGAGGTTATTACATAAACTATAATTATGAAGTTGACGGACAAAAATATAGCGGAACCGAAAAACTGAATAAAACTGAATTGGAAAAAGTAAATGTCGGAGATAAATTCAAAGTCACCTACTCTGAAAACAATCCTAAATACAGTGAAATATCATTTGAAAATCGAGTTAAAAAATAAAAAGCTGCTTACAACAAAGAACTGAGGTAAAAAACAAGTCATTTCTTCAAAAATATTAGACACTATTATATTGGGCTTACAAATTCAAGTAGTTGATTTTGTAAGCTTTTTTTTATTCTATTTTTTTTAATTACTTAAGCAATACAGAAACGTAAGTTTCATCATACGCTGTGCCTGATTTCGCAATTGCAAAGCATTGTTTAATCAGCTTATTAGCTACAGCTATTAATGCCACTTTCTTGCTCTTTCCTTTGTTTACTATACGCTCATAAAGTTCCCGACACGCTTTATTATGCTTACAGGCATTAAACGAACATAGAAATAATAGATTACGTAGTTTCCTATTACCGACTTTACTTATCCGTGATCTACCTTTAACACTACTGCCAGACTCCCTTATGGTAGGTGTAATTCCAACGTAACTACATAACTGTGCTGCGTGTTCAAACTTTGAAAAACCATCGGTTATAACAATTAAAAACAATGCTGTTTTCTGACCTATGCCAGGAACAGTTCTAAGCAATGTTAGTTGTTCTTGCTGCTCTTGTTTGATTAATGATAGAAGTTTCAATTCGATAGCAGAAATCTCTTTGTCTAGATGCTTTTTATTACGTTTTAATGAACGGTACACATACCTTGATGGTATGCCCAAAGTCTCTTCCCCGTGTAGCTTGTTCTTGGTTGCTGTACGGTGTTTTAGATAAACATCTAACAATCTAAATAGCTGTAAACATTCACTCTGTACATCTGTGAGCGCATTGTATATGGGTACTGCATTGATTAAGGCATAATCACATATCGATTTAGCATCGCTCTTATCTGTCTTTACTTTGGCTAATTTCATTTGAATAAAACGCTTAATGGATAAAGGATTTACCACAGAAACTACTATTTTATTTTTGTACAAAAACTGAGCAAGCCGATAATGATAATAACCTGTTGCTTCCATAACCACTAAGGCTGTATCTGGTAATTCTTTTAGAAACTTAACGAATCCTGATTCATCATTTTTGTACTGATTATGACCCGAAAGGGTACCATAAACATCAAATACATCTTTGCTGATGTCAACTCCAAAAGTTTCTTTATATTTATTCATAAGAAATGATTTATGAAAGAACTAACTACTGGATTCACAACAACTTGAAATCGAGATCTATAGTCTCACAGAACTGATCGTGATTTAGTAGTAAAAGAGAGAGGATTATCAATGTTGTCGAAGTCTAAAGCTTCACCGTATATATTAACCTTAATTCTCTCTTTTGTTCTTTCTGATTTATATCTAATTTAATAGATTTCAAACTTCAATGGTATGGCAGTTACAGCATAGCCGTGTGAACGGCATATTAAAAGATGAATTTTACCTCGACCAAACCTTTGATAACGTGGATCACGCGAAAAGAGCTACAAAAAATGCAATTAATTTATACAACCAAATAAGATTACATTTATCTTTAGACTATAAAACACCGAATATGGTATATAAATTATCAGCTTAAAAACAATTTTAACCTGTAGCCATATTTCAGGACAAGACATTTTGTCGCCAACAAACATTTTTTTCAAATTTAAACATTAAAACTACCAACGTTGGATGGTTTACTCGGATGATTAATGCAGCCTGAAAAGTATTACGGAGTAAACTCAATTTGATTAAAGAAACCAAGATAATTTAGATTTTAAAAAATTAAAGAAAGGAAACCAATAAACAACTCACTCTACTCTGCTTTAATTTTAAAAGGAACTAAGATAATTTTAGATTAAAAAGATTAATATAAGGAATCCAAATTAAATAACTCTTCTCTATTTTGAGAATTAAAACAACTAAGATAAATCTAGATTAAATAGATTGATAAAGGAAACCAAGTTTGAAAAGCTAACGTTTATCGTTACGGTTGAACTACACGCAGGAAAACTAATCTAAACTAATCTGGATTCGTAAAACGGAGTAATACGCTAAAACTCTTGCGAGAATTAAAGTTCCAAAATGAATTTAAAGGAAAATTTCAACACTTGAAATCTGCCTAAATAAAAAAAAACTATAGGTAACAACGTGTATAATTAATTGCTAGGTTCTTCCCTACTTGCGAAAATTCCTGCGGAATTTTCACGGGTTCGTAAATGTTTGTTAACTTAGTTGCCTAACCACGCAACTAACCATACACAAACACGTTACCCACAATTTAAGAGATGACGAAATACATCATAATTTTACTTTTAATTATAACTTCTTGCAAAGGAAAATCCGAGAAAATAAATCGGACTGAAAGACCAAAACCTGAAATTATTAAGACAGCCGAATTTGAATTGATAAAAGCCGAAAATCAAAGAGGATTATTGATTTTATTCCCTTGTTTTCCTTGTGATGCGGAGAACACATTGTCTGAATTTAAAATTACGGAAATAAGTGTAAAAAATGACTTTTCAGTTTTAGCAATGAACTTAAACCAAAAATTATTTTTAAGCCAAAAAGAAAAACAAGAATTAACGGAACAATTAACAAGAATAGTTAAGGAAAAAAACTTATCCGAAGAGAACATCTTTATAGGCGGATTCTCAAGTGGTGGAAATGTAAGTCTATTAATTAGTGATTATCTTGTAAAGAATGAAAGTCAAATTCAACCGAAAGGAGTTTTTATAGTGGATTCACCTATTGACCTTCTTGGACTTTATGGAACTGCCGAAAAGAATTTAAAACTTAACTTTTCAGAATCATCTATCCAAGAATCTACTTGGATTAAGAATATGTTTGATAAAGAATTTGGAAATCCATCAAATGGAATTAATACTTACGAACAGAATTCGCCTTATACATTTAAAACGGAAAATATTGACAATCTAAAAGGATTGGAAAAATTAAAAATTAGGTTTTATACAGAACCTGATTTAAAATGGTGGAAAGAATACGCAAAAAATGAATATGAAGATTTAAATGCTTTTTACATTCAAAAATTATCAGACAAATTAAAAATCGAATTTGGAGAAAACAATGTTGAATTAATAAACACCGAAAATCGAGGTTATCGAGCAAATGGAGAAAGGCATCCACATTCTTGGGCGATAGTAAATGAAAAAGATTTAATAAATTGGATGTTGAAATAAAAAACTGTGGGTAACACCGTGTATAATTCATTGCTAGTACTCGCCTACTTACGAAAATCCTCGCGGATTTTCTATTCGGTTTGTATTTGCTAAATTAATTGCTTAACCACGCAACTAACCATACACAAACACGTTACCCAACATTTGACCAAACATTGAACATAACACTTCGAAATATAAATTGGACTAAAAAAAGTGGAATTCTAATTATTGGAATTTGCCTAACTGGACTTTTTATCAAATATGCAGTTGAACCTTTTAGAGGGAGTTGGATTTACAATTATGGAAATTGGCTATTCCTAATTTTGTTTTATGGTGGAATTTTCTGGTCGTTGATAAACACAATACTTTTGATTTCTAAACATAAATCTGAATTAAAAAAAAATCTGATTTGGATTTTTTTAAGTGCAATTCCATTTTTGTATATCGGAATAATGATGACAATTGCAATGACTAAAACATACTGACCGAATGAAATATAAAAGGCTAATTTTTGGAATGTTGATTTCTTTCGTGCTAATTTCTTGTGATTGTTGGGTAATTGTTAACGGAAAGGTTATCGACTCTAACACAAAAGAACCGATTGAAAAAGCATTCCTTGAATTTACGAACATAAGATGTACAGAATTAGTAAGAGCAACAGCTCAAAATGTTGAAACAAATTGTGTTTTTGCAACAGATTCGACAGGCATTTTTTTTATGAATTCTGACAGTTATGGATTTTGTCCCGATAATCCAGTAAAAATCAAAATAAGAAAAGTTGGATTTAAAACTGTGGAATTGGAATTAAATCAAGGGCATTCAATTGATGACTTAATAGTTAAATTAGAAAAAGAATAAAAACGTCGGGTAACACCGTGTATAATTAATTGCTTTGGCGAGTGCTTACTTGGAAAATTCCTTCGGAATTTTCTCGCGTTCGTTTTTGTTTACTAAATTAGTTGCTTAAACACGCAACTAACCATACACCAAACGTTGTACTGCATTTAAGACAAACATTATGGAAATAGGAAATAAGATGATTAAAATTAGTTGGAAGTACCGAATAATATTTGCAATCGGAACTGCAATTCTTTACACTTTTTTACTCTGGACTTTTGATTATTTCTCTGACGAAAAACTTTATTCAATTAACAGCTTGATTTTTCAAGGAGTGTTCTTCGGAATTTTTTTCGGAATTGGATTTCCTTACGTGAATGAAAAATTTGCTGGAAAGTTCTCGAAAAAAATGGGAATGCAAATTAAACCAGAACTTGAATTAAATGAAGAAATCGAGATTGAAGGACCCGCAAACTTATTTCGCGGAATTGAAGGCGTTGGCGGAAAAATTTTCTTGACAAATAAAAAAGTGATTTTCAAATCGCATAAAATAAATATTCAAAAAGGACAAACGGATATCGAATATTCGACAATAAAAGAAATTGTTAAGAGGAAAACCGCAAAACTAATTGACAACGGAATTAGAATAATAACTGACGATGGAAAAGAGTTCGATTTTGTTGTCAATGAAAGAGATTTGTGGTTCGACAAAATAACAGTACGATGGAATAAAAAAACGCAGTACAACAATGTATAACCGCAATTACGGCGGATTCGACTACGTCCGAATCCACTCGGAATTGCTAACGTCTGTGCTAAACCGAAAATTAACGCATATTAACCCGTAACTGACGGTTATACGAGGCCGTTGTATGTCATTTAAAACAAGGAATGAGAGATATTAATACTGAAAGAATTGGAGTTTATGCTACTGCCCTTTTAATTACTAAAGAATTAGATTGGATTTTCAGAGAACAACCAATTGTAGACGTAGGAATAGATGCCTTAATCGAACAAAAACTAAATGGAGAACCGACTGGAAAATTTATTTCTGCACAAATAAAAACTGGTAAAGGGAATTTCCACGACTCTAAAAACTCATTGACACTTTATGTTACTAAAATTCATTACAACTATTGGCTGAATTCAAATCTTCCCGTAATTATTATTGCTCATCTTCCTGAAACAGATAAAACAACTTGGGAAATTGCAAATGAAGAAACATTTAAAAAAACACCTACTCAATGGAAAATTCTAATACCAAAATCAAAGAACTTAAATGAAAACTCTATTGATGAATTAAATAAAATCATATCTGGCAACAAACAAACAGATTTCGAATTACAAGTTCAGAACGGAGAATTGAGCCAATCTGAAATAGACCAAATTGTTGAAGATGCAGGTTTATTCAGTGAATGTATAAAAAGCTTAAATACAATTTCAGATTTAATTTCAAAACTTGGAGAAGAAACAAAAAATCAGAGAATTAAAATAGACAAATTTGTAGACCAAGGTTTATCTGAATTTGACAAGAGAGTTAAAAAGAGTGTTAAGGTTTATTCAGAATCGATGAATTCTATTACTTATAAATTGAATGCCGAAATCGAAGAATTCGCCTATTACTTTGCGAAAGTTTTTAGTGCTCAAGAAAAAGTATCAATAATTGTATATCACATCGAACAAGATTACGCAACTCTTCAAGATTTACTTGATTCACTAATCAATCTCAAACCGAATATGCGAGAATCTATTGAATCAATGAAATTCTTGAGAAATTCTGTTTCGGGACTACCTAAAAATAATGCACACCTGAAAAAAGCAAGATTAAAATTTTTAGAAGTTTCCAATCAAATAATTAAAGAATTTAAATTAGCTAAAAACATCAACAACTCATTTATAGAAACTTTAAACGAAAAATTAGGATAAAAACGCCATACAACAAAGAACTGAGGTAAAAAACAAGTCATTTCTTCAAAAATATTAGACACTATTATATTGGGCTTACAAATTCAAGTAGTTGATTTTGTAAGCTTTTTTTTATGCTTTCTGATTTATATCTAATTTAATAGATTTCAAACTTAAGCCGTATATAATTTATTGCTGGTTCTAGCCTACTTACGAAAATACTCGCGTATTTTCTATTCGGTTTTTATTTGCTAAATTACGTGCTTAACCACGCAACAAACCATATACAAACACGTTGCAAACCATTTTGACCCGTCCTGAATATAGGCTACATAATTTTAAACATTATGTACAAAAATGACAAAGTAATCAGACGGTATTCAGAACCTTTCAAACTGAAAATTTTAGCCGAACTTACAACCGGTAAACACACAAAGAGCGAACTTTGTAAACTCTACTCCATTGCTCCAACAACGGTCAACGAGTGGATTAAAAAGTACAATCGTAAAGATCTAATGAACACCAGAGTAAAAGTGGAAACAAAAGACGAAACCTAACGAAGTGGTTCAGCGAAGCTAAATATCTAGAATTAAAGCACTTCAAAAAGAGATTGAACAGCTTAAAAAACTACTGATTAAAAAGGATTTAGATACTTTGGTTTTAGATTCATACCTTGAGGTAGCTGCCGAAGACTTAGGCTATAAATCTGTAGCTGAACTAAAAAAAAAGCTAAGTATAAAGCCTTAATTAAAGCTAAAGAGAAATCTAAGGGATTTACATCTTTAACAACTATAACGCGTTGTTTTGGTCTTAAACGTGATGCGTATTATAAATACAAATCTAGAGCTGATAAGCGGTTAATACAGGAACAACAAATTATAAAAATAGTCAGTAGAAAACGTAAATCCCTTCCTAGAGAAGGTGTGAGAAAACTCATTAAATCGTTAGACAATGAGTTTTACAAAGCCAATATTAAAGTCGGCAGAGACTCTTTATTTAGCGTACTTAGAAAGTATAATATGCTCACACTAAGAAAGAAAACCAGTGCCAGAACTACAAACTCTTATCATCGCTTTTATAAATACAATAACCTGATAAAAGATAGAAAAATTACAAGGCCAAATCAGGTGTGGGTAAGCGATATTACCTACATAAGAACCATTAAAGGATTTTGTTACTTAGCACTAATAACAGATATGTATTCTAGGAAAATTGTCGGTTATGATCTAAGTGATAGCCTGGAACTAAAAGGATGTGTTAGAGCTCTAAACAAAGCTCTGTACCAAACAAAGAGCACTAAAGATTTAATACATCATTCAGACAGAGGCATACAGTATTGCAGTAATGTATACACACAAGTTCTTAAAAGAAATAAGATAGATATTAGTATGACGGAAGAAAACCATTGTTACGAAAATGCCATGGCAGAGCGTGTAAACGGCATATTAAAAGATGAATTTTATCTCGACCAGACCTTTGATAACGTGGATCACGCGAAAAGAGCTACAAAAAATGCAATTAATTTATACAACCAAATAAGATTACATTTATCTTTAGACTTCAAAACACCGAATATGGTATATAAATTATCAGCTTAAAAACAATTTTAACCTGTAGCCATATTTCAGGACGAGACATATGAAAAAAACACTCTTACTAATATTAATCACTTGTACAATTGGAATATTAAAAGCTGAAAACATTGTTACAGCTCAATATCCTGATAAAATTACATTCAAAGGAACTGAATACAATCTAAATTCAAATCCACTCGAACCATATTTCGAAAAACACCCTGACAAACGACCTCAAGGCGGAATGATGTCTACTGCTTTGTGGCGTGGATATATTGCATTCTTTGAAATTATTGATGAGCAATTATTCTTGACTGATATTAAAATTGAAGTTTCGGATAAAGATTCAGATGATGATTATGAAACAAAATGGATTTCTGCATTTAAACAAGTTTTTCCAAATAAAGAGAAAGCTAAAATAGATTGGTATACTGGAATTCTGATAATACCACACGGAAAAATGGTCGAATATGTTCATATGGGTTACGCATCGACTTTTAGCAAATATTGGCTTCTCGAAATTGATAAAGGAAACTTTAATGAAGCTCGAAAATATAAAAATAAGGAGTTTGTAAAATTCAAAAAACGTCAGTTCGAAAAGTTTGAAAAAACTGAAGAATACAAAAAACTATATGCGGAATTAAAAGAAAACGATGAATATAACGATGATGAATTTATAAAATCATTTATTTCTGATTTTGTAATAAATTATACGACAAAATTTCTAACTGAATAAAATACTGTTGCCAACAAAGAACTGAGGTAAAAAACAAGTCATTTCTTCAAAATATTAGACACTATTATATTGGGCTTACAAATTCAAGTAGTTGATTTTGTTTGCTTTTTTATTCTATTTTTTTTAATTACTTAAGCAATACAGAAACGTAAGTTTCATCATACGCTCTGCCTGATTTCGCAATTGCAAAGCATTGTTTAATCAGCTTATTAGCTACAGCTATTAATGCCACTTTCTTGCTCTTTCCTTTGTTTACTATACGCAATTCTCTCTTTTGTTCTTTCTGATTTACACCTAATTTAATAGAAATCAAACTTAAGACGTATAAAATTAATTGCTGGTTTTAGCCTACTTACGAATATTCCGCAGGAATATTCTATTCGTTTTTTATTTGCTAAAACACGCAACGAAATCACACACAAAACCATTGGTTTTAATTAAAAAGGTTTTACCTACATTCAATAACTTAATCAATGTCAATACTTGTAAATCAAGTAGAATACAAAATTGTAAAGCAGAACCTACTGATATTGTTAGAATTGTACTATTTTAGCAAGCGACGATTCTAAATAGATTTTGAATTAAGTAATTTGTGCAAATGGCACTATAATGTAGAAAAATAAAATGGTAAAAAAAATAATATTTTGGGTTTATTTGTTGGCGAATTTCCATTTTGTAACAGCACAAACCGAAAAGTTACAATGGTTAGATATTGAATTGTCCAATTACCAATATCCGTACGAAGTTTCGTTTTTGGAATTAACGATTCAAGAACAAAACCTAAAAATGGCGTATATGGACGTTAAGCCAGAAGCATATAACGGCAAAAACATTGTGCTTTTTCACGGTAAAAATTTTAATGGTGCTTATTGGGAAACAACCATTAAAGCCTTAACTAATGCAGGGTTTCGTGTAATCGTCCCAGACCAAATAGGCTTCGGGAAATCGTCTAAGCCATTACATTTTCATTATACCTTTCAGCAATTAGCACAAAACACAAAATCACTTTTAGACACATTGGGTATTGAAAAAACAGCCATTTTAGGACATTCAATGGGCGGAATGCTAGCCACTAGATTTACCTTAATGTATCCAGAAATAACAGAAAAGTTTATTCTAGAAAACCCCATTGGCTTGGAAGACTGGAAACTAAAAGTACCTTACAAACCTGTAGAATGGTGGTATAAAAATGAACTCAAAAAAAGTTATGAAGGGATAAAGAAATATCAATTGGTGAATTACTATGACAACAATTGGAAACCCGAATATGATCAATGGGTAAATTTATTGGCCGGTTGGACGTTGAATTCCGATTATGAAACCATAGCTTGGAACAATGCCTTAACGTATGATATGATTTTTACACAGCCCGTTGTATACGAGTTTAAAAATATCACTGCCCCTACTTTACTAATTATTGGAACCAGAGACAGAACCGCACTTGGTAAACCGCTTGTAAGTGAGGAGGTAAGAAAAACTATGGGTTTGTATAATCAGTTAGGAAAAGAAACGCACAATAAAATACCTCATGCTAAATTAGTAGAGTTAGAAAATGTAGGGCATCTTCCTCACATCGAAAAATTTGAAGCTTTTATTTCTCCCTTAATAAAGTTCTTGCAAAATTAAGTTCAGTTAAACGCTTCATGAAGAAATATATAATACTTACTGGGCTAACAATTTCCTTACTATCCTGCAAAAACAATCAGACGATTAAAGAGGTTGAAAGTTCCCCAAACATATTATTAATCATAGCAGACGATATGGGGAAAGATGCTTTAGCCGGCTTTAAAGAAGGGGAAGTAAAACCACACATTCCAAACATCGATGCGATTAGAAAAAAGGGGGTGAATTTCACAAACTTTTGGACCTATCCAACGTGCTCGCCTACCAGAGCATCAATGATTACCGGTAAATATGGATACAGAACCGGTGTAAGGTGGGCAAATCAAAAATTAAGCGAAAATGAAATCCTGTTACAAAAATATATCAACGACCACACCAACAATAGCTATGCAACCGCTGTAATTGGTAAATGGCATGTATCTGGATACGATGCAACAATTAATCCAGAAACCTTTGGTATTGATTATTATGAAGGTATTTTTATAGGCTCTGTAAAAGATTATTACAACTGGCCATTATCCAATAATGGGAAACAATCCATAAGCAATGAGTACACCTCAAAAAAGTTTACCAATTTGGCTTCTCATTGGATTCAAAAACAAGACAAACCTTGGTTTATGTGGTTAGCATATAATGCTCCACATACACCTTTCCATATTCCTCCTGCAGAAATGCATAGTCAAGGAAATTTACCGACTTACAAAGAAGGTGTAGACCCAACACCTTACTTTATGGCTTCAATTGAGGCCATGGATTATCAAATAGGACAACTGTTAAGTTCATTATCAGAAGAAGAAAAAGAAAATACGCTTATCATTTTTATGGGTGATAATGGCACCGAACCCCTTGTAACACAAGCGCCATATGCTTCAAATCAGGTGAAGAGAAGTCTTTATCAAGGGGGTATTAATATGCCCCTATTTGTATCTGGTAAAGGCGTGGAAAGAAAAGGGACAGATAACAATTTAATTACGAGCACTGATATGTTTGCCACAATAGCCGAAATAGCAGGAGTGGAAATTGATGAAATAAACGACAGCAAAAGTTTTAAGTCGCTATTCTCTGAAAAAAAATCAATCAGAAAGTATCAGTATTCTGAAATGAAGAATGAAAAAAATGATGCTTGGACCATTAGTAATGGCACCTATAAGCTCATCGTATTTGCTAATGGTATAGAAGAAATGTATAACCTCATTAATGATCCTTACGAAAAAAACAACATACTGAATGCCAATCTAAATACTATTGAAAGAAGGTCTAAAGAAGCATTAGAAACCGAATTGTTAAGGATAAGACATTAAAATAACTATAGGCTTGTAAACATACGAGCCGAAACCGTTGTGCAGAAGCTTGACCCGCCTTGAATAAAGGCTAAATAATTTTAAATAAACGGATTGATTAAAAAATATTTAAACAAGTTAAACTACTAATAATGATTTATAAAAAATACGTCTTATATATATTTCTTTTGGGAACATTTTATTTAAATGGACAAAATTATGTTTTTGAACTATTAGGTAATACAATGACTGAAAAAGAGTATGATAGGTTTAATTACAAGTCAGGTACATATACTAGAAACTACGGCCAAAATAAGATAAACAAATTACTAAAGCAAAAGAACATAGATTTTTTAAAGAAAGTAGCTTTTTTCAAATATTTAGATTTTTATTTTGGAGATAAAAAGAAATATAATTTAAGCAAAGGAGCTTCATTTTCTTGGTTTATGGCCGCATCTAATTTAGGAGATAAAGAAGCAAAATATAATATTGGGTTGTTTTATTTATTTGGTTACGGAATAGAACAGGATTATAATACTGCCGTTACTATTTTTAGTGAGTTGTTGGAAGAAGGTTTTGAACCTGCTCGTGAAGTATTAGGTTATTGTTTTTATAGAGGTTATGGTTTAGAAAAAAACATAGACAAAGGATCATATCTTATATTATCAAGAAGAGATAAATTAGTACAGCCATTAGCTAAAGTAGTACTTGGCGAAATCTACCTTAATGGCTATAATATAAAAAAAGACACCTTAAAAGCAGTTGAAATTTTTCATGAAAAAATTAGGTTCCATAATAGCCAAAATCAACTTATAAGTTTACTATATTCTGAATCAAAAGTAAGTGTTAAAAAAAAGCTTATTGAATTAGAAGGTCATTCTTATGATGCTTTAAGTTACCTATACCGAGAATCTATAAATCGTAATTCTTCCAAATTAACTCCAGAATTTTACTATGATTACTCTAAAATTCTTCTTAGAAGTAATTATGCAAGTAGAACTTGGGATCAAACACAAGAAGCAATTAATTATTATAAAAAATACAAAGATACTGTTGATTACTCTGTAAATGAAGATGATTGGTACTACGGCCATAACCTCTATTATAAAAATTATCTTAGAGGTGATATTTATTTGGCTAAAACTGGAGTAGAAGTTATGGAGAAAGCCGCTACCAATGATAATCAGTTTGCAAGAGAATTATCTAAAATTTACCGAGGTTCTGCATATCAACATATTAAAAATTCGAAAAAAGCAAATTTTTGGGAACTTAAGGCAGATCTTTACGAAAATTCTAATACAGAAATTTCTACAATTATAGCTTTAGCAACTGGCAACGGTATAGATAAGAATATTACCAAAGCTTATCAGTTAGCCAAAAATAGTTTTGAAAGAAGCTCTGAATATGATAAAGATTATGACGCGTTTTATTATTTATATTTTAGTTTATGTAAAAAATCCAAAACAGAAAATTCTGATTATTGCCTTAGTTTAGAAAAAGCTTATGCTAAACATATTTATTGTTGGAACTGTGATACTAAAGGAAGGGTTAGTTGCGACACTTGTGATGGGCTCGGGAAAACAGAAACATATAGAAATAATACAGAGCAATGTAGAATCTGTAATGGTTTTGGTTATCTTAAATGTAAACCTTATCAAAATATACCAAGAAATTATATTATTGAATCAATCCCTTCTAATTATAAAGAAATCACACATTTACATTAGATATTTTTTTCTTTAAACATAACGGAATGAGGCATATGAATATTCAACATAATGTCAGCAACACTTAAAAAAAATAAAGAAAACGTTAGATTTAGTGTCGAAATGAACGTATCGGAATTTAAAGTAACATAAGCAGTACTATCAACTAAATACTGTGATAAAAAGCCAGTAAAATGGCTTGAAATATTTTTAGGTTAATCGAAAATTCTCTGAATTCCTCTCTGGTTCACCCCTTTTTACTAACTTTAGTACTTTTACAAATTACTAACTCACAAATACGGTATACACAACAAACGCCATACGTAAAAATATGACATTTAAATATCTTTAATTAATAGAATAATGCAAAAATTAAAAGAACAAACTGATGCTAAAATAGCTGCAGGTCGAAAAAAAAACCCTGAGTTTATGCAAGGGGTTGATGATATAATTATTAAAGCAAAAGCATTTCAACAAGGAGATAAAGCCATTAATATTGGTGAAAAGGCTCCTAATTTTGAATTGCCTGACCCTCTTGGAAACCCAATATCATTATCAAGCTTGTTAAATAAAGGACCCCTTGTTATTACATTTTATCGTGGCAGTTGGTGCCCATACTGTAATTTACAGCTTAGAGCTTTACAAAATAAATTAAGTGATATTCAAAAACTTGGTGCCACATTAGTAGCTATAAGTCCTGAAGTACCTGATTCATCAATGACAAAAAATGAAATTAGTGAAATGGAATTTATTGTATTGTCTGACCAAGACGCTAAAGTTGCTTCACAGTATGGAGTTGCTTGGGAAGTTCCTGAATTTTTATTAGATCATATGCAAATAGATAGAAATCTTGATTTAAAAAAAATTAATAATGGAAATGGTAATATACTACCTATTCCTGCAACTTTTATAATAGGAAATGATCAGATAGTCAAATGGAGCTATGTGAATGTTGATTATAGAACTCGTTCAGAACCTGATGAGATAATTGAAGCTTTGAAAAATATCATAAAATAAAATAACCAAATGATTTGAAAAATCGTTTTTTTTGGACGATTGCTACTGTTATCTACTTAAATAATTAAGTAGTTTTTTAATATTTTAAGTTTGACAGAAAACTAAATGTACAAATAATGAACGCTTATTATTTTTCTTTTATTTAAGAGCCTATAAAGGGATATATTTAACTCAAACCCCTTAAAATAAATGACCGCGCATTATTTTTTCCTGTAGATTTAAAGAAACAAAATCAGCTTTTTTTTACAATAGCAACTTTTTAATACCTTGTGCAACATCTACAAAACTTATAGTTTATACTAACCGTTGTGTTTAATATAGACAGAACTAAATGAAAAATGGCAACTGAAGAGCTGAATCTTTTAGCTATGTGCATCTATAAATACGACTAACTTATAAAGCTTATGACCTATATAAAAAAACATCCATTTCCTCGTTCCAAAGTGACAGTAAACGAAAGCTTGAAAAAATAGGACAAATATCAAAACCTAACTTTGATTGTTACAAGAAACTTTTTTTTTCAAAATAACCCCTTCAACTATCGCAATAGAAAATGATAAACAAATGCTTTTTCTATAGAGTAACTGAAAAAAAATAAAACCAAACTGTCGAAAATATAAGTAATAGGTAATGTTAAAAGTTAAAGTTTTACAAACCCTATCAAGCCATATGCTTAATCTAACATTTAAAAATTACATGCACCAAAACAAATAATATGACTCAATCTGCACTCATAATTTCAAATTTTACAGAAACAAGAAGAAGAAGTACAATGCTTTGGAGTGGACTTCCTGAGAGTTATTATAATTGGAAGCCAGACCAAAAAGCAATGTCAGCTATTGAAATGATTAGACATGTACTTCAAGCTGATTATGGATGGAATCTAATCATCAACCAAAAAGATATGTCTAATTATGTATCACCTTGGGAAAACAGGCCTTACCTAAGTGTTTCTGACGAACTACAATTTGCTAAGCCATATCGCAAAGCCTTCTTAGAAAGCATTAAACAATTTTCAGAAACAGAGCTAGCTGAAACTAAAATCATACATCCCGGAAACGGAAAAAAGAAAACCCTGGGAAAATATTTATTGCGGATTGCATATCACGAATCTGTCCACACTGGTCAATTTTTATCCTATTTAAGAGCTATGGGAGTTAATAGACCTAATATTTGGGACTAAAACAAACATACTATCAATTGCAGAAACAGTTACCATGTACAACTATATAATTTAGTTTTTTAATAACTCCTTTGCCAACTTAGCAAATTGCCAGTTATGATGCGTTGTTGCTTTTTCTAAGTTTTCTTTACAAATATCCTGACATGCTTGTATTTGAGTTAGATACCGAAAAGCATTTATACGAGTTTCAAAACCGTATTTAGCACTTGTATAATCTGTTAATTCATTAAAATAATAAGATTTTTTTTCTAACTCAAAATCATCAGTAATTAAAGCCAAGGTTAGCCATAATGTCCTAATATTTTTATCATTAAACCCCTGAATTTCTCTTGTTTTATTTAAATATTTTTTTCGTTCTTCTGGAAAGTTCTTCCATAAATTAAATAAAGCAATTTCTTTAGTAATATAAGATTCATCTTTTAAAAGAGATTCATATGCTTTCTTTAATTCTATGGGAATTTCTGTCAAAGACTGAGCTATTGTTTGACGAACTTTCAAACTATTTTTAAAATCTTCTTTTTGTATATAATTAGAACTTTGAGAAACTATTTTTGATTTTGCTTCATCTGAAATTCCTGAATTCAGATAGTCTTTACATCTTGATATAAATACCTCACAATCAACCATCAAATATTCTTGAATAAAAACAGATTTTTTTAAACTCTCTAAAGCCAAATCATATTTAAAATCCTTTTCTTTCAACCACAATTCAACAAATTCACCCAAACTTTTTCCGCTCTCCTTTTCCACTTCACGGATAAAATCATTTGTTTCTACATTGTTAAATTCATGCTTTTCAATATAGTTTTTTACAGCCTTTTTAAAGGCAACATTACCTATTTTCTCTCGCAATAAATGCAACACCAAAGCCCCTTTTTTATAAAACGTAATACTTGTAGATTTTGGATCTAAAAGCGACGTACTCTCCCCTATTCTATCTTGATCTAATAATTCTTGAGCATATTGGTATAAACTCCAATAGTAATAATCATCTCCAAATACATTACGCTCAGCCAACAACGCATAATAGGTAGCAAAACCTTCTTGAAGCCAATGATGCGTTCCTGAAGTTTCTGTAATTAAATTTCCAAACCATTGATGCGCCAATTCATGAGCATTAACATTTACATAATTTTTATCAATAAATGCTATGGAATCTACCATAAAAGCATCCGAAAAAATAGTGGTACTTGTGTTTTCCATTCCAGCATATAAAAAATCCTTAACAGGTACCTGTTTGTAATTTTGCCAAGGATACGGTACGCCAATTTCGTCTTCTAAAAAATCAAACATCTGCTTGGTGTAGCGATAAGTGGATTCAAACTTTATAGAATCTTGAGGATAATAATACATTTCTAAAGGAACTCCACTATTAGAAATTTCAACTTTTTTATTATATTTCCCTATAGCTAAAGCGACTAAATAGCTGGACATAGGATGCTGCATATCGTAATACCATTTGCTTACTGAATCTGCAACTTGCTTATTAATGAGTTTCCCATTGGCAATAACTTCATAATCAGAATCAAAAGTTACCGACAAATCAAATTCAATTTTATCATTCATATCATCAATGCTCGGCAACCAATTACTCGTGTACTTACCTTGTCCTTGAGTCCAAACTTGCTTATTAATGATATCTTGACCACGCTCAAGGCTCAATTCATCTTGCTCCCAATCAATAAAATACATGGCTTTATTAGGATTAACTCTCCAAGTGACATACAAAGTATGCTGTGTATTAGCTTTAAAAGAGTACTTGACAATCAATTGATTTCCATTATATAAACTACCTGAAAATTTAGCGTCTAAAACATAATTGATACTTTTAAAATTTTCTGCATCTAAAAAAATAGAATCAGTGTCTTTTAAAATCTCAAACTCATACAAAACAGTTCCAAAAACCTCTTTTTTTGTTAAGTCTCCAAAAGCAATATCTGCTTTAGCAGTCTTAAAATCAACATATTCAGATTGTTGAGAAAAAGAAAAAAAAGAGAAAACAAAAAACAGCAAAAAATATTTCATAAATAGAATGATAGCAACGATGATACCAAAATACATTTTTAAAAAGTAATAACACAATCAGATTTCCATTTTCATGAGAATTAATTAAATTCGCTTTTATGTCTGTTAACCTTCAAACACCCATAGATTATTTAAAAGGCGTTGGCTCTAATCGTGCTAATTTACTGCGTTCAGAATTAGGCATTCATACTTACCAAGATTTAATCAACTTATTTCCAAATAGATATATAGACCGGACGCATTATTATAAAATTAACCAATTACAACGAAACAATGCAGATATTCAAGTCATTGGGAAAATAATTGAATTTAAAGAAGTAGCACAAAAACGTGGCAAACGTTTACTTGCTACATTTGTTGACGAAACAGGTGTTATGGAATTGGTCTGGTTTCGAGGACAAAAGTGGATTCGCGAAAACTTAAAGCTCAACAAAACCTATGTTGCTTTTGGAAAACCCAATTGGTTTAATGGGAAATTTAACATCGCACATCCAGAAATGGAACTACAAGAAGATCATGAAAAAAACCTTCGCTCAGCCATGCAACCTGTTTATCCCTCTACTGAAAAATTATTGAGTAAAGGAATATCAAATCGAATGATTAGCAAAATCATGCAACAATTATTCATTGAAACCAAAGGGAAATTCATTGAAACTTTACCAGATAATTTACGATTAGAACTAAAATTAGTTAACAAAAGTGAAGCGCTTTTTAATATCCATTTTCCGAAAAACCAGGAGTTACTTTCTAAAGCCCAATTTCGATTAAAATTTGAAGAATTATTTTACATTCAACTGCAATTAATTATTAAAAATTTAATTCATAAATCAAAAATTAAAGGCTTTCCTTTTGAAAAAGTTGACACCTATTTCAATAGCTTTTTTAAAGACTATTTACCCTTCGAATTAACAGGTGCTCAGAAACGCGTTTTAAGGGAAATTCGTTCTGATTTAGGTAGCAATGCTCAAATGAATCGACTTTTACAAGGCGATGTAGGATCTGGAAAGACTATAGTGGCTTTTATGTCAATGTTAATAGCACTTGACAATGGTTTTCAAGCCTGTATGATGGCACCGACTGAAATTTTGTCAGTCCAGCACTACAATGGACTACTCGAACTATGTAACAAACTAAAAATCAAAATACAACTACTAACAGGTTCAACTAAAACTTTAAAAAGAAGAGAAATACACAAATCACTTGAAAATGGAGACTTACAAGTAATAGTTGGCACCCACGCCTTACTTGAAGACAAGGTAAAGTTTAAAAATTTAGGTCTCGCAATTATAGACGAACAACATCGATTTGGAGTAGCACAAAGAAGTAAATTATGGCATAAAAACATATCACCTCCCCACGTTTTAGTAATGACTGCAACACCAATTCCTCGCACTTTAGCTATGTCTGTTTATGGCGATTTGGACATCTCAATTATTGACGAATTACCACCAGGAAGACAGTCTATAAAAACTGTCCATCGGTATGATAAAAATCGGTTAAATGTGTTTCGATTTATTCGTGATGAAATTGCAAAAGGCCGGCAAATTTATATTGTCTATCCATTAATTCAAGAAAGTGAAAATATGGATTACAAAGATTTGATGGATGGCTATGAAAGTATTTCCAGAGAATTCCCTATGCCCGATTACCAAATATCAATTGTTCACGGAAAAATGAAAGCCGCCGATAAAGATTTTGAAATGCAACGCTTTATTAAAGGAGAAACTCAAATTATGGTTGCAACAACGGTTATTGAAGTTGGCGTAAATGTACCCAACGCCTCTGTAATGATAATTGAAAGTGCTGAAAGATTTGGCTTATCACAACTACACCAACTTCGTGGACGCGTAGGACGCGGTGCAGAACAAAGTTATTGCATTTTAATGACTGGGCACAAACTTAGTAACGATAGTAAAACAAGATTAGAAACCATGGTTAAAACTAGTGATGGTTTTGAAATTGCCGAAGTTGATTTGCGTTTACGTGGCCCTGGTGATATTATGGGCACGCAACAAAGCGGGATTTTAAACCTTAAAATAGCAGACATTATTAAAGACAATGATATTTTACAACTAGCCAGATACCATGCAAAAACAATTCTTAAAAAAGACAAAAAACTTTCTCTACCTGAAAATCTAATAATTCTTAATACCTACAAACAACTTAGTAAGTATAAAAATATCTGGAATTATATTAGCTAACCTTTTATTAAAGGAACTTATAACTACATTTACAGAAAATTAATAATATGCTTGGTTTAAAATTAGCAACCGACCCACGTTGGGTAAATATAGTGGAGTCTAATATAGAAGAAATCCTTACAGATCATGCGTGGTGTGAGCAAAAAGCCGCCACCAATGCTATAACTATAATCACACATAATTCTGAACATGAAGATTTAGTTACCGATTTACTTGCGTTAGCCAAAGAAGAATTAGAGCATTTTCAAATGGTTCATGATATCATCAAACAACGAGGTTACAAATTAGGTAGAGAACGTAAAGATAGTTATGTTAATGAACTATATAAGTTTATGAATAAAGGCGGTAATAGACAACAAAGCATGGTAGACAGGCTATTATTTTCTGCTATGATTGAAGCCAGAAGTTGTGAACGCTTTAAATTATTATCAAAAAAAATAAAAGACCCTAAACTTTCAAAATTTTATCATGATTTAATGATTAGTGAGGCAGGTCATTACACAACCTTCATTGGGTTTGCTCGTAAGTACGGCAAAGACATTGATGTTGATAAACGTTGGCAAGAACTTATAAACTTTGAAGCTAAGGTTATTCAAAATTATGGTAAATCTGAAACCATTCATGGTTAGTTTTTTTAAACTAAAAATTTGTTTTAAAACACCTACCAATCTCTCACCCCCTGTCATTGCTAATTGTTTTCAAATAAAACATGATTAAATTCTACCAATCATTGAATTTTATACACAAATAATTACGCTTTGTTTGAATGCTACATTTCAATATTTTATCTTTGCCCACAGAAAATTTAGGACATCACAAATGAAGATTTCATATAATTGGTTAAAACAATTTATCAAAACAGATTGGACACCAGAACAAACGAGTGAATTACTTACAGATTTAGGATTAGAAGTAGAAGGCATAGAAGCCTACCAATCTGTTAAAGGCGGGTTAGAAGGTATTATTGTTGGTGAAGTTTTAACTTGTATCCAACACCCAAACGCAGATAAATTGAAAGTAACAACTGTAAATATTGGAACTGAAGCTCCTTTACAGATTGTTTGTGGAGCTCCCAATGTAGCTGCAGGACAAAAAGTACCAGTTGCCACTATTGGAACTACTTTATATACCGAAACTGGTGACTCTTGGACTATTAAAAAAGGAAAAATTAGAGGTGAAGAAAGCTACGGAATGATTTGTGCTGAAGATGAATTAGGCTTAGGGAAATCACATGATGGTATTTTAGTTTTAGATGAAAACACCAAAGTAGGCACAGCAGTTTCAAGCATTTTTGATATTGAAAACGATCAAGTTTTTGAAATTGGACTAACTCCAAATAGAGCTGATGCCATGAGTCATTTTGGCACTGCTCGCGACTTAAAAGCAGGACTTACACAAAAAGAAATTAATTTAGAACTTATTACGCCTTCGGTTAGTGCATTTCACGTTGAAAACCGCACCTTAAAAATGGATGTGGAGGTAAAAGATAAAAACTTAGCACCACGTTATTGTGGCTTAACTATTTCAGGTATAAAAGTCAAAGAATCCCCATCTTGGCTTCAACATCGTTTAAAAGCCATTGGATTAAAACCACTTAATAATATAGTAGATGTTACCAATTATGTACTTCATGAATTGGGCCAGCCATTGCATGCTTTTGATACAGCTAAAATATCCGGAAATAAAATTGAAGTAAAAACATTAGAATCAGGTACAAAATTCATCACTTTAGATGGAATTGAACGAGAATTGCACGAAGATGATTTAATGATTTGTGATGCAGAAAAGCCAATGTGTATTGCTGGTATCTTTGGAGGTATTTATTCTGGAGTTTCAGAAACTACAACAAGTATTTTCTTGGAAAGTGCGTATTTTAACCCAGTAAGTATTAGAAAATCTGCAAAACGTCATGGACTAAATACGGATGCATCTTTCAGATTTGAACGTGGAATTGACCCAAACATAACTGAATATGCCTTAAAACGTGCTGCCTTATTAATTCAGGAAGTAGCTGGAGGCGAAATTACAAGTGATATTGGTGATTTTTATCCTAAAAAAATTGAAGATTTTCAAGTGCGATTGAGTTTTGAAAATGCAAAAAAATTAATTGGAGAAGAAATCCCTAAAGAAACTATTAAAAGCATTTTATCGTCACTTGATATTAAAGTAAATAATGTTACCGAAGCTGGATTAGGTTTGACGGTTCCTGCCTATAGAAATGATGTGCAACGTGAGGCTGATATTATTGAGGAAATATTACGTGTTTACGGCTATAACAATATAGAAACTACTAAAAAACTAAATGCCTCAATTTCTACTTCATCACGCTTTGAAGATTATAAGGTTCAAAATATTATTGGCAACCAATTGGCTTCACAAGGTTTTTATGAAATCCTTTCCAATTCACTTACAACACCTAATTATACAGCTTTAAGCGAACAGTTAGAAGCTTCTAATAACATTACAATCTTAAATCCTTTAAGTAAGGACCTATCTGTTTTAAGACAATCGGCACTGTTTTCCGGATTAGAGGCTTTATCTTTCAACATCAACCGAAAGCGTTCAGATTTAAAACTATTTGAATTCGGAAAAACCTATCACGGTTACCACGAAAAACGAGAAGAATTTAAACATTTAGCAATATTTGCAACTGGAAATCAATCACAGGAAAACTGGATAAACTCTGGACAAAAAAGCGATTTTTTCTTTTTAAAAGGAAGTATTATTTCCGTTTTAGAACGTTTAGGAATTTCTCGTTATAGAGAAACCCCTACAAAGAATGATGTGATTTCAGAAGGTATTAGTTTTAGCTTAGGAAAAACGATATTAGTTGATTTTGGATTGGTTAAAAAATCTATTTTAAAACATTTTGATATTTCACAAGATGTATTATTTGCTGACTTTAACTGGGATGCTGTTTTAGATATTATAAAGCGTAATAAAATTACCTTTAAACCCATTTCTAAATATCCAGAAGTACGCCGTGATTTTGCATTACTTTTAGATGAAAATGTTTCGTTCGAGTCTATTTATAAACTAGCTAAGCAAAGTGAAAAACAACTGCTTAAAAATGTAAATTTATTTGATGTATATCAAGGAAAAAACCTTCCTAATGGTAAAAAAAGCTATGCAATTAGCTTCACCTTACAAGATGAAAACAAAACGCTTACCGATAAACAGATAGATAAAATCATGAATAAGCTGCAGTTTAGTTTTGAAAAAGAGCTTGGAGCTGAATTGAGATAGAACGTAATGAGTTTAACCAAATACTTTTTACTTATCATTTGCATTGCATTTGGATTGTGTAGTACTGCTCAAAATGTAGATTTAATAACCCATACTGACACTACCAGTACATGGAACTTATTAAAACAAGATTCAAAAAGTACTTGGGGCGGTATTAAGCACTCCACTTTAAGACCTATTCATTGGAAGGGGCAAGATTTTAAAAAATTGAGTTTTCTGTTAGCAGGAACAGCAGGGCTTTCCCTTTTAGATGAAAGTGCAAATTCATATTTCATAAAACAAGAACAAAACGCTCCCAAATTATTAAAAGATTTTGGCTGGTATTTTGGAAGTCCTCAAAATTATTTTATGGTGAATGCTGGTCTTTACGGCTTTGGTTTATTTACAAAAAATGAAAAAATAAGAAAAACAAGTGTTTTAATAATTTCTTCTTCTGTAACCAGTGGTCTCATACAGTCCATTACAAAAAATGTAATAGGAAGAGCACGCCCTAACAGCGGCTATGATCCGTATGAATTTCGATTTTTTTCTAGTGAAGGAGATTTTCATTCTTTTCCTTCAGGCCATACTATTTTATCTATTACTATGGCTCATGCAATAGCAAAACAATTTAATAGTAGTTGGTCTAAAGTTGCCGTATATTCTATTGGTGCTATTCCCCCACTTTCTAGGCTAACCGCAAATGCACATTGGTTGACCGATATAGCATTCAGTACTGCAATAAGTATTATTGTGGTTGATAGTATTGATAAGTTTCTTCACAAAAGCCAAACTTATCATTCAGACAAAAACAATCACAAAATAACTTGGAATTTAGCGTTTACCCCTAACCAAATTGGAGTTATAGGTCGTTTTTAATTTTATATTCAACCAAGTACACATAGCAAAACCATATTCACCATCCCTAATGAAGTAAACCTGATTTTTGCCAATTCTAAAAAATCAAAAACCTAAAACCGCGTTAAATCAGATTTTTTATTGAAAAATTTTCGTACCTTTAAGAAGGAACCCTTAAAAGATAATATTATGAAAACGTCAAACTACATAAGAGTATTTATGGGAGATTTTATTTCAGTTCAACGCATCTTTCTTGCGCTTGAAAGTGAAAATATTTGTGCTATTATTAAAGACGAATCTGAGTCAGCTAGATTAGCTGGTTTTGGCGCGTCTATCCAAGGGGTTCAAGAAATACATGTTCATAAAGATGAACTAAAAAGAGCAACTTCCATAGTTGAAAATATTTCTTCTGAAATGGAAACTCAAAACTAAAATATCAATTTTAATTTAAAACTCTAATTATGAGGCCCCTTGATTTCGTAAAAATTTTTACTGGAAGTTCAATCATTGTTCAACGTGTTATTTTCGATTTAGAAAACACTAATATAAAGCCTATTGTTAAAGATCAAACTGAATCTGCAAGATTAGCAGGATTTGGTGGAGGTTTAATTCCAGGGTTTCAACAAGTTTTTGTTCATAAAGATCAACTTGAAAAAGCACTTCCAATAATAGAAAGTATAACTTTTGAATTAGAAACGCAAGACCACGAATTCAATCACTAAACTTAAAACTATGAATGACTCTAATTATACCATAATATATTCCGGTAATTTAATTATTGCTCAACGCATTGTCTCTGAATTAAAAAAAGCTAATATTCACGCTATTGTAAAAGAGCAAACAGAATCAGGCTTGCTTATTCCTGTATTTGGCGGCTCCAATTCAGATTACCAGGAACTTTTTGTACATAAAGATGAACTTGACAAAGCACTTCCTATCGTTAAAAATATTACTTCAGAATTGCAAAAAGATTAAAAATTATACTTCAACCGTATACATTTTATCACGCAATTCTTTAATTTTCTTATCCTGCATATACTCATCAAAAGTAGTATATCTATCAATTATACCGTTTGGAGTAAGTTCTATAACTCTATTGGCTACGGTTTGTGCAAACTCATGATCATGGGTCGTAAATAACATTGTACCTTTAAAGTTTTTTAGGGAATTATTAAAGGCCGTGATACTTTCTAAATCTAAATGGTTTGTTGGCTCATCAAGCATCAGTACATTGGCTCTTACCATCATCATTCTACTTAACATACAGCGTACTTTTTCACCACCAGAAAGCACATTCGATTTTTTAAGTGCTTCTTCGCCACTAAAAATCATTTTCCCTAAAAATCCACGAATGTAAACTTCTTCACGTTCTTCTTCAGTAGTAGCCCACTGACGCAACCAATCTACTAAGCTCAAGTTATTTTCAAAAAACTCACTATTATCTAATGGTAGATAAGATTGCGTCGTTGTTACACCCCAATCAAACTTTCCCGCATCAGCTTTTTCTTTATGATTTAATATCTGATAAAATGCCGTTGTAGCCCTAGAGTCTCTTGAGAATACAACAACTTTATCTCCTTTAGCTAAGTTTAAGTCAATCCCTTTAAATAGTACTTCGCCATCAAGGGATGCTGCCAGTCCTTCCACATTTAATATCTGATCACCAGCTTCTCTATCTCGTTCAAAAATAATAGCTGGATATCTACGGCTAGTTCTTCTAATATCAGCAATATTTAGCTTATCAATCATTTTCTTTCTACTAGTAGCTTGTTTACTTTTTGCAACGTTAGCAGAAAAACGACGTATAAATTCTTCTAATTCTTTTTTCTTTTCTTCAGCTTTTTTATTTTGCTGTGCATGCTGCCTTGCTGCTAATTGAGAAGATTCATACCAAAACGTATAATTTCCTGAATAATGGTTGATTTTTCCAAAATCAATATCAGAAATATGTGTACAAACAGCATCCAAGAAGTGTCTATCATGCGAAACTACTATCACACAATTTTCATAATTAGCCAAAAAATTCTCTAACCAAGAAATAGTTTCATAATCTAAATCATTTGTAGGCTCATCCATTATAAGTAAATCTGGACTTCCAAATAAAGCTTGTGCCAACAACACTCGTACTTTTTGCTTTCCATCCAAATCCTTCATTAAGGTATAGTGAAATTCTTCTTTTATACCTAAATTTGACAACATAGCTGCTGCATCACTATCTGCATTCCAACCATTCATTTCTTCAAACTGAACTTGAAGTTCTCCAATCCTATCTGCATTTTCATCAGAATAATCTGCATACAGCGCATCCATTTCAGATTTTATTTCAAATAATGGCTTATTCCCCATTAAAATAGTTTCCAAAACGGTATGTTCATCATATAAATTATGATTTTGCTCTAATACCGACATACGCTTACCTGCCTCCAAATGAACCTGTCCTGAAGTAGGTTCCATTTTACCAGAAATAATTTTTAAAAATGTTGACTTCCCTGAACCATTTGCACCTATAATCCCATAACAATTGCCATTATTAAAGGTGGTATTTACTTCATCAAAAAGAATGCGTTTTCCAAATTGAACAGACAAATTTGATACTGATAACATAGAGCTAATTTTATTTTTTGCAAAAGTAAAAAAATTAGACCTTTAAGGCGTTAGATCTGTCACTTATTTTTTAGTTTATAGCTGAAATTAAACATTTAACAGCGCATTAACAGCACAATTTAAAAGCAAAACATATTTTTGTATATTATTTTTTTATAACCAACTGTAAGACATAAAATACAGCTTTGCAAATTCCTCACTATTTGCTAAAAAGCAATAACGTAGGTACGTTTATTAAAATGAAAAACAATAGATGAAATTATATTTTTGGTTTTTAATCATACTTATTTCACTTGTAGGTTGCAAAAAAAACATCCAACAGGACGAGGGTGAAGTGGCCTATTTTGGTGGAGAAATAATAAACCCCAATACAAATTTTGTTGTTATTGGTAAGTCTGACAAAGTGTTTGATACTATCTTACTCGATAAGAACAATAGATTTTCTTATAAGTTAAAACATTTAAAACCTGGTTTATACACCTTTAAACACGGTAGTGAAGTACAAATGGTATTTTTAGAGCCTATGGATAGTATTATTTTTAGGCTTAATACCTTGGAGTTTGACGAATCATTAGTTTATACTGGTATTGGAGCAAAAAAGAATAACTATTTTATGAATGAGTTTTTAAAAAATGAAAGTTTAGAATCTGATATTTTTAAATACTGTCAATTAGAACCATTGGCTTTTGAACATAAAATAGACTCCCTTAGAAATATTAAAAATAAAAAATTGCAACGTTTTTCTAAGAAGCACAAAACCTCTTCTTTATTTAACAGGATTGCACAAGCCAACATTGATTATAAATATTATACTCGTAAAGAAATTTATCCTTTTGTCCATTATGGAGAAGGCAAGCATAATATCATAAATTCATTACCTGATAGTTTTTATAGCTATCGCAAAAATATTGATTATAATGATGATTTTTTAAAAGATTATTTTAGTTACAATGATTTTTTGAGATCTAATTTAAATAATTTGGCACTTAAGCAGCATTTTAAACACACTAAGGAATGCCAAGTTAAAAGGAACTCCCTCTGTTATAATCTTGATAGACTTAATATTATTGACAGCTTAGTTAGTAATGAAACTATAAAAAATGATTTACTTTACCACAACACCATGTCTTTTTTAGCAAAAAACAAGAATTTAGATAATAACAGTGTTGTTTTAAAATCTTTTTTAGAGAAAAGTACCGACGAAAAAAATAAAACAGTAGTATCCCAATATGTAGCGTCCTTAAACAATTTAAGGCCAGGCCAAGTATTTCCTAATATAAAAATAGTTAACTATCAAAATACTGAATTTAATAGTAACTCATTAATAAATGCCCCCACCGCTATTTGTTTTTGGTCACACTCATTCTACGAGCATTTCAGAAAAAGTCATAATAAAATTAAAGAGTTAAGAGTAAAATATCCTGAAATTAATTTTATTATTATTAATATAGATGACTATGGCACAGGTAAATGGGTTTCTACTTTAGAAAAAAATAAATTTCCTTTAAAAGGTGAATATCAATTTAAAACTCCTGAAGCTTCCAGAAATTTATTAGCCATCCACCCTATGACTAAAGTTATAGTTGTCAATAAACACAACAGAATTGTAAACAATAATGCTAATATTTTTGCTGTAGGTTTTGAACAGGAATTATTAGGGTTAATCAATCAATAGTGCGTAAAAAAACAAGATGTAATTAATCTAATTGTTACTTGTATTGTTTATAACATACTCACTCATTTTATTCACAATTTATAGTGATTCATCAGTATTTTTTCGTAGAGTTTATCTGGTAAGATACGTTTTAAAACAATAGAAAATTTCTGCATAAACGCCCCTACTTTATAATGCACCTTTGGAGTGGATGTATTCATAATTTTATACACAGCTTCAGCCATCATATATGGATTGCTTCCAGCATCCACATGGTCATTCATTAAATTTAAAGTATCACCATACGGTTTTTTATATGGCGAATCATTTAACAGTGGTGCATGATAACGTCCAGCAGCAATATTAGTAGCAAAATCTCCAGGAGCTACATTTGTCATTTGAATATTGAATTCTTTCAGTTCCATCCTAAATGCTTCAGTTACTAATTCCAAAGCTCCTTTACTTGCGCTGTATATACCCCGATATGGCAAGCCCATATAGCCTGCAATGGATGTAATATTCAAAATCAAGCCTGCTTTTTGTTTTCGCATTTGAGGTAATACAGCTTTTATTACATTTATGGGGCCAAAAAAATTAGTTTCAAAATTAGCTTTAATTTCAGCATCTGGAATTTCTTCAATTGGTCCTGTAATACCCGCTCCTGCATTATTTATTAAAACATCAAGCCTTCCCTCTTTCCTTATAATTTCTTGAACTGCTTGAGATATGGTTTCAATTTTCTTGACATCTAAAGTTAAAATATCAAACTGGCTGTTCTTATAATTTTCTGGAGTTCTACTGGTTCCATAAACCTTAAAACCTTTTTCTGTTAAAAACTCACCAATAGACTTACCAATTCCAGAAGAACCTCCTGTGATTAAAACAACTTTAGACATGTAATTGCATTGAAAAATTAAAAATGTAAAATTAAACAAAAGTAATTTGCTTAACTTCAATATTTATTAATATGTTGATTGATTTTTAATTTACGAAGAATACCTGGCATCTTTACGATGGAAATATTTGCTGTTCATATTTAAGAACAAAAAAAAGGCAAGCTACCTACATCACACCGCTACGACCATTTACCTTTGCTGCGTTCCCGCCCTGGAGGATTCAACAGGAGCTGGTTGTGTAGGACTTGCCGGTTGCAAAGATACAACCTTTTAAAAATTTCACAATGATTTTTTAAACTGATTTTAAATAAATATCTTGCTTAAAATTTAAAGCACCAATGAAAATATTCAAAGCTCTCACAATCATAATTTTAGGAATTATTATTATTTCTTGCGGTTCGAATGCTGGACAGAAAAAAAATGATTTTTTTATTAAAACCAATGCTAACAAAGGCGATATTTCAATTGATGAAGATTTAAATCTTTCTTTAGATAACAAAAAAAATCATACAATTGATTCGGTTTCCTTCTCCTTAAATGGAAAAAAAATTAATGCTACTTCTAGTTTAAAAAATAAAAAATTGGGGAAACAAACCGTAGAAGCTACCGTTTATTTTAACAACGAAAAACAAGTAGTTTCAACAAGCATTACAATATTAAATAACGAAACTCCAAAAATATACAATTATAAAATCATTAATGAATACCCTCATGATATAACTTCATACACACAAGGTATTGAATTTTATAACGATACTTTATATGAAAGCACGGGGCAATATAAAGAATCGAAACTTAGAAAAGTAGATTATAAAACTGGTAAGGTTATTAGAAATATTGATTTGGCTGATGAATATTTTGGAGAAGGTCTCACCATTTTAAAAAACAAAATTTACCAATTAACTTGGAAAGAAGGTACTGGTTTTGTTTACGATGTAACAACTTTTGAAAAACTAAGCAGTTTTAAATACGGTAATAGTAAAGAAGGCTGGGGTTTGTGTAATAATGATAATGTTATTTACAAAAGTGATGGTACTGAAAAAATCTGGCTATTAAATCCAGAAACCTTAGTTGAAGAAGATTACATTCAAGTTTATACCAATAAAGGAAAAATTGTAGGTATTAATGAAATGGAATGGATTGATGGAAATATTTATGCAAATCGCTACCAAAAAGATGGTGTGGCAATCATTAATCCAAAAAATGGGGCCATTATTGGTGTTATTGATTTTTCACCACTAAAAAAACTGGTTACTCAACATGAAGGATTAGATGTTTTAAATGGTATTGCCTATAATCCCGAAACTAAAACCATTTTTGTTACAGGAAAACGTTGGGATAAGTTGTTTGAAGTTGAAATTATAAAGAACTAATATTAAATAATTATACGTAAGCAAAAACATCTTTTAAGACGTCTTTTAGTTTGGTTAAATCTAAAGGCTTTATGAGATATTTTTTAACATAAGGATTATTATTTGCTCTTTCAATATCAAATTGATTGTGTGACGATGTGAGCATAACAATATTGCAATTTTCTTTTTTTTGTGCTGGAAATTTGTCAAAGATTTCTAAGAAACCAAAACCATCCATTTCAGGCATTTTTATATCTAAAAAAATTAACTTTGGAAATTTACCTTCCATATGTTTAAGATAATCTAACGCTTCAACGGGTGAACATTGTACTGTTATTTTAGTTGTTATTTTTGATTTTCCTACAATAAATTTATTGATATAATTATCAATATTATTATCATCTATCAACAAAACTTCTTCTAGGTTCATAGCTCAATTTGTTATTTAGTATTCGGCAAAATAATTGTGAATTTTGTTTCCTTATTTATTTCAGATTCAACATTTATAGTGCCTCTTAATTTGTCAACCGTTTCCTTTACAATATACATACCCATTCCTGAACCCTTAGAATACTTTGTTGCCCTATAAAACATGTCAAAAATTTTATTCAAATGTTTTTTTGCTATGCCTACCCCATTATCTGCAATTTCAATTACTGCTTTTTCAGAATCTGTGTTTACTGATATATGTATAAAATGTTCTTTTTTATTTTCATCATAATATTTAAAAGCATTGGAAATAATATTGTTTAGGATAATTTCTAATCTTTTTTTATCAGAATAAAAATCTACTTGTTGGTTTACTTCCACAAATGTTTTATGCTTCAACTTAACATTCATAAATTTTAAATTATTACAAGAAAAATGTATTAATTCGTCAAAATCAATTTTTACATTCTTAACCAGTGTTCTAGTATTTCTAGAATAATCTAAAATATCTTCAATAAACGTATCCATTTTATCAATGGTTTGTGACATCATTTTTAAGTGTGCTTTTAATTCATCTTGTTCAGCGTACAATCCAGACTCAGAGATGTTTATCAAGCCCCTTAAAGAAGTTAAAGGTGCTCTTAGGTCATGGGACGCGCTATATACAAATCTATCAAGTTCTTCATTACTCTTTATTAATTCAATATTTTTTTCTTTTAAGGTTACCTCTGCTTTTTTACGTTCTGTAATGTCGCGTGCAATACCAAGAATTTTACCATCACTTTGTAATTTAGCAGATATTTCAGCCTCAATTAAACTCCCATCTTTTCTAATTAATTGTCTGTAAATAAATAAAGAGTCGCCACTTTTCATCTTCTCCACACTTTTAGGCATTTCCGTCAGTCCCCCTACAACAAAATCTCTGGTTTTTAATTTTTTAAACTCTTCAGAAGTATAACCTAAAGATTCACAAGCCGATTTATTGAAATCGTGAATTGTTCCATCAAATGAATAAGTAATTATAGCATCACTAGCTTGTTCTATTAAAGATTGATATGATTCATCAATTTTTTTAACCTCTTGAGCTATATTATATTTTTCAATAGCAATATTTGCCAAATTAACAGAAAAACTTAAAGTGTTTATTTCATCTAAAGAAGGCATTTTAACCCTATTACTATAAATAGCAAAAGTACCTAACACTTCATTACTTTTAGAAAGGATAGGAATAGACCAACAAGATTTTAAATGATGTTTTAACGCAATATCTTTATAATTACTCCATCGAGGATCTATATCAATGTCTGATACAATTACTGGTTTTTTTATAAAAGCAGCTGTACCACAAGATCCAACTTGCTCTCCAATTCTCACACGTTTTACAGCTTTTCGATAACCTTTAGGAAGTGATGGAGCTGACATCAATTCTAAATGTATTCCATCAGGTTGCATTACATTGATAGATCCAAAATAATCAGAGTGCATTGATTCAAAATTAATCAATATATGATCTAAAATTTTATCAAGCTTTGTGTTTTCAGTAATTAAATCCATGATTTGATTTTCATGGGTTAAAACTTGTTCTGCCTTTTTTCGTTCTACAATTTCGTTTTTTAATTCTAATGTTTTTTCTTCTAATTTATTAATTAAACGTTCACTATAAAGTTTTAAAACTTCCTCATCATTAATTCTAGCCCTTCTAACATATGCTTTTTTAGAGGTTATTTTATCAAAAATATCTTCAACAATAAATAATAAAGCTTCGTGATCAATCGGTTTTTTTATAAATTTTGCAGCTCCTAATTTTAATGCAAATTCTTCATCAGGTTTTTCTGTATATGTGGATGTATAAAATACAAAGGGTATTTTTTTTAAATCTTTTTCCTTTTTACAGGCTTGACAGAACATATAGCCATCCATTATTGGCATTAAAATATCTGAAATAATTAAATCAACTTTTGTATGATGCAATTTTGATAAACCTTCTTTTCCATCTTTAGCATCTACAACTAAATAGCCATTTTTTTCAAGAATGACTCTAAGCAAGTAGAGGTTTTCAATATTATCATCAACAATGAGTATGGTTTTCATTTACTTAATTTTTTGTTTTATAGATACTTTCCATTTGTTTAACGAAAATATCAGGGTCTATTGGTTTTTCTATGTAACCATCTGCTCCAGCTTCTATTGATTTTTCTTTATCTCCACCCATAGCGTAAGAGGTTACAGTAATATAAACGGTATTTTTTGGCAAACCGTTAAAAGCCAACTTACTACATATTTCATAACCATCCATATCAGGTAATTGAATATCAATTAAAATAATATCAGGTTTATGTTCATGCGCTAATTTTAAGCCGTCGTTTCCATTATAAGCTTTAATGACATTATAATTACTTTTTTTAAGAAGATACGATAGCATATACATATTTTGTTCATTATCTTCAATTATTAAAATTGATAAATTCATAGTTATGAGAGAATAATATTTAACTTTTTATTGAATTATTTATAAATATAGCAATTTATTACAAAGGTAATGTAAAGGTAAAGGTACTACCTACACCTAACTTACTTTCTACCTGAATTGTTCCTCCTAATTTTAAGATTAAATTTTTTGAAATAGCTAAACCTAATCCAGTACCTTCATGACTTCTACTTAAGCCTCCTTCCAATTGAATAAAAGGAACAAACAACTTATTAATGTCTTTTTTACTTATACCAATACCTTGATCTATGACTTGAGTAACAACTAAATTATCCTTAACATCAACCTTAACTCGAATAACCCCTTCATTTGAAAATTTAATAGCGTTGGAAAGTAAATTTAATAATACTTGTTCTACGCGTCTTTCATCACTAACTATGGGTATATTAGTTTCAGAAATTTCAGATTCAATGTTCAATCCTTTTTTTAAAGCTTGAGGTATTAAAAAATCAACTGTTTTTTGTAATGAAACCACATAATTAAAAGGGTAATTTGATACTTTTAACTCACCAGCTTCAATTTTAGAAATATCCAGTACATCATTTATTAAACCTAATAAATGTTGACCACTTTTTTTCACCATGCCTATTTGTTTTAACTGTTCTTCATTTAAAGGCCCTGCAAATTCTTTAAGCAAAATACTGGTAAAACCAATAATAGAATTCATAGGTGTTCTTAATTCGTGTGACATGGTTGCTAAAAAAGCAGACTTCATTAAGTCTGCCGACTGTGCTTTTATTTTTTCTTTTTCTAATTCAATGGATTGAGAATTTATATCTTCTAAAAGGTTTAATAAAGCATCTTTACTATCATTAAGCTCTTCTGTTCTCAAGCTTACTAACTCCTCTAAATTATTTTTATAGTTTAATAATTCTTTTTCGTTTTCAATTCTCTCAGTAATGTCGGACGCAATACCAATATGACCATAAATATTGTTATTTGCATCAAATAGTTTTGTGATTTTTACAGAAAGATATCTAATGTTACCCTTTTTATCTTGGAATCGCATTTCAGACTTAAAGGCCATATTTGTTTTTATTGCTTTTTGCAATTCACTTAAAACACGAACTTTATCATCAGGATGTAAAGCATTTTGCCAACCATCTCCCATAGCTTCAGTAAAAGTCAATCCAGAGTATTTTATCCATTGCTCATTTACATAGGTACATTCTCCAACTTCATTTAAATTAAAAATAGCAACGGGTGCATTAGTAGTAAGACTACGGTATAAGAGCTCACTATTTTTCAACTCTAGTTCATTCTTTTTTCTATCTGTTACATCTTGTATTGTACCAAAAGATTTTTTAGGAACTTGGTTTGTATCATAAATTGTTTCTCCTTGTTTTTCAACATATTTAATTCGTCTACCATCAAACTTTAGGCGAAAAGTGATTTTAAAAGGCTTCTTGTTTTTAACTGAATAATTGTATGTATTAAATAGTAAATCTCTATCATCAGGATGAACAACACTTAGCATGGACTCTTGATTGACTTCAAATTGCTTAGGGTCTTTTTCAAATATTCGATACATTTCTTTAGACCAAGACATATCCTTCTTTTTAATGTCAAATTCCCAACTTCCAAGTTTAGCAATCTGTTGTGCTTTAATTAAGTTTAATTCACTTTTTTTTATTTGTTTTTTAGTGGTTTCATAAATTAATTTTAATTGAGTTTCTTGTTCTACTAATTTATCTTTAATTAATTTATTTAATCTTTCTGATTGTCCAACAAAAAACCATGCTCCCCAACTACCAAAAATTGTAATTACAAACCCAAATATAGCAAACCATATTGCCTCATTAAGTGTGCGTTGGGCTGGAACAACGTATAATTTCCATTCACCAGAAGGTATTTCAATTGGTACAGCATATTCTTTAAAAGAAGACATGTCTTTTTCTAAAAAGAATTCTTCATTTCCTGTTTCAAAATTAACTCTTGATAATTGATAAATAAAACGATTATTAGTAGTATCAATATTTAAGTCATTTAAAAAAGTGGAAAGCTTGGTAACAACGGCTGAAAATCCAGAAAACTCATTATCTATAAAAATGGGCTGCCGACTTATTATACCTATACCTCCTTGTTTTAAATTAACCGGTCCTGAAATAAAAAAATCTTTCCTATTAATAGTCGTTTTGGCTCCACTGCTTGACTCAGACCTTGTTAAAATATTAAGTCCTATTACATTGTTGTTTTTTAGTGGATACACATGAGTTATAACGCCATTACCATCTACTAATTCTACAACATTAAAATATTTATTTCTAGCTAATAATTCAATGGCTATATTATCAAAATCAGTAGGAATGCCATTTCTTTCAACAATATAAGCCAAAGATTTAGTTGCAGAATAGCTGTACATGATTAATGTATGTAATTTCTCTTCTATTAAATCTACTTGATTATTTATTTCCTTTTTTTGCTCATTTTCATTTATTAAATATTGTTGATATGCAATATATTGGGTAATAATAAATAGCAATATAAAAGTTGATAAACCTGCAACTAAAGGTTTTTTTAAAAAAAGATAAAGAACATTACTTTTCATAATAAAACAAAATTAAATGAAACCTCTATTTTAATTACTGTTCTACTTATCATTTTTTAACTTCATTTCTTTAATAATGTTTTTCAGTTCTTTCATTTTTAACTCCCTACCTACAAACAGTTTATTCATACGTTGCAGCTCTGCATTTTTTAAATTTACTTCTTCTGTTCTTGTTTTTATTAATTCTTCTAAGTTATCTCTATATATTTCTAATTCAGCCTCTGCATTTTTCTTTTCAGTTATATCCAAAATAGTAATCAAAATATGATCTTTATTATTTAATAAAAGAGGTTGTAATGACAGGGAAATAAATATAACAGCTTCTGTATGTAAGAGATATTTTAATTCCATATTTAACACATACCCCTCTTTTTTAAATGTACTCCAAAGCAAATTTTCATTATCTAAATTTGTTTGGTTGTTTAGTTTAAAAAAACCTATCTCTTCGGCCGTTTTTCCCAACATGTTTTCTCTTTTAAGTCCAACAATGTTTGTTAAGGCTTCATTTATTTCAATAATCTTTTTATCATTATCAAGAATAGCTTTCCCTATTACTTTTGACTCAAAGGCTTTAGAAAATTTCTCTTCATTTTCTATTATTTTTTGTTCAGACTTGATACGATCTGTTATATCTCTAATTATTCCTATTAAAAATTTATTGCCATTATCGTCAAAAAACCTTGATTTTTTTGTTGATATAATTAAAGTATTTTCTCCTTTAACAGAAAGAGTTTCTTCATTAATGTTCTCTATACCTGTAGATAATACTTGCTTATCAATTTTTAAAAAACTTTCTCTTTCTTCAACTGGCACATCCTCTGCAAGTGTTTTTCCTATTATTTCTTCTCTATTAAGGTGGAAAATTTTACAAAATGCATCATTAATAAGCAACAATCGACTTTGTTCGTCTTTTACAAAAATAGGATCCCCAATATTGTTTATAATATTATTAAGATATTTTTCATTTTTAACTATAAGTTTTTCTGCTTTTTTCTGCTCCGTTATATCTGTAAAATAAATAGTTAAGCCTTCAGGCGAAGGATAAATTCTATTTTCAATCCATTTATCACGAGATTCTATATACTCTTGGTAGTATTTTGTTTTTTGAGTTTCAAATGCCTCGTTATAAATGTTATAAATGGGACGATTAACATATTCTGAAAACTCTGTCCAAATATGTTTTCCTAATAAATCATTAGCTGATATTCCTAAAAATTCACCTGCCTTTTTATTTACATAAGTGTAACACCAATTGGTATCTAATGAAATAAAACCATCAGATATATTATTTAATGTTGTTTCTAATCTAAATGTTAGTTTTTTCTCAATTTCTTTCTTTTCGGTTTCTAAATGTTTTATTTTCTTCCTAGTGGAAAGAATTGAAAAAAGGTCTCTTTGTTGATTGGCTATAAATGTTGATTTCAAAGCGCTCTTATCAACAAGTTTTAGGTAGATGTATAAAAGAAATGCAAAAGCAAATGAAGCAAATGTTTTTCCTATGATATGCCCTAGAATGGTTGATTTAAATTCAACAGTATTATAAAATAATGCCACGTTAAAAAGAATGGAATCAAACATTAAAACTGTAAACAATGATAAAAATAGAATGAAAAAGAAATAACGAGTTCTAATTTTAGATATTAAAAATTGATAAACAACAATCAACACCAAAAAATCTAATAATAGAACGAAAGTTCCAATAATAAAAATCTTATAATTTATTTTGAAAATTGAATTTGCACTAGCTTGTACTTGCTGTAATTCATTAATTATCAACTCTTGTGAATGTGTTAAACCAAATAATAGTGTAACAATAAAATTTGATATTATAACACCTATGATTAACGACTTTGCACTTAAAACGCCTTCTTTTATATAAATTAATAATAAGCCAAATAAAACGGCACTAAATAATATAACCGACCCAGGATGGATGGTGTAAGTATCAAGAAATTCAAAATGCACTCTCCCTCCTAAAGTCGCCTGCAAATACTGTATAGAACCTAATAAAATATAAAGAGGCGCTAATCCTAATTTAGTTCTAAGTCTAAACAAAAAAAGGATACTTGCAGAAACAAATATAAATTCTATAAGGATTTGAACATAAATATCCATAAAAGTAGGATTTATCTTTATGGCAATTTAAGAAGACAAATTTAATTACACGCTATTTTTGTTTGAAAAAATAAAGGCTGTTTTATAACACACAGAGTAACTGGTGTATTATAAGTCGTTTTTATCTATTAAATAGTTGATATTATTTATGAATATTATAATGTTACAATTTATTCATCCAATGCTAATAAACATTTTATACTTCTAGGGGGTTATAACTAATTTATTTAATGATAACACTAATTGTCATTATATGCCTTTGACTCAAAATTTATGCCTAAACAACGTACTAAATACAGAACTATTATTAAACTCTGTTGCCTTCTGAGTTCTAAGGGAACAGAAATACTTACAATTTCTCTCACAAGTCATTTAGTTTTTTGTTTAAAATGAATCTGATTATGTATTAAAAACAAGGAAAAACATTTAACTTATAGCCACCTTACTTTTAATAAGCGTTGTATAACCATATAACGCAACTATAGCCAAACATAAAGCTGGAAGTATAAATGAAAAGTTAATTTCAGGAATATATCCTAAAAATTTCACGTCGGCAAAACCATCACCTCCCATGTCCAAAATAGCACCTTGAACAACTGGTAAAAAGGCACCACCCACAATAGCCATGACCAAACCTGCAGATCCTATTTTTGCTTCGTCTCCCATATTATTTAATGCGATACCATATATGGTTGGAAACATAATAGACATAAAAATAGAAATACCAACCAAAGATATTAATCCTGTCATACCTGGTAATGTAATAGCTCCAATAGCACAAAGAGCACCACCTGTTCCAAATATCATCAATACTTTTGAAGGATTTAAACGTCTCATTAAACCTGTTCCAATCCATCTTCCACTTAAAAATAAAATCATGGCAGCAATATTATAGTTTGTTGCGGTTAAACTCATACCTGTGACTTCATTTAAATTATCAACATATTGAAAAATATAAGTCCAACACATAATTTGAGACCCCACACAAGCTGCTTGCGCTAAAACACCTCCTAAGTAGGTTTTATTAGCAAATAATTTTTTGAATGAAGCAGATAAACTCATTTTTTCTTCAACTGGTGTTTTGGGAATTTTTGTAAAAAATATGACAGTCATAATTACCAAAACCAATACCCCTAAGCTAATATAAGGCACACTAATAACACCTAAATCATTCTCTCTAATAGCAGCCAATTCATTCGAAGCTAAAGCATTGTATGCTTCCACAGTATAATCATCAGACCGCAAGGCACTGATAACAAATACCTGAGCTATAATCATACCTGTTAAGGAACCTACAGGATTAAATGCTTGGGCTAAATTTAATCGTTGCGTAGCTGTTTCTTTAGCTCCCAAAGCTAAAACTAATGGGTTTGCTGTAGTTTCTAAAAAAGCAAGGCCACAAGTAATAACCCACAAGGATATTAAAAAGAAGTTATAATCTTCATATGCCGCTGCAGGATAAAACATAAACGCACCAATAGCATAAAGTGTTAAACCTAAAAGAATACCCGATTTATAGGTGAATTTTCTAATAAATAATGCTGCGGGTAATGCCATAAAGAAATATCCAAAATAAAAGGCAAACTGAACTAAAGAGGCTTGAATATTGGTAAGTTCAGGCATTACTTTTTTAAATGCTGAAACCATTGGGTTTGTGAGGTCGTTAGCTATACCCCATAAAGCAAATAATGATGTTATAATAATAAAAGGGAAAAACAAATCCTTGCTTACAATTGGAACTCTTTTTTGGTTACTCATAAATTTATTTTAGTTGGTTTTATAGTGCTTATTCCTCTTTAGTTTTTAATAAAAAAAATAACCGCGATTTTTATAAATCTGCGGAATATTTAAACATAACTAATAAATCAAAATAATTATGTAATTATAGATGGTAAACGACCTGTACTGTCTGCAAAACTTTCAGTTTCTATGCCTACCGCATTTAACATACTTACAAATAAATTGGATAGATGTATTTTTTTAGCATCAAATGTTTCATAGGAACCATGCTTTACTCCTAACTTGGAACCTCCAGCAAGAATCAACGGGCAGTTGTTAGCGTTATGTGTTGAACTACATGGGCTCCCATATAATATTAAGGTATTGTCTAATAACGAACCATGCTCATCAAAAGTATTTTCCATACGATCTATGAAGTAAGCAAATTGCTTAGACAACCATTGGTCATATTTCCCTAAACGCTCTTGATACCCCGATTTTCTATCATGTGTCATACTATGGTGTCCTCCTAAATTTAAAGCTAATTTTGGAAAGGCATCACCAAAGCCCATACCGTCTTCACGGGCCATCATGTAAGTTGCTACACGAGTTAAATCTGTCTGAAAAGCAAGAATCATTAAATCCATGGTAGAGCGTAAATATGATTCAGGATCTACTGTAGCGTCAACATTTAAATTTATATGAGATGCATCAAATTCTTTCATGGGAACATCCAGCCATTTTTCATTGCGTTTTACTTGCTCTTCCACTCTATTTAAAGATGACATGTATTCATCCAATTTAGACTTATCATTAGCCCCTAATCGCTTTTTTAAACGTTTGCTATCCTCCAGTACCAAATCAACAATTTTTTTATCTTGTTGTAAACTTTTACGACGTTCTATAGAAGTTGAACCTCCAGTTGGTGAAAAATAACGTTCAAATATTTCACGCTGACGATGCTCTGCTGGAATGGCTTTTCCTTGGGCATCAAACGATAAAGTTGAAGTCCTAGATTTATACCCCACACCTCCATCTGTAGAAAGTATTAAAGAAGGAATTCTTGTGTATTTATTAAGTTTTTGGGCTGCAATTTGATCAATAGAGATTGTATTTAAATACTTATCCCCACGTAAATCTCCTCCCGTTAAAAATGTGTCTCCAGCCATATGACCTAACACATTCCTACTATTGGGGTGACTCAACCCACCTAATATGGACATATTTTTTCTATAAGGCTCTAAGGGCGATAATGAATTTGTTAGCTCATAACCTGTTCCCGTTTTATGAGGAAACCAATTCCATTCCTTATGTTTGGAATTTTCACCTTCAGACATACTAACACCGTTTGGAAAAGATAAGAAACAAAGCCGCTTTGGTGCAAAAGGTTCATAAAAATTAGTAAGTGTCCCCATTCCCATACATTCTAAATATGGAAGCATGCAGGCTGCACCTACACCTTTAATAAAACTTCTACGATTTAAATGCCATGATTTTCTACTCATAATGTTAGTTTTTTGCTAATCTATTATCAACTTTATTGGTATGTTTTGAAAAAGATTCACTAAGTATAATTTCCTCAATAACCGACTGAAATTTAAAATCCTTTGCCTTCACTTTTTCTACAATAGTATTCAGTTCTTTTTCATCAGAAAAACTAACATCACGCCCTAAAGCATAAGCAAATAAATGTTCTACAAGTGATTTTGTAAAAGCATCTTTCTTTTTTGTTAATATATATTCTTTTATCCCTTTAATACCTTCTACTTCTGTTCCATCTGGCAGTATTGATTTGGAATCAATAAGACTGCCTTTAAACTTTTCGTGAAATCTACCTACTGCATCATAATTTTCAAAAACAACACCATAAGGATCTATTTTTAAATGACAATCAATACAAGACGCTTTATTTCTATGTAATTCTAATTGCTCTTTTAATGTTAGGTTTTCAAAACCAGGAGTTTCAGGATCCAGCTCTGGAACATTTGGTGGTGGCGGTGGCGGTGTATCTCCTAATATTTTCTCTTTTAACCAAACAGCACGTTTAATGGGATGCGCATGAACACCATCTGAATGCCCTGTTAAAAAAGCTCCTTGTGACAATAAGCCTCCTCTATTTTTCTCTCTTGGAATACTTACAGGCCTGAAATTATTTCCAATAACGCCATCAATCCCATAAAACTCTGCTAAATTTTGATTTAACATTGCAAAATCTGAATCAATAAAGTTTAAAATACTTTTATTTTCATCTAAAACATAATAAATAAAATTATAGGTCTCTTTAGCCATATCTTGCTTTACAAATCGTGTAAAATCCGGATACATATTCATATTGGCACTCATGCCATTTAACCTATCAATACGCAACCATTCGTAAGCAAAAGCTTCAATCATTTTTAATATTTTAGGACTTTTTATCATCCTAGAAACTTCGTTTGATAACTCTTTATTCAATACTCCCTTTTCCGCTAGTTCTATTAAAGTATCATCTGGTGGCGAATTCCATAAAAAATAGGCCATTTTGGAAGCTAACAAATATTGATCATTGGATTTTTTTTCTTTAGAATTATCCGACTCCAATAAATATAAAAAATTAGGTGAACACAAAATTGCAACTAAAACTTCTTTAACACTATCTTCATAACTATTAAAGTTGTCTTTTGTAGATTTCCAAAACTCCATATAACGCTCTAACTCCCCTTCTATTAACGGACGTCTGAAAGCTTTTTCCATAAACGACTTTAAAACTTCAGCTGTATAAATCTCATAATTTTGTTTATTTGGAGAATCAAAAAATATAGTTGTGTGACTTTTTGGAGGCCAAACAGGATGGTAAGGAGCTTCAAGCTCTATAGATTTTACTAATAACGCAGGTCCATTTTCTCCTTTGTTTTTGACTAAATGATTGTTCCAAAGACCAACAATCATGGTATTTGCAAAAATTTCTGTTTCAACAGGGTCAAAAACAGGAACTGGCAAATTTTCTAAACGACCTGTAAATTCAAATGTTTTAAAATCGCCTACATCTGAAGTAACTTCTTTTGTTGGCCCAAACGTACTATAATCCATGCCATCATCTGTTCGGGTTCCTATAAAAGTCTTTATTGATGGAATTAAATCTTCATATTTCTCTTGATTTTTTGCTGCTTCCGATTTCAGAATTTTAGTTAATTCACTATCTTCATCTAATGGTGTAATTCTAATTTCACTAAAACCAACAAAAAAATCACCCCCTATTCGTAATTTATAATCTCCCTTTTTTAAGTATGCTAAAGTCACAGGAGTGACTATCTGTTGTTCATTTTCCTGCTCTTTAGAAAATTTTAAACGCTCTTGAATTTTATTAAAAGTTCCTATTTCTAATAAAAAAGAAGGCATATTTTCCATAGCTACAAAAGGATGAACAAAATCTACTTGATAAAATCCATCAGAAGGAATTGTTAATTTATAGCGAGCAGAAGTAAATGCATCAATTTGAGACGGCACTAATGACACATTATCTTTGAGTAAAAGATTAGTAAGTTGTGTAGCATCTGAAGCTAGTAAATGTATGGTTTCAGAAGACAGAATGGCTGGCTTGTTTTCTCGTAATTCAATAAGTCCTTCTTTTAATGTAATTGCATTTCCTTTTGATGCTTCAACTCTTAAAACAAAATTTCCTGATTTAGGGTAATTATTTTTAATTAAAACCTTAGCATTTGGAGATGGTCCTTGCCATGACTTTGGAGGCACATCTTTATGTGGTAATGCCGAATACAAAACAAGACCATTTTTTTCAATACTATATCTATCACTTGCAGAACCTCTCATATCAACACCTATTAACTTTTTTATGGTATCGTCTACATCTATGTTTTCTCCTTGTTCACTTAGAACATCAACTGTAAAATCTTCTTTTTTAACAGCTGCCGATTGATAACCTCCATACTCAGCTGCTTCTTTTCCTTCTCCAATACCAGCACCAAATGTGATTTTATATTTTTTTGTTTCAGGCTTTTTTCCTGTTACTATCGCTTCATTTAAAGCTTCACGTGCTATTTTTTGATAATAATCAATGTGCAATGAAGATATTTGGAGAATGTCACCATTATTAGTAAAGCCCATTTTTGACTTGCCATCATCAGGTAACACATTTCCAAAATTTATTGGCAAGTCTAATAATTGATTCAATGAATTTGTGTATTGAGATTTAGTAAGCCTTCTTGTTACTTCTTTATTAGTGGCACTTTTAACATCTGCGGCAAGGTTTAAAGAATTTGTTACCCAATCTACTACCATTCTTCGTTCTTCAGTTGTTAATTGTGGCTGTTTCTTTGGGGGCATTTGTCCTGCATTAATTTCATCAAGAGCTGAGTACCATTTTTCTGCATCTCCACCATGTACCATATCCCAATTTAAAATATCTAAGCGGATGTTTCCTTTTTGTTTGCTTGACCCATGACATTCATAACAGTATTTTTGCAATATAGGCTGAACGTCATTAACATACTTTAAAGCCTGGGTAGGCATTTTAACGTTTGGATCTAATTTAGGCAATACCATGGTTAATGCCTCTTCTTCCTTAGCTTTTTCTTCTTCTGCGAGCTTAATTTCTTGATCTTTAATTTCTGGACTAATTTCATTTAAAGAATTTGTAATCCAATCTATAATGTTTTTCCTTTCTACTTCTGTTAACTGTTTTTCATCTTCAGGAGGCATATTTCTGTTTACAACCTCATCTAATGCAATTCGCCAATGCTTAACATGCTCTACCTTTTTCATATCCCAACCTAAAATATCTAATCGGATATCGCCTTTTTGTTTGTTTGCATTATGGCAATCAAAACAATATTTAGTCATTAATGGTTGAATGGTATCTGCAAAAGTTAAGGCAAGTTGAGATATAGCACCTTCTGCTGATTGTTCTTTAATTGAAGACACCATACGTTCTGCTTCTGTGGCTTCAACTCCCAAAAAAGATTTCATACCTAAAGGCATGTCTTTTGTTAAATAATTTGAACCATGGGTTAAAGACCCACCGTAATGACCTGCAAATGAAAGTAAAATAACATTTATTAATAATAAAAATTGATAGACTTTAATCTGTTTTGTTGATTGTGTATAAGCCCATAACCGAAACACCAATAACCAAATGCATAACAATGCTGTAGCCAACCCCAACCATTTATGAAATGATAACACCTCTTCATTATAACCTCCACTTGAAGCAAGAAAAAAACCAAAAACGACTGCAGGCACAACACTAATAGCCGTAAACCAGAGCAATATTTTACTTCCGTTGTCTAAATTTAATTGTGGCTTTATAAGATTTACTAATTCTAAAACAAGTACACCTATTAATGCTCCTATAGGTATATGAAGAATTAATGGATGAAAATTTCCAAAAAACAAAACAATATCATTACGTCCTTCAGGATTTAAAGGAAATACAATGAGTGATAATAAAATCAAAGTGAAAATGCTAGCTATAGATACTGTTAATTTCATAAATAAAAATCATACAGTAATTACCTGCATGTAACTTATAAGTTTAATAATTTTGATTGGCAAAATTCATTAAATAGAATTTTAATTATATGCTCAAATTAATCAAATACATGCTCTATTTGTTTATTTTCACTAAAATATCTATATAATCTGCTAAATTTCCTTAAAAAAATGTTAAATGAACTCACTTAGGTTTATGTAGTAAAAAGTAGGCTTAAAAACACTGGGCTTGCAACAAAAAGTTGGACAATTAATTGCGAGATTTAAGCAGCTACATTTTGGTTATACATTTCTGTTTCAAATTCGTTAATAGTTTTATACCCCAAAGTAGAGTGAATTCTTCTTTTATTGTACCAAGTTTCTTTCCAAGAAAAGATGGATAGTTCTTCTTTTTTACTATAAAAAATTAAAATAGACTTGATAAAAAAATGATTGATTTATGTATAAAAAAAATCATCTAATTAAAAATAAAAAGATGATTTTAATATCTTGAAAAAAAGTAATTAAAAAAGAGCAATCACTAATGTATTGGACTCTGAGTACATGGACAGTTACTGATTCCTTGTAAAAAGTTTAATCCTATAGTAACAACGTGTGTTCCTGAATTATACCCAGACAATTCATTTGTAGTGACTTGGTAAGCATATCCAAAATAAAAAATAGATTTTTGAAATCCTACCATAGGCCCTATATTCAAAGGCTTTAAAAATTGATCATTTAAAAAACGATAGGATATCCCTGCCCAAAAATAATCTTCTTTTCTATCAAATTTTCTAAATTTAAAATTAACATCAGTACTAGAACGGTTATCACTACTAAACATTTGATAGAAAACTGAAGGTTCAAATTCCAAACCGCTTTTCTTAGGTCCTCTAAAAGTATAACCAGAATACAATTGATAATTCAAAATCAAATTAGGTTCGGCTCTTCTAATATCCTCATCAATGTTTTTATTTAAAATATTATTAGCATTAAAACTTGCAAAAAAACCTTTAAACCTATACAACACACCAACATCAAAATTGTTATTAGATGTCCTTCTATCATCCGTTATGTATGAATTACTTATTGGTGAGCTATCCCCATTAGTAAAATTATTAGTATCTACTCTAAAGTTATTAATATTATAAGACAACCCCAAAGATAAATACTGCTTGGAGTAATAATCCAAAATTAAATGGTGGGCAAAAGAAAATTTAGCCCCTGTTTGAATGGTGTTTCCATTTTTATCATTATAAAATGATAAACCAACACCACTACGATCAGCAATTCTAACATCACCATAAATAGATTGATTATCTGGTGCGTCTTTTATCCCTACCCACTGCGTTAATGCATTGGCTCGTATTTTTAAATTGTCTCCAATACCAGCGTACGTTGGGGAAACTACAAAGTTATTATCTGCCAAGTATTGTGTAAATACAGGTAAGTTTAACTCTTGACTATAGCTATCAGCCATAACAAAAAGAAGCAGGTATATGATAGATTTTCTTATTTGCATAATTCTTAATTTAGAAATTTTTACCACTATTTTTTTATCTATAAAGTGTAAAGTGTCCAACAAAATCTCGGTCATATTTCTCGTCATTTAGTTTCAAAATATACCAATAATCACCAGTTGGTAATTCTTTTCCATTGTATCTACCATCCCATTTTTCATCAACTTTTAAAGTGGCTATTTTTCTACCATATCTATCAAAAACATCTACCGTTAGCGCTTTGTATTGCGAAGTACATCCTGGACCCCATCCTTCTGTATTTGGAGTAAAATAATTAGGGATACATACATCAATAAACTCAAAATATCTGGTAGCTGAAGCCACACACCCATTACTGTCAGTAACTGTTACAGTATAATCTCCAGAAGCATAAATAAGAAAGGTATTTGTATCTACATAAGGCTCACCATTTATTGCATATTCATAAGTCCCTGTTCCTCCTGTAGCAACAGCAACAATTTCATTTAGTTCACCATCTTCTAAAACAAGTTGTAATGGATTATATTGAGCAATATCAAAAAGTTCTGTTCTTTTAATACAGCCATTAGTATGTCTTACATCTATATAATGATCTATTCCTGGTGCCACATCAATAAACACATTACTAACTTGATAAGGACCTCCATTTAATGAATAATCTAAATCTGAAAGGTTTAATGTAGTATCATCTACCTTTACGGTAACGGTGTTTGTTGATAAATTATTGATACACCCAAATTCTACATCTACTTCCGACTCTATCAATACAGATTCAGGGAACGTAATATTCCATTCTGACTCACAACCTAAAGCATCAACCACATACACAATGTGATCTCCTCCAACTAACCCTGTAAAATCAAATTGAGTTTGGGTTATTCCTCCTGTTAAATAAGCACCATTATCATCATCTAAAGCAACGCTGTAAGGCATGGTTCCTCCTGAAATATCAATACTAAATTCACCGTTTTCATCACCTTGACAGATTTCTGGAAATATTGAATTAGGTACTATATTTACCATAACAGGTGAAGGCTCTTCAATCTCAAAATCAATTAACACAAAACACCCATATTCATCTTGAGCCATAGCTTGATATATTCCTGGAGATAAATTTTCAAAAATTGATGTTTCAAAAAACTGATTTAATTGTGGTGAAATGGCGTATCTTATTTCTCCTGTTCCACCAGAAGCTGTAATTTCTAAACGACCATTATTTTCACCTGAACAGGTTACATCTGTAACTGTATGAACAAGTGATAATGCATTAGCTGGTTCCGTGATTGTAATTTGTTCACTTACTCCAGAACAATCATCACTATCAACTTGTACTTGATAAGTTCCTGCGGGAAGGTCTGCAAAAACACCTGGACTACTTTGGATAGGTGCTGGTAAAATATCCGTTCCAGTTTCATCCTGTAATGTATAAATATAATTACCTAAACCACCGGATGCCGTTGCTGTAAAAGCTCCCGTCATATCTCCTGCACAATTAATAAATGAATTTATCACCTCTAATTCAACAGTTACATCTGCAAGCGGATCTATTGTTATTTGATTGGATACACTTGCTGTACAACCATTGGTATCTCTTACATAATATTGATACGTTCCTACTGGTACTTGAAACGTAGTAGATGTTGTAAATGTCCCTAAAATTGAAGCAAAGGAAGCTGTTTCACTATACTCATAATCTCCTGTACCGCCAGTCGCACTTAACGTAATTAAAGATTCTACTTCACAAGTTTGAGATGTTTCTAAAACTAAAGCTGCTTTTACTTGATTTGGTTCTTCAATAATAATATCATCTGAAGTGCTACTACAATTATAACCATCAGTAACAGAAACATTATATGTTCCCGCAGGTAAACCATCAAATATATTTGAAATTTGTGGCCCTGAGCTACTAACTGTTGGTGCAAGACTATTTAATGTATATGTATAATTACTTCCTTGTCCTCCTGTTGCATTTACTGTTATTCTTCCATCAGTATCTCCAAAACAATCTAACATAAGAGCATCTGGCACAAGTGTAACTACTATTGGTGGTGGATTTACTAAACGAACATCTATTGTAGCTATACAACCTCTTCCATCCTCAACACTAACAATATAATCATCTTCAACTAAACCAGTAAAGTTAAATACATCTCCAAAAGGAACAATTACAGTTCCACTTGCAGTGGCTAATTGATATTGGTAAGCACCTGGCCAACCTCCAGTAGCTGAAACAGAAATGGAACCATCATTATTACCGCTTACACAAGTAATTTCTGTATGTGTTTCTGTTATTGCTAAAGCTTCTGATGGCTCTGATATAGTAAAGTTTTTTGCTACCGTACAAAATGGAGTATTAGTTAAAGTAGCTGTGATTGTATATATTCCAGCAGTTAATCCATTAATTGTAGCTGGACCAGCATTTAGTATGGTACCACTTGTAACAGGGTTTCCTAAACTATCCTCAATAGTATAATCAAAAGGCCCTGAATTATCTGTAGGTGTAGGTGTTCTATCAACAAATGTAACATCAACACTACCGTTATTATCACCAAAACAGGTAACATCTACAACCGAGTCAATAGTAAGATCGAATGTATTTGGATCATTTACATAATGTACTGTTTGAAGCGTACAATTTGTATCTAAATTTGTAACTATAATAGAATAATTTCCAATTGGTAATCCAGTAAACACACCTGTTGCATTCGTAGCAGAATATATACCTCCTAGCGTACCGCTTGCATCTATATCTTCAACAACAAATTCTAAATTAGTAGGAGTTGGTCCTGTACTTGTTACAGATACGGTAATATCCTCATCATTAGTACATGTTATATCAGTATCAACCACAACACTTAAAGTTTCTAAAGATGTAAAAGGCGTAATAGTTTCTGTAGTAGTTCCTAAGCATCCTTTGTCATCATATACATTTATAGTATAAGTCCCCCCAGAAAAGTCAGTTTCTGTATAAGTTGTTTGAGGGCCAAACTGTAAGATAGTCCCTCCTTTAATAAACTCATAGTTTGTATAAGTTCCTGAACCTCCACTTACTGTTGACACACTTATTGATGCATAGTTTACAGCATTTAAGCCTGCAGAACAGGCATATTCTACAACTGAAGTGGCATCTATAGTTATTGCAACGGCTTCTGACACTACAACATCTTCTGTAGCAATACACCCTCTACCTGAGTTTACTTGTACGGTATAAGTACCTGCACTTAAACCTGCAAATACATTCGAAGTTTGAGGACCAACCGCAGAAGCTGCTGGTGCTGTAATTTCGTAAGTATAAATTGGGTTATCATTAGTTACAGGTAATGTTACCGTAATCGTACCATCATTTCCTCCGTTACAAGTTACATCTGTCGTACTCGTCGTAAAGGTTACTGGAGTTGGTGGTATTAAAGTAACAATTACCTCGGTATTACATCCTGTTGATGTATCATTAACCCTAATAGTATAAGTGCCATCTGCCAATCCTGTAAAAATATTAGACGGTTGGGCAGCTACTACAATAGGTGAAATTATTTCATAACTATAATTCCCTGTTCCTCCATAGGCTGTTACAGATATTTCTCCATCATCGGCATAACAAGTTGCTAAAGCATTAATTTTAGACGTTAAACCTAAAGGCTGTTCAATTTCAACTGTTACTAGATTTCCACAACCATTAGCATCTTGAACTTCAATAGTATGTGTTCCTGACGATAAATTGTCAATAGTAAAAGGGGTCGTTCTTACTTGAAAAGCACCACCATTGATACTAAAACTATGTGGGGTAATACCTGAAGTAGGTAAAGTTACATCTATTGAAAAATCACCTTCTGCAACATTACATTGAGTATTTACAGAAGCAGCAACCACAGGAGTTGGGTCTTCAACAACCGTTTCTGTACCAGATACAATACAACCATATGCATCTTTAACATATATATAATAAGTCCCTGCACCTACATTAAAAACACTTGTAGAATCCCAATTAGCATCTGTTGCCGCTGGTGCCGTTGATGATGTTGTTAATTGATAAGTATAAGGTGCTGTACCATCTTTTCCTATAGCACTAATAACACCAGAGTCTGGATTACAATTAGCATTTTTAGTTATTGAAGTAGAAATTGATAGAGGAATAGCTGATTCTGTAATATTAAAAGGTGTTTCTGTTACCGCATTACACCCTTCATTATCAGCGCCTACTCCTTCAGTTACTACTACTATATAATTACCAAATGGCAGCGGTCCTAAATCTGTTACAGACAAAGTACCACTTGCGGGGACTACCCCTACACCTGAAACACCTACTATGGGCGCCAATGTTAATGAATTCAATACCTCATAGCTAACATTGGTATCTGTAGCATAAGTACTCGTTATATCAAAACTAACATTACCATCTGCACTGCCTTTACAAGTAATATTGTTTGATGTTACTGCATCTACAATCAACTCAGAATTGGTTTCCACAGCTATATCAGCAGTTTCATAATAATAACACCCTGTATAACTATCATAAACAATGAATGTATAGGTAATTCCTGGTATTAAATTATCAAATGTTGTTTGTCCGGGATTCAAAGGGTCTTCAGCTTGCCATTCTACTCCCGGATAAGTCATTCCTAGTCCTGTATAAATAGCAAAATAATAAGGCCCCGAACCTGCTAAAGGTGTTCCTACAGATATCTCTGCTGTTCCTCCTGTTAAACAATCTACAGCGACAGTATTAATGTTAATTTCCAAATCATCTGGTGGAGATGCCACCAATACATCTTGAACTATTTCAGAACAACCATTGGCATCGGTAATAATAATTTCATACAAACCAAAATCAACCACTTCAACAAATTGAGTACCCCCTGTTTGCCCTGTAAACGCTTCATCTATTCCATTTCCTGTTATATGATATGTATAATCATGTGTTCCGCCGATTACACTATTTATCGTTATTTTACCTAAAGACTCTCCCGTTATCTCATTACATGTAATAGGATCCACATCATAATCTAAAACTAAAGGATCTGGTTCGGTAATAGTTATGGTTTCGGTATCTTCACAAGACTTGTCATCTGTTAAGGTTACAATATATTCACCAGCTGGCAGGCCTGATGTTTGAGTACCGTAATCTGTTGAAGTGGTATTATTATATACATTTATAGTAAATGCTGGCGTACCCACTGTATTGTTGATATCTACTAGAATGGCAGCATCACTACCTCCATGACATAAAATAGATTGCACTTCAGTTACTGAATTAATTTCTGGCAAGGTTAGTACGTTTACAGTAGTTACTGTTGATAAAGCTTCACACCCTTGTGCATCTGTAATTTTAAATTGATATGTACCATCATTTGGTGTTGAGTATGTAAATGGCGTACCTGCTGATCCTAAAGATGCAAACGCAGCTCCATTTATTGAAACTTCATAAGTATAAGGTGCATAACCTCCTGAAATAGTCCCTGTAATTACAGCATCAGGAGAAACTGTACAGTCTAAATCTTTTGTTAAAATGGTACTAACCAGTAATTGTTCAGCAATAGTTTGTGTTGCCAAATCAAACTCACAACCATTAGCATCTCTTACTGTTATATCATAATTTCCTGGTGTTAAATTATCAAACACATTGCTCGGTCCAAACGAACCACCATTAATACGGTATTCATAAGGCGTTTGTCCTCCTGAAGCCAAGACTTCAAGTGTTGCGCCATTATTTATATCATAACATAAATCTGAGGTTGTTTCAATAGTTGCCGTAGGAGGTGACGGGTTTGTTAAACTTAATAGTGAGGTTGCAGTACATCCATTACTATCTGTAACCCTTATAACATAATCACCTGTACTAACGTTCGTTAAAACACCATTTTGAGGAAAATCTGAAACAAGATTTAATGTTACATCATCTAATAATTCATAAGTATAAGCAGCAGTACCTCCTGTTCCTGTTGCAGTAATAGTTGCTCCAGTAAGACATGTTGCTGGTGTTACATCAACATCCACCCCTAAAGAAGTAGGTTCTGAAATTGTTGGTGTAAAACTATATTCGCAACCTGTAGATGTATCGTCATAACGTATTAAAACATCATAAGTACCAGCTGACAATCCTGTAATAGTATATGGTGATGTTGTTTGCGTAATCCAATTAACACCATTATCTATAGAATATTGATAACCATTTGTAGCATCAAAATTTTGAGCTGCTATTACAATTGTACCAGTATTAGCACCAGTACAAGTAACATCACTATATCCTGTTATTTCGGCTGTAAAAGCATTTCCTGAATTTACAAAAAATGGAAACTCAACTTGAGTAGTACATACTTCAGGGAGTTGAAACACCCTGATATCATCAATCGCCACATCATTTCCATTAGTTTGTTGCACATTAGACCTTACTATAAATTTTAAACTTGTATTTGAACCAGGATCTAAAGTCATTGGTGTTTTAGGATAATTTTCCCAAACTTGAGATTTTGGAATTTCTCCAGTATTAAATGAAGAAATCTCTGACCCAGATCCATCCACTAATGCTACTGTTAAATTTGGATCATACTGATTACCAGATTTCAGCAAGTTCATAGCAAAAAACTCTACATTTATTGGTTGATTAGGAATAATATCATTAATCATTTTTTCATATAAAATTTCAGTTGCAGGAATAGTAGCTCCAATATTCACTACCAAATACCTACCCTTTGGAGTTGGAGGGGTTGTTTGTGGTGTATGATCTACAGGATTCATCCAGCTACCAAAAGGACTTACAATATTTGCTGTAACAGAATAATCTCCATCATTAATACTAATACTATTTTTACATTGGGTTGCTGCCACCTGACGTTCAAAACAGTAATAAGTTGGATTTATTCCAGGTGACGACGTATCTTCACCGTATCCAAAAGTTTCATATAATAAATTACTATATGTTGGCACTGTAGATAAAACATACTCAACAGTGATGGTATGAGAACCTTCTGGCACATTTAAAAACGTTTTAGGGTCAGAAGTATTTGGATTTTCAACACCATCTAAAAAATAATTATAAGTAAAAGAATCACTACCCGGATTAGTTATCGTTACCGTAGTACCAGCTGTACCATCGCAATTAAAAATGGGATCATCCACTGTAATGGTTGGTGCTACTGGCTCAGGATTTAAAACAATATTTGGCATAGAGTAAATACATCCATTAGCATCTCTGATATATAATGTATAATTTCCAGGCATAACAGTTGCCTCGTTAGTTGTTACCCAAGTTGCTTGATTATCAAAACTATACTCATATGGATTCGGTCCTGAAAATGGAGTTCCCCCTTGCGGATTGGTGATACGTATTTTACCTTCGCCTGAAGGGCCGCAGCCTGCTAACTCTGAAACGCCACTTGAAGCTGTTAAAGTTTCATCAGGTTGTGTTATAATTATTTCCTGAGCAGTACTAAAACACTCATAACCATCTATACTATACTTAATAATAGTTTGATATGTACCAGCTTCTAAATTAGAAAATATTGGTGTTGCACTATATGATGCACCATCATCTATACTGTACTCAATGGCATAACCATTTGCATCAGTAACATTAAACTCTATTTCTCCAGCATTTGAACCATAACACAATAAATCTATTGAATTAACAGTAAAGTCAGGTATATCCATTTGATTTACTGTAATGGAAGTTTCGGTTGTACAATTATTAGAATCTACTACCGTAATATCATAAACTCCTGAAGTTGTTACTACAATTTCTGGTTCCGTTTGAAATTCTGTACTACTATTAACAAAATAAAAATATGGTGCCGTACCTCCTACTGGGTACACTGTAATCTCTCCATCTGTACAAGTTATAGGTTTGGTAAGAGCTGACGTTGCTGTTAATAAATCTGGCTCAATTATTTCAATATCATCAGTAAAGGCACAACCATCTTCAGTAGTAACATCTACTGTATAGATTCCTGGGTTTAAATTTTCAAATACATAATTTCCATCTACAATCAAGCCTGTACTATTTACTACTGTAGCGCCTTGGGAAATAGTAAAAGTATATTGAGGACGTGCATCATTAGCTGCCAAAATTATATTTCCCTTATCTCCATTACAAAATGGCTGTTCAATAATTTTTGAAACTGTAAAATTACGCTGTCTTATTTGAACATCTGGTACAGTAAAAATACAAGGATTGGGACTTACATTTTTCTGTTTAACATATACTGTATATACATCTGGGGTTGAAATTGAAAACACATTTTCATCTTGATAGTTCACACCATCAATACTATACTCATATCCGCTCGGTACACCTCCAACAGTTATTTCTCCAAGAGTTGTACACACAATATCATGTGAAGAAACCGTAGGTACTAATAAATTGGTATAAACATTAAAATAAAATTGATTAAAACATCCTCCTGAATAATTTAAGGTCAACCTATATTGTCCCGAAGTATCTACTAAAAAATCAGGTCCTGATCCAACCGGAACCCAGGCACAAGTATCTCCTTCATTGGCACAATCTTGATTAACTACTGCGGTACAACTCGATTCATTTAATTTTTCCCAAATCATGGAAGAAGTATCAGAAATACCTGTTTGAATCAATCTGGTATCATTGGCTCCACACATAAAAATATTTGGCAATTTTTTTCCATCATTAGGACAAGTAACCACTTCATCTGCGTAGGGTAAAACAGGATTATCAACTGTTGTTCCAAATCTCTTAACCTCAAATATTTGCTGTGAAGATTGGCAAGGAGCTAAAGCTGTGTTATTCACATAATATGTACCTATTTCTGTCACGGTTATGCTCTGTGTATCTCCAATAACTGGTGTACCTGTTGGGCTTGTAGACCATGAATAAGAATCATAGCCATCACCAGCTCTTAATTCAGTACTTGCTCCACATAATATCACTTCTTCTTCAAAAATACAATCATCAAGGTCTGCTAAAAAATTTGTTGCTGCTGGTGTTATTAAGCAGCCAGTATTAGTGCTATAGCTGGGATCGTCTGAAATAGCAAAATCTGAATTAACGGTTCCGTTATAGGTAACATAAGCCTGATTACTAACAATATTATCACAAGCATCATTTAATAAACTACATGAGGTAACTACAGAAACCTTAAATCTAATTTCTTTTACAGGATCATTTTGTTTTACAACATTATCATCTACTGCAAAAATTATTTCTCTATTTATTGGATCATAGCTTTGTATTGTTACACCACTTGGCAGTGCTTCTAAATCAGTAGAAATATCAAAATCAATATTATTTGGCAGTATATCTCTTATTATTAAATTTTTAGCATCATCATTTCCTGTATTCTGAAAACCAATCACATAGTTTAACTCATCACCAAGATTAACTACTGCATTACTTATATCATTACCATAAGGATCTTCAACAATTTTAGTAAGTGTGATTTTAGGCTCAATAATTTCAACTGAAAAAGTTGCTAAAAAAGCACCATAACCATCGCCACTTGTTGTTAATTTCAAATCTCCATCAGTTGCGTCATTTGGCAAAACAATATTACCTGGGTTAGGTAATTTAACATCATTAATGTCCAAACCTAATGTATTTGTACTGGCAGGATTTCTGTTAAGAACATGAACCCCATTTCTTGTAATTCTTGAATTAAAGAAATTAGAACTTGAATTTAACGCATCACTAATTCGTGTAAAAGATCCTGATGTACTCGCTTTAAATTGAAAAGAATCTCCACTAAGACCAATATCGCCTTCCAAAGCAGCAACCCCTAAATTAGCATTTACAGGTAATGGCGATGGAAGTGTTTGAAATCCAGAAATTGGAATAGGAAGTTCCGCACCACTTTTCACCCCCGCATAACCATCAAATAGTGTAATAAATTTACTAGGAAGTGTTGGACTTTCATAAACAACCACTAAGGTCCAACCAGCTGAACAACCTCCAATTCTCTTTCCTCTAGTTGCTCTTACATTTGCCACCGTATATTCTCCATTTGATTCCGTTAAACCTTGTAATAAACCTGTTACATTTTTATAACAAATTATAGGAGAATCCTTGAATGAATTATTAATATTGGAATAATCATAACCATCAAAAATAATATCGTCTTCCTCACCCGAGGGGTCCGGATCATTATCCGCCACTAAATCTATAAAACCACCTGTTGGCAATTTAAATTTAATTTCATTCCAATCATCATACCTTTGCGTACCCCCAAAGCTACTTCCATCACCAATTTCATTTGGATATACCGATGCCCAGTATAACCCAGCATATAATATTTTTTTACAAGAATTATCTATATCTAAGTCCGCACTACTTGAACTAAAAATATTAGGATCGCCCCCACTAGCCACATTTACATAAACCCCTTCATAACTATTATTATTACTACTCCCTGTATATGGAAGCGACAAACCTTTAGCTGTTATAATTTGATTCCCAATTAAAACAACATCTCCTTTTACTTTTATACTTCCACCTGGCAATCTAGGTGTGAATGGAGCTGCTACTTGAGCAACACTTATAAATCCAATTAAAAATATTATTGAAAAAATTAATTTGTTAATTACTCTTTTCGGTTGATAAAAAGAATTATCGGTTGACAAATGCTTTAATAATAATTTATGAGAAACTAATACTTTAAGCGACTTATCTGATTCACAAAATAAATGATATAAAAATGAGCATATCAGTTTAAAAAAAGTAGTTTTTTTCATAGTAAGGATATTTAGTCTTTCTTCTCTATTAGGGCTTATAAAAAGAAAAGACACTTAGGATTAACTTTAGTAAATAAATTTATAATATATAAGTGTATTCTTTCAAAAAAATGCATTTCATCCGATTTTAATGTTTTTCAACGTGTAAATATCGTAAAAAAAAATGAAAAAATGAAAACAGAAACAATAATTAACACTATTCAACGTTAAATATTTCCTTTTATCTAAAAATAATAATATATATGTAAGTAATTAAATACAGTTAGTAGTTTTTGATAATTTTCTTAAATATTTGATGAAATTATGAAGAAAACTGAAGTATAAAATTTTTAAAAAAAAGGCAGAACAGATTGAATGATACACTCTGTTCTGCCTTTATTAAAAATTTATTTTTTTAGATAAAAAATGAGAGGTAGCAGCAGCAACAACAATTAATTTTCTATTTTAACCATAGACATCCTATCGTTATATGGGGCACTCTCCTTAGATTCCATTGCTTGTCTAGCAGCTTCTACATCATTAAATTTATTGTAGTAAATGAAATACTTACTTGTATTTACATCATAAAAGAAGTCTATATTAGTCTGACCAAGAGATACTGCTTTGGTTAAAAACTCATCTCTTTTAGCAACATCACTATGCACCGCTAAAACTAAATAATAGCCGTTTTCAACATTTTTAACATCCTTTAAAATTTGAATGTTTTTATTTTGTTCTTCTCCAAAATCAAAATCTTCAACACTTAATGGCTCAGAGCTCTGTGGAGTAAACTCTTGTATTTGCTTTAAAGCTGCTCTATCCTTCACATAGCGGTCTTGCTCATTATCATATGCAGCACGTTTTATACGTCGTTTTCTTTCAAAATCAGTTGCAATTTTGATACTTTCTAACTCTGAAACTAAGTTTTGTTTTATCCTAATTACTTCAGACTGATCTGCTTTTAACTCTTCAATTGTTTTTAAATAATAAGCGTTTATTTCGTCATTTTTATTTGGCAACTCCTTGATTCTAGCATTGTATAATTTTTCTAACTCTGCTATCTGGGTACCTTGAGATTCTAAAACGTTATCAATTTCTTCTTTTAAAGACTCCAATGCTGCATTTTCTGCTGTAACACTTTTAAATGCTTTTGGCGCACTAAAAATACCCTGTTCGCTCAAATCATTTTCTTCTTTTAAATCTTTAAGATCTTGTTCTTTTATAGCAACAGATTCCGTCAATCTTTCTATCAATTCCTGCTGAATTATTCTTGAATCTTCAGTGGATTTTGCTAAATCACTCATAGCTCTTGATGCTGCATCAATGGGCTCAGGAACCACACTATTAGACACCTCTTCTGTTTTAACTCTTTCTGACTCTGCTAATTTAGCTTGCGCTTCCTCAGCTGCTTTTGCTGCTGCCAATTGTTGAGCTTCTTCTTCTAACTTAGCCTTAGCCTCTTCAGCCAATCGTAATCTATTTGCTTCTTCAGCTTTTAATCTTGCTTCTTCTTCTGCCTTTAACCTTGCTGCTTCTGCTAACTTAGCTTGCGCTTCCTCGGCTGCTTTTGCTGCCGCTAATTGTTGAGCTTCTTCTTCTAGCTTAGCCTTAGCCTCCTCTGCCAATCGCACTCTATTTGCTTCTTCAGCTTTTAATCTTGCTTCTTCTTCTTCTGCCTTTAACCTTGCTGCTTCTTCTAATTTGGCTTGATTATCTTCTTCAATCTCAATAGCTGCTTCTGTTTCAGGAACTGATGCTACTTGCACTTTCTCCTGAACTAAGGCCTCTCTTTCTGCTTTTACCGCCTCTACCAACTTAGCTCTATCAGCCGCCTTGGCTTTTGCTTTTTCTTCCGCTTCAGCTCTGGCTCTAATTTTTGCCTCAGCTATAGCTTGTCTATCTACATTTCCAGTATTAGTTACCTTTCTTTTAGCTACTGCGCGGTTTGTCTTTTTCTTAGGAATAATAAAAGCTTCCTCATCATCATCTCCACTGTAATCATATCTGTATTTATTTTTAAATTTATAGGCTAATGTAATATCATGAGAACTCCCGAAATTAGAAAAAGCATCTATACTTTTTTCATAATTATATTCTAAAGCAATTTGGGAGCTTATATTAAAACCTACTCCAGCTGAAAATCCATAAAGCGTATTATATCCTGCTTGTGCCCAAATACCTTTAGGAACCGTTAACATTACTATTCCAGAAATAACAGTTATATCATTTTTAAATTCCGATCTAACTAAGCTTGAAAACTTACTTTCATCAAAAAAACCTCGGCTATCAACATACCCCGTATACATAATATGTCCTTGAATACTTTGCTCCGGATTGTCCTCAAGCATCTTTGATGTTTTTAAATTATATGAGACTATGTTATTTAAAGACACCCCAAAGTCAAAAAAACCAGTACCATAATTAATACCAGGGTTAACTGTAATTATAGAATTAGTAGGGGTATTATCTAAAGAAGCATCTGACACATCTCCAATTAACCTACCTGTATTCAAACCACTTTGATAAAAAGCTAAATTCATACCAAAAGTTAAATTACTATCTCGGTTCAAGACTGCATTATAGGCATAGTTTAGTACACCTCCAAAGGTTGTTAGTACACCGTAATTTTGCTGAAAAAAACCAACTCCCATTCCTGAGTTTTCTTTAAATCTACCAGAATAACTGAACAGATATGTTTGTGGTGCATCATCAAACTGCATCCACTCTCTTTTATTAGAAAAACTGATGTATTTATTTTGCTGTCTTACAAAACTAAAGGTAGGATTAACTACATATTGATTAAATTTTAAAGAATTTCTGACAGGTAGATTAAGGGCAACAACACCATCCTCTTGTGAAAAAGACACCTGTACAAAACAGAAAACCAATGCTATATGTAGTATGTTTTTCAGCATTTTATTTTATAACCGTTATTGATCCTTTTTTTGTTTTTTGATCTTGAGTTGTAATGATGTAATAATAAACAGGATTTACATCTTTAAAATCCAAGGTGCTTTCTGGCCAATTATTTTGATAATTATCAGTTTTAAAAACGATGTTACCTCTATAATCAAATATTGTAATTTCTGTATTTGTTCCACTTACATATTCTTGTGGAATTATCCATTTCTCATTTTTAGAATCACCATTTGGACTTATAAAATTGGGTATATTATTTACATTTGGAAATTGCTCACTAACACTAAAAATATGTTCAACAGATGCTAAACAACCTGTTGTTTGAGAGACAACTACGCTATAATTTCCTGCCTGTGTGGCTTCATAACTGTTAGTAATCTCTCCCGAAATGGTATTTTCATTATAAAACCATTCAAACTCTGGATTAATAGCATCTGTAGTAACCGTAACAACCAAAGACTCACCTTCCTCTACATAATTAATCTCAGGCACATCCACCTCGCTCATAAAATCTATATTTCTTAAATCTATACTTGCACTAGCTGAACAACCTCCTAAATCTATATTTACTGAATAAATTCCAGACACATTCGTTTCATATGTTTGAGTTGTAGCTCCAGAAATTTCAGCTCCATCTTTGAACCATTGAAAACCATTACCAGCACCCACACTCAATACAGTCGCTCCATCACTAGGGCAAAAAGGATTTCCTAAACTAGAGGTAATTTCTGTTGTTACGGTTCCCGAAGTTGCTTGGCTAATAGTTACTCTATTTGAAAAAGAATTGGATGTACAGGTACCGTAGTTGGTTTCTGCAAAATAAGTTCCTGGCTCATCTACAGATAAACTATTTCCTGAGGCAACAAAAACAGAAGTGGTTGGACTTGTTTCTTTATACCAATTAAATGTAAGAGCTGGATATTGTAATGGCGAATCATTCATATCATCACCAGGGTTATCAATTGTTAACAAATAACTTCCTCCTGAACAATAAACCCCTGTTTCTATTAAATTATTGATTGAAAATGGCGAATCCTGAATTTTATAATAAGCCGGAAACCCATTAGAATTTCCACTTAAAGCTATTGGATCTGTACTTTTAACTCTAATTTTATAAGCCTCACCAGATGCGGTATCTGGTAATTCAAAACTTAAAGTTGCAGGAGAAGCCGTTACACTTCCTGTTGTTGAACTAAATACTGTTGTAGGATTTGAAAAACTTCCTGTTTCATCAGAAAGCTCTAAAATAAACTGATTTGAAACACCTAATTCTGCTTCTGAAAAAGTGAATGTTACATAATATGTATTAAATGAAGGACTTGCACAAGCTTGCGTAAAACCCAAACTAGGCTTCCCTATAATCATTTGAGCATTAACAATTTGAGAGAAACAAAACAGAACAAAAACAGCAATTTTAATACGTAAAAAATTCTTCATTCAATATTATTTACATTAATAAACAAATTCTTCTCAGATACAATAATCATCATTCTTTTTATAGTAATAGAAATTATTCTAACACATAAAATTCAAACAATAAATTATGATTTACTTATAGTTATATTAAGTTTTGCTATTTATGATTCTATTTTTTTTAATCCCGATCAACATCATTTGATGCTATAATTTTATTGATACGCAACCTGAAATCTGGTCGTTTCTGGTTTTTCAAATCTATAAATGTTTCAGAATTATCACTTTTAGAATACACATTAAAAAAAGCACTATTTCCATACCAGTTTTCCAAATCGTCATTATTAGAATAATTATCAACAAAAATATTTCCATTACAATTATTGAAATACATAGATGTAAACCTTATTTTTTCTAAATTTTCCTGATTGATAACAATATTTTCATCATACAAAACAGCTGGATTAAACCCTGAAATAACACTTTTACTCATGTCAAGCGAAGCATTTTGACCAACATACACACCCTCATTTACTAAACCTTTGTCAATATCTGCCTGCACATCATCACTATCATTCAACAAGGTTAAATTTTGAGCAATTACAGATGTTCCTTTCTTGGTAAAATCTACCTCCTCCTTTTTTTCATAGGAAATAACCTGTAAACATCTAGACCGGCTACTACTAGAAATATATGGAGACCGAACAGCTAAAGAGTTTAGTAATTTACTTTGAGCTCCTAAATTAAATTTAAAATCATTTTGACTAGATTTATATGAAACCGCTTGATGTAAATCAACATTTCCACCCCAGATATCAAAAGAATTCCCAGCAGAGTAGCTTACCATAATATTTTCTAACACAGTTTCATTTCCTACTCCAGCCAATAACAAACCACTAAAATAATCGGTAGTATTAATTCTATTTCCTGCATATTCTATACGTACACAACGTAATATACCTGAATTACTTAAAGGATTTTCACCACCATAGTTTGAATTTTGATATATGGTTGAATTAGGTTGTGAATAATAAGAAGCTACAGATCCATTTCCAAACTTATTAGTAGGCGCATTACCTAATATTATTATTCCTCCCCAGTCACCTGGTCTCTTTACACTTCTATTTGAAGTAAAAACAATAGGATCTGTTTCCAAGCCATTTGCAACTATTGCTGATCCTTTTGTAATTGTTAGAGAACCTTTAGTTTTATAATCCCCAATAATTACTGTACCAGGCTCAATAGTAAGCGTTGCTTCATTGGTAACAAATACGTTTCCTAATAAAAGATATACATCCTTCTTATATAACTTGGTGTCTTCAGAAATAGTTCCTGCCAGAATCTGTGTAGGTTCACCATAGTCTTCTTGATTTGGTTTAAATTGTGTCCAATTATTTAGCCAGTTATCGGCTCCTATAATCCCTTTTTCTTGTTGGGCAAAAATATGACCTGTTACAAAAAGAAATATGAAAATGATTTGGGTAAAATTTTTCATAGTCAAAATATTTACTGTTAAAACAAAATTTGTTTTATTCTTATGAGTGTCCAAAAATAGAAAAAATTCCATGAAATACCAATTTTTTCGTTAAAATACATTTATCATATGGTTTTGATAAAGATAATAATCGACGAACGACATCATGTTATATAAAAAATATTAAAATTCACAGATTAAATTATTAGGAAAAATCCTATTTTAAAGTAATTAAATTCACAGTTAATGAAACTCACTATATTCATGTAATGATTTCATTGTTTCTTCATAAAATAAAATAGCCGATATTAAATTATTTGTGTCTGAATAGGGCAAAATTCTATTTTGGAATTCAACGGTGCTTTTAATAAAGTCATCGGTTGCTTCAAATTGATCATCTAAAGCTTTTCTATTATCACTATCATTAGGTATTCCTAAAGTAGTCATTGTAACCCCTGGTTTAGTTGCAAATGCTATATATGGCAATAATTTAACAAGACTTTCAATTCGCTCTTTATACAGTTCTAACAACTCTCCTTTTTGCATACGGTCTAATTCCTCTTTATTGTGATATTTTTTTATTGCAACATTATCACTAATAATACTCTTAGGCTCATTCTTTTTTTGAGCATAACCAACTCCCATTGCTAAGAAAAAGCTAAAACTTAATAAAATAATCTTCATTTTCATGTGTACGATTTTAGGGTTTGAAAAAACAAATTTATGCAATTAATCGTAAAAAACAAGCGTTTTGTCGAATATTTAATAAAATTTATGAATATTAAATATTTACAGTTATCAAAATTAAATTACTTAAAACAATAAGTACGTATAACTCCTCAACAACAAACAAGTACAACTCTGATTATCAATCAAGTAAAACCGTATAATTACAAGATTTGAGAGAATGTTTTGAAATAATTAAAAGTATGTAAAAAAACAGATTTTTTAAACCAACTATAAATAAATGTATGCGGAAATGATTATTAAGTAGATTTTATAAAAACCATTAATACACATTCAACCACTAACACTAAAGACAAAAAGCCAGAATATTATTATATTCCAGCTTTTTATTGATTTAACAAAGGTTTTATTTTATTACCTTATTTAACAATTAGTTTTTTAATTGATATTCCTTTATTTGTTTTTGTTTTTACAATATAAATACCAGACTTTAAAAATTCAACTCCTAAATGTACTAACAAAGTATTTTCTTTAAAAGCAGTCTTATTTACACGTTTACCTAATGCATCATATATTTCAATCTGTTGAATACTTTCGTTATTTGTGGTTTCAATTGTAAAAGACTTATTTTCCGTTGGATTAGGATATAAGCTAAAACCACCAGTCTCAGAAATCTTTTTAGTAGACAATGTTTCACTTAAATTCACCCACCAAGTTTCTCCAGAAATACAATCGTTAGAACTACATTGCAACGAGGCATTTTGAGAATCTGCTTCATTAACTGCTATTAGGCCAGCACCTTCATTAAAATTATAAAGTATAGCCGTATTACTATCTGCGATATAATCAGCATCCGTTATATCAGATTGTAAATCCCCTATATTTAAGGCTTCATTTTTCACTCTTATTTTATCTACTTGCCCCGTAAAATAAGAGGTACCAGAACCACTGGCTCCTATATAAAAATTATTAGTACCGATTGGTGACGTTTCTAATGCTAAAGCACCTTCTGTTGTTGGATTTCCTAATGAATCACCAGTAACCTCAACCCCATTGGCAAATAATTTAATAGAATTTGTATTAGAATTACAAATAACAACCAGATGATTCCATTCATTTATATTAATAACATTATACTGGCTATTAACAAATTTATTCCCTGATGCTGAATAATGTGTAAAATAAAATCTCTTTTTATCATCTTGATACAAAGTAATTGCAAATTGATTCCACCTTTTTAGCACTACAGTATTATTGATTTCTGTGCTTGTTGGTTTTACCCAAACCTCAATTGTGTAATCTGTTGCTCCATTCAATTTAGTATCCAAAACATCATGTTCTGTTGTAAGATACCTTAAGCGTTGTGAATTGGAGGCATCAAACTGAAGCACATAATCATCTTGAGCGTTAGTAACTAAAGTAAACATAGTCACTATTAAAATTGTGAGTAATTGTTTTTTCATAATTTAAGGGTTATTTGGATTAGTTAATTATTTTATCATTATTTTTTTTGTTGCCAAAAAACTATCACCTCTAACCTGTAAAACATACATTCCAGAATTGATGTTTGGAAATATTAAACCCCAAGTGTTATAAGTTTTTTCAGAAGCATTTACATTCATTTTTCTTCCTTGTAAATCAAATAATTCAAAATGTACTTGTTGAAGGCTTACTTTTTGACTAAAAGAAATATCTATTCTATTGTTTGTTACAGGGTTAGGAGAAACTGTAAGTGATGATTTAATAAGTTCAAAATCTTCATTTGATAACGTTCCGCTAATTTCATCAAAACTCCATTCAACATAATTTGCAACATTACTCACAATAAAGCTTAAATTATTAGATTGGTCTTTTAATCTAATATTATGAACATTCTGAAAAGGCAGATACAATAAGGTGTTATTATCTACCTCATACATTTCTTCTTTTACAGGTGTAAAATTTGATGTAAATCTTGCCACATTAGAAATTCTAATTTGATCTAAATCCGCTTTAATCATCCCTGAATATCCACCGCTATAGCGTTCTGCTAAATTAAGTGCAGAATTAGAACTTATTAAATTAAAATTTGAACTAGTATCCTCTTGGCGCATCACCCCATCAACAAAAAGTTTTGTTATGTTTCCAGAATGCGAGATAGCTATGTGTACCCATTCATTATTATTTAATTTAGCTCCTGTTGTGTTTGAATTTAAGGTAGCATTAGTACTGTGTGAAATGAATTTAACCGAATAATCTGTAACACCAACATCTGTTATTTCTATACCAAAAACTGGCTGTTGATCTAAAATAACATTACCATTACTATTACCATCCTTTAGTCGAATCCATGTTTCAAACGTATAATCACCCGTAAAATCTAAAGTGTTGTTAGGCGTTTGACGTGCATAAGCATACTGGCTTCCCCCAAATTTCCCAAAACCATCAAAAGCTTTTTGAACAGCATATACTTCTGTCTCAGACCATGAATTAACATAATACACACCATCAATCATTGATTTTACCCTAAACTGATATACATTTCCTGTGGGATCATTAACCGTATAATTTTTTGCTATTATACCCGTTGCTACTTCAGTCCAATCTCCTTGATCTACTTTTTGCTCCAATGTAAACTCATTCCAGTTAATTCTTTCACTCACTTCCCAATTAACTTTAAAGTCATTACCACTACCTGTTGGTTCAATAGATGTAATTTGAGGGTTTGGCATAATATCAAATACCGCACCATCAACCGTATTATAACCTCCAGATGCACTTGTCCAACCTTGAATATTGTACCAGCCGTTTATATTATTATCATTATACCATCCCCAATTTAAATAATATTGAGGCACACCGCCTACTTCTCTATAGCCATTAGCAACTACTACATGTCCATCTCCTGTTCTAGTTGCACTAATTGCTATGGGAACAGGATAGCCTGCCAATACATTTTCTTTTAATCTTGTCCAAAATGCTCCCCAAGTAACACTTTCATAATGACTTGCATAACGAAAGAAATTTTGATAAACAAAAGGCGTTTTATTTAAATTTGAAGTAGATCCCGTTGGTTCAAAATCCATTTCCAAAGCACAAGCTGCGCTATAAAATAATTCTCCAACCGCTTTTTGCTGAACATCTGTTGATGCCTTACCTTGGTATTCATCCAACATATTGGACCAATCATATTCTATATTTTCAAAAAAGGAAGCATGACGTCTTAATGTCCCATTAAAATTATCAGAAAACACATTACTACCCACCCCTTTTAGTGGCCACTTGTAATAATATAGAATTTGAGACAAAGAAATAGCTACGCAACCAGCAGATGCACGATTTGGAGTATAATAATTTCCTGGATATACCGGCACACCATTATTGTCAAAACAATTGACTCCTCCCCAAACATCTGTTAAAAAAGGCTCTATATTTTGCGAAAACGACATAGAACTAATTAACATAAGACATATTAGTGCACTAGTTTTAATGAATTTCAACTTTGTAATTGGTTTTTTCATACTAATTTATTTTATTTTTTTGCATAGAATATCTCTTAACCAAACATTAATATGCTGATTTACAATCAATTAAATGAATATGCGTTTTTATTCCGTTGGCAGGACATAGTCCTTACTTGTCCAAAAAACAGTGTTTACTACTTGAATAAAGTATGTATAAATTCCTTTTATTTCTACTTTATCATAATCACTCACAGGATCAAAAGGTGTTAAATTATTATCCAAATCCATTTGTAACAAAGTATTATTATCAACTTCGTGGCGCTCAAAATGGTTAGGCTCAAATTCAGATGGATACCTATCAATATATGATACTCTTATATCATCAAATGACCCTTTAAAGAAATTCATATTTCCGCCTCTATACATATAATTAAAATCAAGCCATGTATCGTTTACGGGATGAATCCAGAGTGCATCGGAACTAGAATCGATTAAAGTTCCATTTATATAAAACTTAGCAATACCGTCTGCTGAAGAACGAGAAATTGCGACATGTGCCCATTCATCAAACTCAAGATTAATACTAGAATCACTAGAATCCATGGTACCCACTGGTAAATTATCATTATCCAATCTATTATACTTTATAGCATAATCCGCATTACTATCTTCTATCAAATAAAGCTCAAATATTCTACCTCGCTCACTAATACAAGCTCCACCAGCTGTTTGTCCCGAAGGCTCATTAGCATCTCCAATCAATGCATCTGTATCTACTTTTATCCATAATTCATAGGTCCAATCTTCTCCAGACATAGAACTTAAATCTGTAGAACTTGTTCCACTAAAAGCATAAAATCTATCTGCACTAGTATCTGAGCCTGAAAAAGTAGGATATGTTAAATTGGCTCCTTTAACAAATACTGTATCTATTTCTATAATAGTTCCAGGGTAAACAGGAAGCGCTTCTCTTTCACAAGACGTTAATGTTAAGTTTCCAATAATTATTAAAAAGCTTATAAATTTGATTAGTTTCATATTTTAAATTTTATCGTTTTATTATTTTATTTAAGGCTTGAACCATCCGTTAATTGATACATCTTCATTTGGCGTACCAAATTGAGGATTAACACCTCCGAATGTATAAAATGGTTGTACTAATACTTCTAATTGTTGGGCTGGTATTGGAAAATGTAATAATGAACCATCTTGCAATTGTCCTTCTCTGCGCATGTCAAAATATTCAATTCCCATGCCTGTTAAAGGCAATTCAATAGTTCTTTCATAAGTTATAGCATTCTTTATTGCATTTTCATCATCTAAAGCAACTACCGGTAAACCTCCTCTTGCTACTCTTGTACCTGAATTAATAACATTTGCAGCTTCGTCTAACCTATTTAATCTCAATAAAGCTTCAGCTTTAAATAAATCTATTTCTGCTTTTCGCATCATGATAACAGGCGCAAAAAAGTTGGCATTTATATAATCATCCAACCTAGAATATCTATAAGTAGACCATCTATATAGCCCGCGCTCAGGCCTGTTATTGGAAGCATCATACTGAAAATCTGTTTGCACTCTTAAATCATCAGAAATAATACGTCCTTCATTTGGCAAATCGTTAATCCCTCCTTCTGGCCAGTTTGCAGGAATATTTTCATCTAACATATTAACAACTCTCATGTCTACTTTACCCCAACTTGTTCTTGCTAAATAATATTTATACCAAGACATCCATCTTCTGTCCGATGCATTTCCATCGCCTTCTACATTAAAATCATCAGTTAAACCTCTTTCTGAATGATATAATACAGATTCCCAATCAATAGTATTTGTTTGTTCTATATTTCTTGCAGAATAAACTAATAAACGAGCTATAAATGAATGTGCTAATTTTGACATATCCTGATTTGTAAATTCATTACCATTAATCCACTCAGAAGGAAGCACAAACTCATTATTATCAAAAACGTTTATAGCTTTTTCTAATTGACTTACTGCTAATACTATAGCAGCTTTGTAATCTGTAACTTCAAGAGTTGCATAATCTGTATTTTCATCAGAAGGATAAGCTTTGTCATAAACCAAACCAATATATCCATTTCCAAGACCTTGCATAAAATACGCATACCCTTTCACCATCATGGTTTCTTCACCATTATCACCTATTTCCACGCCATTATCAATACCTACTAAAATATCATTAGCTGTTGTAATAACTTTATGCATGTATTGCCAATAGTTTTGAATTACAGAATGATACGCATAAGAAGGCGAATTATCCATAAATATTCTTGGTTCTTCACTCATATCTAACGTAGCATAATTAGCAAACGTTACGGTTCCCCAATCTGACATAGTCCACATAGCTGGCCCAGGTGAACCAAAATTATGCTGCTCTTGTGTAAACCATGTATTAAACAAACCAGATGCTAAACTACGTATCCCATCAGATGTTGATAAAACAACTTCCGTATTTGGATCATTATAGTTTTCCACTTCTAAATCGCTACATCCAGTAAAAAATATACTTGCAGCTACCAATAAAAAATAGTTATATGTTTTCTTTATCATCATTATTATTAAAATTTAACTTGTACGGATAATGAATAGTTACTAAAATTTGGATATCCAAAATTGTCAAAAAGAAAGCCATCTGAACCAGCTTGTGGATCATAACCTGTATAATCTGTTATAGTCCATAAATTACGACCAATAACACCTATCTTGATTTCTTCTATGTGTTTAATAGAAAATCCTTTTATATTTTTGTTAAGCGAATAATATAAAGATGCTTCATTTAACTTTAAGTATGTAGCATCTTCTACCCAAAACCCGTTAATTGCATCGGCATCATAAAGCGCTTGATAATAATTAACTGTTTTTTTATCTTCAGGTTTTGTATGTATTTGGTCAATGATACCTAATCGATTATCTCTTACCAAATACTGGGCCGTATGATTGTATAAATCTCCTCCTTGTTTCCATTGCCACAGCATATAAACCGAGAAGTTTTTATAACTAAAAGTAGTATTTAAACCCAAGTTAAAATCTGGGTTAATATCTCCTATTTTATCAACTTTTTCTGCTCCAGATTCATCGATAACAACAAATGGCTTTTCATCAATAGTACCTATATCATCTGTTAAAACCACCACACCATCACGGTTTACAGAGTAATCATTAATATCTTCTCCATCTGCTAATTGCAATTGCATTTGATCTAATGTTCTAACAAAATCTACCCCATACATGGTTCCAAAAGTTTCTCCTTCTTTAATTCTAAACGTATTTCTTGGACCTGTTCTATATTCAGGAATATTTAGTTTTGTTATTTCTTGTCGGGTTCTATCAAATGTCAAAGTTAAATCCCAATTAAATTTGGTATTTGATATAATTTTAGTATCTAATAAAGCTTCAAATGTTCTACTTTCTAACTCACCAGCATTTACGTTTTGATATGGAAAACCTCCCGTATGCGAAGCTAAAGGCGCTAATAAATATTGATCTGTAACTCTTGTTTTAGAATAAGTAGCTTCAAATCTAAACCTGTTTAAAAATGACGTTTCTAAACCAACTTCCAACTCTGCAGAACGCGAAGGTTTTAAATCTGCATTTCCTAATGTATTTTTAGAAGCAATACCATCGCTGATTGTAAAAGTTTCGTCTTTATCACCAAAACCAGGTCTTAACCCAGAAGTACCATAAGCAGCCCTTAGTTTTAATTCTTGAACTCCAGGTATTTTTAAATCTTTTGTAAGACGATAAGCGCCTGATACTCTGAAATAATTTTGCCATCTTTCATTTTCTCCAAAAAGAGAAGAGCCATCAATTCTATACAAACCATCTAATATATATCGATCTTTATAAACAAATGAAGCAATTGCAAAATAATTAGTAGCTCTTATGTCTGAAACAAAACCAGACGCATCAATATTTTCTGGGTCTATATTATCAAATATTGGAAAGTTGTTTAACACAAAGGACGTTCCACTTGTGGTTGTACTTTGAAAGTGATTGTTTTCATCTAAATAACTTAGTTTCCCATTAAAATCAAGTTCACCCCATGTTTTCTTAAAATCTATAGTAGCTCGGAAAGTTTGATTTAAAGCTTTATAGGTTCTTTCACTTAAAGATCCTCCTAAATAGGTTAGTAAAAAAGGATTGTTATAATCAACAACTTGAGGATCTGCATTAATATCTATATAATTAGGCAACAGATCATTTATGGTTGTTTTTGGTGATAGTATTTTATTATCAAAATGTTCTAACTCAAAAGCGTAAGACGCTTTAAAACTCACTATTTTATTTAACTTATAATTAAAATCATAGGCTCCCAAGAACCTGCTTTTTTCTGCGGTACTTTCTTTTTTCCACAAATCATATAACGGGTTTGCAAACTGCGTATTCCATTGATTTGGATAATAATTATACGCTTGTCCATCTACATTTTCCTGAAATAAGTTTACATCAGGATCTGTTGACGCTACCTCAAAAAAAGCTGCTGTACCTCCACCTAAAAAATCATTATCAGTACGGATATAGTTATTACTTGCTGAAATATTTATTTTATCTGATATGGCATGATCAACATTAAGCCTAAAACTTTGGCGTTTGTATCCTCCTGTTTCTATAACAACACCTTCACTTATATTATTTTCAAATGAGGTATATAAATTGGTCTTTCCAGATTTATGACCTACACCCACATAATTTGTAATATAGGTTCCATTACTAAACATTTGCTCTTGCAAATCGTTATTTACTCTATATGGTAAATCTTGATAGTGATCATCTTTTTCAACCCGATTACCTGTTATTCTTGGATCCCAACCAGAAACATAATCTGAAGGGTAATTTACAAATTGGTATTTTGTATATGTATCTGTATCTAACCAAGTGGGATCTAATCTATAATGATGTGATGTAGACAAATCTAAAAGGTTTGCTACTTTTTGAAATCCTAATTCATTTCTAATTGTAACTGTTGTTTTTCCATCAGACAATTCCTTTCCCCTTTTAGAAGTAACCACAACAACACCATTTGCCGCTTGCGAACCATAAAGGGATGCTGCTGCCGCTCCTTTTACAACCTCTATAGATTCAACATCGTCTATATTAATATCGGCTAAAGATCCTCCCATAATAACACCATCAATTAAAAGCATAGGGCTGTTTCCGCCACGGATGGAGGTAGAACCTCTTAGTACTATATTTGAACTTCCTCCTGGTGAACCACTATAAGAAGTAACCGTTACTCCTGGCATTTTACCTTGTAAAGATGATGAAACCGATGTTTGAGGCACCTTACCTAAAGCATCCGAATTTATTTTTGCTACTGAAACGGACATTTTTTTCCTTGATGTCCCCGAAGCTACCCCAGAAATAATGACTTCATTAAGTACATTCATATCTGGTTTTAATACGACCTTAAGTGGTGATGATTGGTTATTAATTGATAGTATTTCATTTTGAAATCCTAAATAAGAAAACACCAAAGTACTTGTTGGTAATACTTCAATAGAAAAATTACCTTCAAAATCTGTTGTTACTCCGTTATTAGTACCTTGTTCAATAATATTTACCCCAGGCAAAGGTGAATCAACCTCATCATAAACAATACCAGTAACAGTTATTTTTGATTGTTGACTTGAATTCACTTCCTTTTTTCTTACAAGAATATCATTTGCTTTAATAGAATATTCTATATTTAAATCCATAAAAGCCAGATCTAAAATTTTAGGTACTGAAACGTTTTCAACATTCACTCTAACTTTTTCATTTAAATCTGGTAAATCGCTATTAAAAAAGAAATCATAATTTGTTTTACTTGAAATAAGATTAAATAATTCTAAAATTGTAAGCTCTTGCTTTATAGTTAGCACAATGTTTTCGTTTTGTTTAAAAGCACCTTTTACACCCGCTTTAACCGAAATAGAACTCGCAATAACCATGAAGAAGAAAAATGCAATTCGCCTCCTTTTAAATTCCTTAAAATGTTTTGTCTTAAAATAATTGTTCATATAACTTATTTAGAAAAATGTGATAATAGTTTAAATGTTTATTCAAAAAATAGAGATACATTACCTTCTTTTATTTCATAATTTATCCCTTTCGTATATTTAAGCATTTGCAAAAAATGAGTTAGTTCATTTTCTTTTTTCAAAGTACCTGTAAACTTATATTGTCTAATATTTTCATCGGTCAATATAAACTCAACATCATACCATTTTTTAAGCCTTTTTATGATGTTCTCTAAAGTTTCATTTTCAAAAATCATTCTATTGTTAGTCCAAGACACCTCTTGTTGAACATTCACTTTTTCAACCATTATATCTCCTTGATTATGAAGCAATGTTGCCTTATTGCCAGGTTTTATAATTAAATGCTCTCCTTGTTGATTGGAAACATTAATAGATCCTGCAATTAGTGTAGTACTTGTGTATTCATTATTTTTATAATTAGACACATTGAATTCGGTACCTAAAACTTCAATTTTTAAATCAGAAGAATACACTACAAACGGTCGGTTTTTATCATGTGCTACTTCAAAAAAGGCCTCTCCAACTAAATTTATTTCACGCTGCTTTGTTGATAAAGAATTAGTAAATCCAATTGTAGTATTCGAATTTAATTCTACACTCGTGCTATCAATTAAGGTTAAGTGATATTTTTTTTCTTTTGGAACAAATATTTTATACTCAAGATTTTTAGTACTTTTTGCTGTACTTGTAGGTAAAAAACTTATAGCTTGATTACTTACTGTTATTAAAACACCATCTTCATTTATCCATGATTTGTTTTCATCATCAGAAATTTTATAATAATTTTTATCTGGTGTTTGTATAAGCAAATCTGTAGTATTAAAACTTGCTTCAGCTAAATTAGCTTCAAACGTATTGTTTGCAATGTTAAAAAAGAATACTAACCCTGTTATTGAAAGAAAAACAACCAACAAAGCGGCATACTTCATCCAAGGGTTAAATTTGATTACTTTAGATTTTTTAGTACTTACCGTATTATAATCTGTTATTAATTTTTCATATTGTTCTTTAATAAACACTTCTGATTTAATTGATTTTTCATCATCGATATGAAGTGCTCTCAATTTTTTTAAAATAATAACAGCCTTGTTGAACTCACTTTTTTCTGAACTATTTAATTCTGCTTCAATATTTGTCCAGTATTCATTGTTAATTTTTTGACCTGAAGCTACCCAAGCGATGAATCCATCATCATTTAACAAATTATTAATATTGTTTTTTTCTGTATTTAACATTGTTTTTAAAACCTTTTGTTACACCTAAGAGTTAATAATTAAATTTTGTACTATGTTTTTTTGTTATTTTTTTAAATTTTAACAAAAAATATTCACCAAAACACCAAAAACAGTGAATTATAATCAATAAAAAAGCTGATTCGTTTATTTTATTATACTTCCAAAAAAGATAGAATTCAGGAATAATTTATTAGTACCATACCATGCGCCTCTAAAATTTGGATTATCGGAAAATAAAATAACTCGACCAGAGCCAATTTTACTTGTTAATATAGAAGCCGATTTAACGATATAATTATCAATATTTTCTTGTGAAACAAAACCATCAATATGCGGTTGCTCTGTATATTTTGCTACTGTAGCAAAACTATTTTTACTTGGAGCTATAAACACATCATTATTTTTATAAATAGGAATATTTCTATCATAATAACCGTAAGCAATTGGATGGGTAATATCTAAATCTACATTAAAAATAGTACCTCCTATTTTTTGCTTACCAATGGTGCCTCGAGCATCTGCATAATTTAATCTTGGAACTATAGAATCCTTAACAACGTCAATGAAACGTTCATTAACGATTTTATTTTTTATAGCCCATGCACTTGCTGTTCTAATAGTTATTAACGTATTCCCTTTAGCAACCCAATCTTTTATCCTATCATAACTAATTTTAGAAAGTGAATTATAACTACCCGAAACAAACACCATAACGTTGTACCTTTCTAAATCAACTCTGCCAAACATATCATTAGCAACCTTGGTAATAGGCATTTGCATGCGTTGTTCAAACAAATGCCAAACCTCACCAGCTTCGTAAGCAGACACCCCTGAACCTACAAGCATCATAGTTTTAGGTTGTTTTAATGTAGCAAAATTTGAACTTCCTAAATCAATACCCGAAATGCTATAACCCGAATTGGTTGAATACGCTTGAATACCGTATGCTTTACATAAACCATTTAGCAATTCAAACAAATCATGATTAGTCATACTCTGCAAACTAACAGGCACTAACAAAGTTCCTCTATTAAATGAAATAACATTTTTATCTGTTGTTATTATAAAAGGTTCTTGAGCCGTTTTAACAACAACATTTTGCTCTTGTAACTTATATAAAAGTGCAGGAGCATAATAATCATCCCATGGTATTAAATAAGCATACTCACTAAATGCTAATTCTGGAGTTTTTATAATATTACTTTCTAATGTTATTTTACTGTTTAAAACTGGTAATTTTGAAAGTGGCTCGTATTTCATATTATAGAAATTTGCCATAGACCAAGATGATGCATCATAAAATACACTATCACGATATTTCCTATGCGTTTCAAACATAGTACGTACCATTAAATATTCTTTTTGTTCGGTAGGCACTACAAAAGAACGCCCTTTTTTAAATGTTTTATTACCCAAGTTTAAATCTTCATCAGTTGAATAAACATCTATTTTGTGCTTCAACAACAAATCAACAAACTCTTTATTTCTGTTTTTATCGTAATTATCACCAAAAACATATCCTTTAACTTTACTTTTAGCCGCTTGATTTATAGCATTTTTAAAAAAATTATTTTGATAAGCATACAGTAGCTCTTTATTTTTAATAGCAGCTTTTATAGTTGCAAAAGTGCTTACATATTGATTTCTAATCGTAAAAGCAAAAGTCATTGTTCCTGTTTCGGTTTCTTGGACATGACCTCTAGAGCCCCCTTGTTCAAACAATAACGCTAATGAACCTTGTAAGTCTCCATAAGTAGAACCATATCCTGGATACGTAGCATCATATTTCTCTTTAGTAAAATATAAAGAGTTTATTTCATCCAAATCTGCCACATAATCTTTAGCAAAAGCCGTATTTAAAACTACATTATTTTCAATAGGTGTTACAGGGTTTAATGAAGCTGAATGTTGTTTTGGCTCAAAGAAATAAGTACTGTTAGTTCCCATTTCATGAAAATCAGTTACCACATTTGGATACCATTCATGAAACCATTCTAACCTTGCATTACTTTCTGGTTGTACAGCCAATAACAAATCTCTGTTTAAATCAAACCAATAATGATTTGTTCTACCATAAGGCCATTGCTCATTATGCGCTATATCATATTTATCCGCTATCAAAGGATTTCCTTTGTATGAATTCGCCCAATTGGCATAACGATCTCTTCCATCAGGATTAATTGTAGGCTCAATAAATATAACAGACTCATCAAGATACTTTTCAACTAACAAACTCTCTGAGGCCACTAATGTGTAAGCCGCTAACAAAGCTGCTTCTGTTCCTGAAGGTTCATTTCCATGAACATTATAACCTAAATTAATAAAAATTGGTAACTCTGAATACTCTGTTACATTCGTATTTTCATCTACTATTAGTAAATGTTTTTCTTTTAATACATCCAAATTTTTATGATTGTCAACCGAAGAAATAATTAACATAACCAGCTTTCTTCCTTCATTTGTTTTTCCATAAAATTGAATGGTAGCTTTATCGGAAAGTGACGCCAACTTTTCCATATATGCTACTACCAAATCATGTCTGGTATAGGCATCTCCTATAGAATAACCAAAAAACTCTTCTGGACTTGGAATATTTTTATTGAAAGGTTTAAATTTTTGATAATAATAATCTTGCGAAAAAACCATGGTTCCCAACAATAGAAATACCATGATTGATAATTGAGAAATCTTGCTCATTTAGTACTGATTTATAAATTTTTAATTTTACACACTAAAAAGTGCATTATATACACAAAGAGTATAAAATCAATGCATGTACTATATGATAAATGTTAAAAAAATGAATTTCACTTGCTAAATAGCAAGAAAAGTAATTCTATAAACTCCTCTCCTAAAACTCGAAGTTTTTTTATAGCATTTACTAATATATTCCTAACTGTTTGATAATTAATATCCAGTAATTCAGAAATTTCAATATTATTAAATCCTTGAAAATATTTTAAATAGATAATTTCGCGTTCTCGAGGACTTAGTTTTTTAATGATTTTTTTAAGCTGTTTTAAGAGCAGTTCTTTATCTTGATCATCTTCCTCATAAGGAATAGTTCCCTCAATTAAATCAAACTCCAGTAAAGTTGTTTTCTTAAATTTATATATCTGGTTCCTTAAACATTTAAATAAATAAGCCTTAACATTACTTACATTTTTTGCAGAATTTTTATACTTCAGTATATTTAAAAAAGTATCATGAATACAATCTTCAACTTCAGTAGAATCTAAAAACCGTTTTCCAAAATTATACAGCATTTGGTAATAAAAACTGTATAGTATATTAAAGGCTGAAGCATCACCTTCAATAAACAAAACCCATAATTCAGCATGATGATCGTTGTCATTTTGGCCAGTTGCTACGGTTATGGACTTTTTCATTTAACCCCTTACAAATTAAAATTTTAACAGTTTATTATTCCAAACATAACAATATATTAAGACAAATACTAACTAAGTTTATTTAAAAAATATGATTACTTTCATTAATTTAAATCTAACAAAAAACAGCATATATAATTCTATTATTCTAAAAATTCAGGATTTTAAATTGTAAAAAATCACACATAATATTTTCACATTTAAGCATAGAGACAATATCAACCGTTAAACATTACATTTTTTTAAAGAAAAATAAGACATAAAACCATAAGCTAAAATACTTATAACGGCCTTTTTACACCTCAAAATAAGAGGAAATCATTTATTCTTAAACATACTTCTTTTAAAATTTTGTCTTTTATTTTTTGAAAATGTTTCCTTTTATATATTTTTAGTTTTTTTTAACACAAAAACCCTCATAATGAAAAACTTAAAAAATTATTTTTTTACAATTGTTTTAGTAGCACTAATAAGTTGTAGTAGTGACAATAATTCTGATGAATCAACAAATAATGCATCAGGCATTATTACATTATCTGGTGAAGAGGCTTCAGAGCTTGGAGGCACTTTAGAAGTTGGAAATATCATTGAAGGAGCAGTACAAACAGGAACTTCACAATCTGTAACACTTCTTCATAAAAATATAAATACAGATAATGGAGAAATAATTCCTACAGATCCTGCAAATACATTTATTATAGTAACTGCTCAATTTTCAAGCAATGCTTCTGTAACAAAAACCGTATCCATGTCAATAAACATAAATGGCACGGAATATAAATTTGCTTGTTCCTCTCCTGAGGTTGGAACATTTACTGAATGTGGCGAAAATTTTGAAGTAAGACAAAGTGAAAAAAAAGTAATATTTGATAATACCACGGTTGTAAATACAAAAACAGATAAAATATTAACTATGAATGGTACTATCACTTGGTAGAAAGCAACAACATTAGTTTATATAAAAAAGTTAGAGTTTTAATTACACTCTAGCTTTTTTATATCTTATCTTACTAAAATCTTTTTTTCAAAATTATCTTTTGGTGCTTCACAAAGTGAACATTCATAATTCTTTGGCAGAGAATCAAAAGGTGTATTAGGTAAAATATGTTGAGTAACATCCCCATACTCCTCATTGTATATTGTTAAACAATCTTGACACTGAAAAACAACTTCTTCAGCCTTTTCTTTTGACATTTCAGACTCTTTTTCTTCTTCTCTTTCCTGACCTAACTGTTCAAAATACAGTTTACTTAATTCCATAAGAACTCCCGACAACTCTACTTTATCAATATCTTGCACATGCATAACATAATCTCTAGAATTAGGATCAAAATTTTTAGCATATAACAAATTATAAGTTTCTCTAAGCTCAATATCTTCTAAACCTTCAATTTGATTATTCTTTTCTATAACAATTGACGTAAAATAATGCTCTGACACCAAAGACTCTGTAATAGCAAAAGTTAATCCATATGTACTAATATCATTTTTATCAAAATTTAACACTAAATACTTTTTTAGGCTTAATGCATCCTTATTCCCTACAGGCAAATGCCAATTAAGCTCTAACATAGAATGACGTACATTTATACCAAATTTACCTAAGAATTTTTCCCACTGCAACTTCGCTTTAACAGGAATTCCTTTTACAATAAAGGATTTCCATGGTGTTATTGATATTTTTCCAATTTTATTTTCAGCACAAAGCTCACACATAGCCTTTAAAAATGCTACATCATATTTATTATTTCTCCAATACAAACCTAGCCAATATTTATCTCCTATTCTATTCATCCCTTCATAATATGGAAATGGATAAAAAGGCACATCCAAAGGCTTATCAACAGTCCGATTGTTAGTATCAACAGCATCACTAACTAAATCAAAAATAGTTTCTACTGTCTCAGGCTCTTCTTTCAAAATAGTTTCAATAGCTAATACAATCTTATCTAAATCCCAACTATAAATAAGTGCAGGATACATCACAGCGTTCCTCCATTCTGGTAATCTGATATATAAATACCAATAATCTTCATGTTCTGATGCAATAAAATTCAAATGCCCTGTAAACAAAGGCACTAAGCGTTGTTTAGGATCTGTTATATTTACTTTTAACTTAGGTTGAAACCTAAATTGCTCCAAAATATACAAATACCTATCACTTGTTAACCATGGCGTATTTGGCATAATATCTGCAGACACATACGACGAAACAATATTGCCCGTACCTACATCTTCAGCTTTTATAATTTGAAGTTTATCAAACTTACTAATATCTTCTTCTTCAATCTTTTTAGACAATACCACATCCTGCCGAGACCCAAAAGAAATCGTTTTTAAACCCCATGCTTCTGCAGTTTCACAAATATATTTTAATTCACTAGGTGACAAAACACCCCCTTTTACTATTAATCTATTAAGATTTTTTTTCATAAGTTACACTAATACTTTTGTGTTATTAAGTATTTCCCTTACTTCAGTCTTACAGCTTCCGCAGCCTAATCCAGCTCCAGTTTTATTGCAAAGTTCTGTAAAATCAGAACAACCAGCCTTTACAACCTCTTCAATATTACCTGCTCCTACTTGACTACAAGAACAAACCAGCTTACCCATAACTGGCTTATCATTGGAAGCACCACGCAACAAAGTATTTCGCTTGTCGGACATTTCAATTTTGCTTTCAATCATATTTTTAAATTCAGCAAATTCATTCTTATCCCCCATTAAAACAGCACCAACCAACAAATCATCCTTAACTATGCATTTTTTATAGTAGCGTTTAGAAATATCTGTAAAAATCACTTCCTGATAGCTATCATCGTTTTCAGGCACTACAATATCTCCAATACTACACAAATTAAGGTCGTTAAACTTCAATATATTCATTAAAACAGAACCATTATATGCACAACTGATATCTCCTGCAATATAATTTGCCAACACATTAGCCTGCTCTTCTGCCGCTGATGTTATTCCAAATAACTGATCATTATATTCAGCAATTTCACCCATAGCGAAAATATCTGGATGCGATGATTGTAAATGCTGATTTACTTTAACTCCCCTACCACAGCGAATACCATTTTCTCTGGCTATTTCAATATTTGGAACCGTCCCAATGGCATATACTATTGCGTGAGCCGTAATAAACCGGCCACTTTTTAATGTAATATTTAATTCCCTTGTGTCTTCATCATCAAATACCGTACTCACTTCGTTATCAAAATAAATTTGAATCCCTCTTTCTTGAACGTCCAACGCCAACAATTTACTCGACACCGCATCTAATTGACGCTCCATAAGTCGAGAGGCCCGTTGTATAATGGTAATTTTTACATTTTTATGCTTCATAGCCGCTGCCAATTCTAAACCAAGCAGTCCACCACCCACTATAACAACATGTTGTTGTTCTGGAGGTAAATTGGTAGCATCTAAATATGCTTTAAAACGATCTGCATCACTTTTATCTCGCATAGTAAATCGTCCCGGAAGATCAATTTGAACATCCTTTGGTACAAAAGCCCTACTACCTGTAGCCAAAATTAGTTTATCAAACGTATGCTGATTAGTATTACTGTCTGTTACAACTTTAGATTCCTTATCTATTTTAATTATATAGCTTTCTGGGTATAATTTTATATTTAGTTTATCTAATTCTAATTTTTTTATCTTGAGAAGTTGTTCCCAACTTAACTCTTCAGTGACATATTCTGGTAACAAAACACGATTATAAAAAAGATTTGGTTCTTTTGAAAATACATGAATTTCATCTTTTTCATTATAATCACGGTAATTTTGAATAAACCTAAAAGCCGCTGCACCAGCACCTACAACTATAATTTTTTCAACTGGTTTTTTATATTTTTTAACTGAAACCGCTGTATATTTAAAATCAGGCTCTTTAGATTGTGGATCTACTATCGTGTTGGTTAAATTATTAGCACGATTCAAATCACTTTGCAATTTTTTACCCCAATGCATCGGCAGAAAAACCACACTTTCTTTAATATTATCTGTAATACTGGCACGAACTCTAACTACACCATTTTGACTTTTTATTTCTGTGATGTCACCATTTTTTATCTTGTTTATATGGGCATCAATCGGATTTATTTCCAAAACAGGGGTTGGGTAATGCGTTTTCAATCGAGACACTTTTCCTGTTCTAGTCATGGTATGCCATTGATCCCTAACACGTCCTGTTGTTAGGATTAATGGGTAATTGTCATTCGTTTTAGGTGATGTGTTTTCAATACTTTTCGGAATATTAAAAATAGCTTTTTGCGATGGCGTATAAAATTTTTTATCTTCAAAAAGGCGTTTTGTACCAGAATGCCTGTAATCTGGCACTGGCCACTGAAATGTGCCCTCGTTTTTTAATCTATCATAATTTAAATATGACACATCAATATTTGTTCCTTTAGTCATGGAACAATACTCATTATATATTTCTTCTGAACTGTTATAATTAAATCCTCTGAAACCCATTTTTTTGGCAAACTCACAAAATATTTCCACATCTGCTTTAGCTTCTCCAGGAGGTCTTACTTCTTGTGGTAAATAAGAAATTCTACGCTCAGAATTGGTCATGGTTCCTTCTTTTTCTAACCACCCTGCTGCCGGCAATAGTAAATCGGCATAAGCTGCTGTATCAGATTTATGAGATATATCTTGAACAACAATAAACTTAGCGTTTTTCATGGCTCTTTCAATTTGATGCGTGTTAGGCATGCTTACTAATGGATTTGTACAAACAATCCAAACTGCTTTCAATTTTCCTTTTTCAAGTGCATCAAACATTTCTGTGGCCGTATACCCTGCCTTATCAGATATTTTATCCACACCCCAAAATTGGGCAACTTCCCGTCGGTGCTCCGGATTAAATAAATCTTTATGAACTGCTAATAAATTAGCCATACCGCCTACTTCTCGCCCCCCCATAGCATTAGGTTGACCAGTTAAGGAAAATGGCCCCGAACCTGGTTTACCTACCTGTCCTGTAATAAGCGATAAATTTAAAAGCGCAAAGTTTTTATCCGTCCCAACGGCGCTTTGATTCAACCCCATAGCCCACATGCTTATAAAGCCTTTTGAAAGCCCAATAATATCGGCTGCTTTTCGAATATCCTTTTCAGGAACACCACATATTTTTGATGCTTGTTTTACAGATGTTGAAAATATTTGTTCTTTATAATCTTTAAATCCTTCTGTATGATTTTTAATGAAGTCATCATCTATCAATCCACGTTCAAACAAACGTCTACCAATAGCATTATACAAAACAACATCGGTTCCTGGAATAAGCTGCAAATGTAAATCGGCAAAATTAGCAGAATCTGTTTTTCGAGGATCTACTACTATAATTTTAACTTCGGGGTTATCCTCTTTGTGCTTTTCTAACCTTCTGAACAAAATAGGATGACACCATGCCGGATTAGCTCCCGCAATAAGAAAACAATCGGCTAGTTCTATATCTTCATACGAAATAGGCACACTATCTTCTCCAAATGTTTTTTTATAACCAACCACAGCTGAACTCATACACAACCTAGAATTTGTATCGATGTTATTAGTTCCTAAAAACCCTTTGGTAAGCTTGTTGGCTATATAATACTCTTCTGTTAAACTTTGTCCTGATACATAAAATCCAACACTATCTGGTCCATGTTTTTTTATAATAGCTTTAAAGACACTGGCAGCTCTTTCTAAAGCATCGTTCCAGCTAACGCGCTCACGAGGATGCGATCGGCTCCAACGCATTTCTGGATATAGTATTCTATCAGACCTATCATTTACTACGTAGTGTAAATTCATTCCCTTTGAGCAGAGCATCCCTTTATTTACAGGGTGTTCCTTATCTCCTTCAACAAGCACATTGTCGTTAGTGTCCTTTTTTATAATAATTCCACAACCAACACCACAATAAGAACAGGTTGATTTCACTTCGTTTTTCAACATTTAGAATACCTTTTTATACTAATTAAAAATTTTTCACAACACCAAACAAGTATGACTTTAATAATTATTCTGATTTTTTCTAAATTCACAATGTTAAAAGTAAATCCACTTAAACAACTTAAAATTTAACTTTTCACCTGTATAGGCTGTAACTCACTTTCTATCTCTTTATTTATTTTTACACGAACCAACTCTTCATCTTCTGTAGAAAACTTAATTGCCAAAGCTATAACACCAACAAAAACAACAACCAGTCCAATTGCAAAATAACCATTAGAAACCGCCATAGATGCTGCTGCAGATTGTGCTGCTTTTATAACACCTTCCCCTAAACCTTGGTTAGCTACAATAGCCGTTTCTTCAGCTAAAGCTGATTTAGATTTCAGTAAAAATGCAGCTAAAAAAGCCCCTACATTACCCCCTGCTCCAACAATTCCTGAAACCGACCCAATGGCTTTTTTATTAATAAATGGCACTACTGAAAAAGTTGCTCCTTCTGCCATTTGTACACTCAAACTAAACAAAATCAATAAAACAACACCTAAATACAAATTTGTTGCAACAGAGAAACTCACAAGCATAATGCCTTGTAAAGTTAATATAAATGACAAGAACAACACACGGCCTCTTAATCCTTTCAACTTCCCAAACATATCACCAAAAAAACCACCTAAAGTCCTCGCAAAAATATTCATTAAAGCAAAAGACAAAACAATGTTACCTGCCGTAAGCCTTTCCAATTGAAAAGTATTCTGTAGATAATCATCCATAGTACCATACACTGTCAATTCAATTCCAAAACTTGCCGCATAAACTAAAAATAAAATCCAAATTCTATAATCATTAAGAACTGACACAAAAGATACAGCATCTTTCTTTTTACCAACTACTTCTCCAGCTTCTCTCAATTCTTTATAATTTCCTTCAGGTGTATCCTGAGTAAAAAAGTAATAAATAACTCCCATAACGAAACAAATAACACCAGCAATCACCATAGAATATCGCCAAGCATCTCCTTCTGCAACACCAAAACCAATAACCGCTGCTGCAATTAACGGCATACCCAGCCGGTTAGCTCCACCTCCTAAATTACCCCAACCTGCCGAAGTTGCATTAGCCGTTCCAACAATGTTAGATGCAAACATTAAAGATGTATGTACTTGAGTAATCACAAAAGATGCACCAATAAACCCAATAAACAATCTACAAATTAAGAATTGAAGAGGAGTTTGAACTAATCCACATAATACAACAGGAACAGCACCTAAAATTAATAGCCATGTATAACACAGCCTAGGACCATATTTATCACATAACTTACCGATTAATAAACGTGCAAAAACAGTACCTGATACTGCCAAAATAATAGAATTCCATTTTTGATCTGGTGTTAAACCTAAATCTTTAACCACATCTGGCATAAACGGCACAATACCAAACCATGCAAAGAAACACATGAAAAATGATATTGACGTTATCCAAAATGTACGGATTGAAACACTTTTTAAATCAAGTAAATTTAATTTTGTTGCCTTTTCTGAAGTTACTGTTTTCATAATTAAGTATTTTTATACTTACAAAACTAAGTATTTATACTTAAAAAACACAATTCAACATAAGTATTTGTTAATTATTACTATATTAATAATTGTAAGCTTATGATTTTAAAGAATTATCAAAAAGCGATTAAGAAATTCATGTTAATTGATAAAATAAAGAATAAATAGATTTTAAGAATGTTAGAAAACATAAATATGCTTTCCAAAAAAAATACTAATACTGTAATCTAATAACAATAAAGCGTTTATATTTACACTAATTGAAACTCCTTAGATTTATTTGTGAGCTCCATTAAATTTTTAACCTCTAATTTTTTCATCAAATTAAAACGGTGCACTTCCGCCGTTCTTCTACTAATATCAAGCTCCTCAGCAATATCCTTATTGTTTTTTAATTGTAGAACCAATTTAAGAATTTGCTTTTCACGTTTAGTAAGGTTAAACGGGTCTTCTTTTTTTGTTTTTGTGACATTATGCCCAGAAGATGAATTTCCATTTGAAACAAAATGATTCATAATAATAGCTGAAACATCGCCAGTAAAATACTTACCGCCAGCAGCTATCGAATTAATAGCTTTTAAAAATTCATCTTTACTCGCCCCTTTTAACAAATATCCATCAGCGCCAGCTTCAATAGCTTTAACTACATATTCTTCTGAATCATGCATAGAAAGAACAAGTGCTTTTATTCCCAGATTGTTTTTAGTAATTTCAGCTACAACCTCAATACCATTCATTTCAGGCATTCGAATATCAACTATTAATAAATCTGGTTTTCGGTTACGAATAACTTCTAAAGCCTCTTTTCCATTGGAAGCCTCATCAATTACCTGAATACCAGACTGATCCTCTAAAAGTGCTTTAATACCATCTCTTACCAAAACATGATCATCAGCTAAAACTACTTTTATAATATCCATTTCAATTTTATTTTATAGTGTAAATATATTAAAAATTAAGTAACACTACTTACTTTATCTTCGGCAATTGGAACATTTAAAGTAACTCTTGTACCTTTATTAATCTCTGAATTTAAAAAAAATCGTCCATCAATATATTTTATGCGTTCATTCATAAAAGTCATTCCCATACCACCATCACCATTCTTAACGTTTGTAATTTTACTTGGATCAAACCCTTTTCCATTATCATCAATTACAATACTAAGTATATTTCTACTACTGGAAATTGACACAATAATATGGTCAGATTCTGCATATTTTATTGCGTTATTAATAGCTTCTTGAACAATTCTATAAATATTAATTTCAATAAGTGAGTCTAACCTTTTATTAAAATCATTCTTATTAAAAAGTATAATGTTTTTCCCTGTAAGCTTGGCCAATTCCTTAGTCAATTTTGCTAACGCCGGAACAATACCATGATCTGAAAGCTCAGGAGGAGTCAAATTAAACGTTGCGGTACGCACACCTTTTATAATATTTGACGTTAACTCTTTTAAATGCTCAATTTTAACAGCTGTTTTATCAATATCTTTAATATCAATACTTTCTAAATTGTATTTTAATCCCGTTAACATTTGACCAATACCATCATGCACATCTTTAGCTATACGATTTTGCTCATTTTCTTGATTTTCAATAATTTTACTGGAAATAATTTTTTGCTGACTCATTTTTTCCTCAAAACTTTCTTTAATGAGACGCTCAATTTCCAACTGCGCTTCTTTTCTATCGGTTATTTCTGATGCAATAATTAACAATTCAGATTTATCATCTGAAGGATTGAATGGAATAATAGCCATTTCTAACCAAACATCTTTTCCATCTTTCGTTAGTGCTTTTACTTCGCCTTGCCACCCTGTATTTTTATAATTAGTTATTAAATTCTCGATAACTAATTGTTCTTTTTCATTGGAAGAAAGCACCTCTGCAAAATTTAAGCTTAAATTAAATTTACTAAACTTAAATAATCTTGAAAACTTATTCCCCATATGAACAATAGTGCCATTAGCATGAATACGCGCAAACAGCAAAGTCTCATCCATAGCATGACTTAAAGCTCTTAATTCTTTAACAGATTTTTCTTTTGCTGCACTCAGAACATCCGCATCAAAAGCCATTTTTTTAGCTCTTTTTTCAGCTGCTAATAATTCAGCCAAACTATTTTTAACTGCCACAGCTGTAGGCCAAAACACAAATAATAATTCTGCTAATAAAATAAATAAAGTTAAAAACATTAAAAACATTTCCAACTTTCTTAGCCAACTCACTTTGGCATCAGCCTCCAAATCATATTGATTCACAATCTGATCCATTATCCTTAAAAAATCATCCTCACTTTGAATCACTTTTTCAAAATCATCTCGCAAAGCATTTAAAGAAATAGATGGATTTTTTTCAATTGCTACAATTATTTTTTTTGTAGACTCATTAATCGTATTAAAAACAGGGTTTAATTTACTGAACATGTCAGTAATAACCATACTATTATTACCTGGTAACCCCAAACTATCATTCCCGTTTTGAAGCGCACGATGCGATACACCCCACAAAAACAAAGTTTCTTTTAATTTATCTTTAAGTTCTAATTTATTTTCTTTTGAAGTAGCCAATGAAAACAACAGAATTTCTTTAGTTAATTTTTGACTTAACATCCGCTGCCTTCCTGCTACATTTATAACAGAAGAGTCACTTTGCTGATTGTTGAGATACTTTCTAACAAATATTTGACTTGTAATTACAGTTAGTGCAATAGCACTTAAGGCAATGATATACAACTTTCTTAATTTTTTAAAAGTACGTTGATCTAATGAATTGCCTTTACTACTCATGTATGAAAAACTTTTAAGCTAATGCTTTTTTTATCAATTCTAAATCTGTATCTGAATAACTTAATTTTAACGCTTCAGCATGTCCTTTTTCAGACATTTTTTTCCATGTTTTTTGAAGAATATCAATTATTTTTTCTTCTGAATGCTTTGCAGCAAAGTCTTCAAAATAAAATTCTAAAAAAACCAAACAAATAACATCTTCAATAGTTTGGCTGCCTTCATCTTTTTTAATCAATTTTTTATTAATTAAAAAGGATACACGTTCAATAAATTCAGAATCATAACCCACTTGTTCCAAAATTTCGGCAGTAATATCGGCATGCATTTTCTTTAAGGTTTCTCGCCATTTTAAATAGCCCACTCTATCCATAGGATATTCATTCCTAGCTATTTTCCATCTGCAAATATGTTGAGCACGTGCTGCAATTTGCAATGCTTCCGAAGCTTCTGGCTCAAACTGTAATAGTTTTTGAGACATCCTATGTGAGTATAATAATTCTTTAGAGTAATCAATTCCGTATACACTATAGGTATTGATGTCTTCTGAATTTTTTTGATCTATTAATATAATAGCACTTTCAAATTTTGTTGGCTTCATGGTCATTGATTTTAAATGTTAATCTTCAAAGCCAATATACACATTTCCATCTTTAATTTTAACTGGATAAACTGCTATTTTTAAATCATCTCCTGCTAAATTTGAACCATCCTTCAACGAAAAATTCTTTTTATGCATTGGACAAGCTACTTTTGCTACTCCATCCTTATCCCCAATCATTCCTAATGATAAAACCATCTCCATTTTATGAGGGCATAAATTCTGACAAGCATACCATGAATTTTTTCTCGCAAAATTATAAACAGCAATCTGCTTGGTTTTATATTTTATACAAGCACCTGAATTTTTAGGAAAATCACTAACTTCCCCAACCTCGAACCATGTTGTAACATTGACTTCTGAAACCGATTTATATTGTTCTATTATATTTTGCATTGTTATAGAATGTTTATCTTAACTTATTTAGTTTTTATTTTAAACTGCAGCCTATCACATGCAACAGGCTAGCTTTCAATTCCTGTGTTTTCACAGTATTTAATTCCAAGCTTTTGGCATTTTTTGATCACGCATCGGTACAAATACCAAGTTATCGTCCGTATCATCGGAATTAACAAAATGCTTAAAGCGCTTCATCATTTCGGGGTTTTCAATAGCTTGTTTCCATTCACATTCATACTTATTAATAAGTCCTTTCATTTCTTCTTCTAATTCTTCAGCAATCCCTAAAGAATCCTCAATAACCACTTGTTTTAAATACTCTATACCTCCCTCAAGTTTATCCAACCACGGTGCTGTTCTTACCAGTGGCCCTGCTGTACGTATATAGAACATTAAAAATCTATCTAAATATTTAACAACTGTTTCGTCATCCAATTGTTCGGCAAAAAGCACGGCATGCTTAGGTGTTGCTCCACCATTTCCACAGACATATAAATTCCATCCGCCATCAACAGCTATCAACCCAAAATCCTTTCCTCTAGCCTCAGCACATTCACGAATACAACCTGAAACACCTCCTTTTAATTTATGAGGTGAGCGCAACCCTTTATAACGATCTTCAATTTCGATTGCAAAAGTGACACTTTCATGCATACCATAACGACACCAAGTTGAACCAACACAGCTTTTAACAGTACGTAATGATTTTCCGTAGGCATGTCCGCTTTCAAAACCAGCATCAATCAATTCTTTCCATATTAATGGCAACTCATGCAGTTGTGCACCAAACAAATCGATACGCTGACCACCAGTTACTTTAGTGTACAAATCATACTTCTTAGCTACTTGACCAATAACTATTAATTTATCTGGCGTAATTTCCCCTCCTGCAATTCTGGGCACTACCGAATACGTTCCGTTACGTTGAATATTTGCTAAAAACCGATCATTTGTATCCTGAATAGCCACTTGTTTATTAGGTGTTTCCATTGTTATAGTAGCAAAGATAGACGCCAAGGCGGGTTTACAAACCTCACAACCATCGCCTTCACCAAATAAATTCAAAGCCTCATCATAATCTTTAACCTTATTAATTTTTATTAAATCAAATAATTCCTGTCGGTTAAAACTAAAATGCTCACAAAGGGTTTCTTTAACTTCCTTTCCTTGAGATTTGAGGGTTTCGTTCACTAAATCTACAACCATGGGCTTACAACCACCACAGCCTGTAGTTGCTTTAGTTTTTGCTATAACATCACCTAAATTATCACAATCACCTTCATTTATTAAACAACAGATATCCCCTTTGGTTACACTTTCGCAAGAACACACTTGAGCTGCATCTGGAATATCCAACACGCTTCCAAAAGACGAACCACCTTCACCCCTACTTCCTAAAATCAACTCCTCAGCATCTTCAGGAATTGGCAATCCGTTTAGATATATTTGATGAAACATATTATAATCTGACGCATCTCCAACTAAAATGCCTCCCAAAAGTTTTTTTCCATCATGACTAATATTAATTCGTTTATACAAGTTTTTGGTTTTATTTTCGTAAATAATAGAATACCCTTTTTCTACGGGCATGAAAGGCTCTCCATAACTTGCCACATCTACACCTATTAATTTTAGCTTCGTTGACATATCAATAGCACTAGACATCCTTTCTTTAGAATCACCAACAATTTGATCAACAGCTACACCCGCCATATCATAGCCAGGTGCCACCAAACCATAAATCATATTATTATATAGCGCTACTTCACCAATAGCATAAATTTCAGGGTCTGAAGTCTGCATTCTATTATTAACAATAATCCCTCCACGAACACCCATTTTCAAATCACAAGTTTTTGCGAGTTCATCACGAGGCCTAATACCAGCAGAAACCACCAACATTTCTACATCAATTTTATCATACTCACCAAATTCCATACCCGTAATAACGTCATTACCAAGAATTTTATTGGTAGCTTTAGACAAGTGCACATGAATACCTAAAGACTCTATTTTTTCTTGAAGCACTTTACTTGCTCTTGTATCCAATTGCCTTGGCATCAATTTAGACGCAAATTCTACAACGTGAGGTTCAAACCCCATATCCATAACCGCCTTAGCTGCTTCTAACCCCAAAAGTCCGCCACCAAGCACTGCAGCTTTAACTGCTTTTTTACTTTTTCCTATAATTTTTTTAGCATACGCTAATGTAGCTTCTAAGTCTTCAATGGTTCTATATACAAAAACTCCTTTTTTTTCAATACCAGGAATATTAGGCACAAATGGAGACGATCCTGTTGCTAAAACAAGGTAATCGTATTTATAATGCAAATCTTTAGTCGTTGAAACTTTTTTTGAAGACCGATGAATATGAGTGATACGTTCATTAGTAATCAACTCAATTCCATGCTCTTCATACCAAGCTCTTGACGCCATTTCTAAAGCTTTAGCATCTTGGTTTTCAAAATACTCACTTAAGTGAACACGGTCATAGGCAGGCCTAGGCTCTTCGCCAAAAACTGTAATCTTAAATGATTTTGAATTAGTTTGAGAAACAAATTTTTCACAAAATTTATAACCGACCATACCATTACCCACAACAACAATTTTTTTCATCTTTACTTATTTACCACACAAATATAAGTAAAAATACTTAGTTTTTAATATGAATTAAGCTTGTTATTTATAAAAAACTAAGTATTATTATAGATTTAACAAATTTACATGGTCTACAAATAAGTATCTGTAATAAAACTCTAATTAAAATATGAAAAACTCAGCTTATCCTATTCAACTGAAACAGTTATAATAATACTTTTAGAAGCTGGTGTTTTAGCAGTGTGTGCATAACTATCAATTGATACTAACACATTGGTTTCTGGAAAATACGTAGCACAACAGTTTTTGGGAATATCATAACCTACCACTTTAAAGTGATTGGCTTTTCTAACAACCCCATTAAATTCCGATTTTAAATTAACAACCTGCTGTTCTTGCAAACCACGCTCTTTTATATCTTCTCTATTCATAAAAATAATACGTCTTTCATTAAAAACGCCCCGGTAACGATCATTCAAACCATAAATTGTCGTATTGAATTGATCGTGACTACGAATGGTCATCATAATTAATTCAGAATCTTTAAGTTTCCAATTAGGAAGTTTATTTATAGAAAAATTAGCTTTTCCTGTTGCAGTTTTAAACTTCCTTTTTCTGGCGCCATTTGGCAAATAAAATCCTGAAGGCTGATTTAATCGTTGGTTATAATCTTGAAACCCTTCAACCACTTCCTGAATATCTTCTCGGACCAAGCTATAATCATCTACGTAATTTAACCAATTTATTTTTGTTCTATCTTTTAAAGTAGCATAGGCAATATTACAAACCACAGCTACCTCACTCTTTAACGAATTTGAACAAGGCTCTAAAACACCTTTAGTAGAAGACACAACTCCCATAGAATTTTCTACACTTTGCATTTGCTGTCCCGATTTTTGAAAATCTTTTTCTGACCGTCCTAAACAAGGCAAAATCAAAGCTTCCTTTCCTGTTACTAAATGCGAGCGATTTAATTTTGTGCTTACATGAACTGTTAAATTACAATTTGCCAATCCTTTTGCTGAATAATTGGTATCTGGTACCGCTGAAATAAAATTACCTCCTAGTCCAAAAAACACTTTTGCTTTGCCTTCATTCATAGCTTTTATAGCATCAATAACAGAATAACCGTGTTTTGATGTAGGTTTAAATCCATACTTAGCTTCTATTTTATCTAAAAAAGCTTGAGGAGCAGCTTCCCAGATACCAACCGTTCTATCGCCTTGGACATTAGAATGTCCACGAACTGGACAGGTACCAGCCCCCTCTTTTCCTATACTCCCTTTCAATAATAATAAATTAACTAATTCTCGAATATTATCAACCGCATTTTCATGCTGCGTTAACCCCATAGCCCAACAAATAATAATGTTGTCACTATTAAGGATTAAATTAAAAGCTTCATCGAAAATATTTTTTGAAATTCCAGATAATTTTAAACACTCATTAAAATCATACATTTTTAAATTATCCACAAAAGCCTGATACCCGTATGTATGCTTCTCAATAAAGGCTTTATCAAAAACATGACCTTCTGCTTCTTCTTTTTCTAATAACTTAAGAAGTACCGCTTTGGTAAAAGCTACATCTCCATTAATAGTGATGGGCACAAATACATCTGCAAGTTTTGTTCCGCCAGTTAATAATTTTATGGGGTTCTGCGGATTGGTAAACTTCATTAGCCCAGCTTCAGGTAACGGATTAATAGCTATAATTTTTCCACCATTATTTTTACATTTCTCTAAAGCTGATAACATTCTAGGATGATTCGTAGCGGGATTTTGCCCAATAACCATAACCAAATCTGCTTTATACAAATCATCCAAAACCACAGAACCTTTGCCCACTCCTAAAGTTTCACTTAATGCAGCCCCACTTGCTTCATGGCACATATTGGAACAATCAGGTAAATTAGCCGTTCCAAACTCTCGAACAAACAATTGATATAAAAAAGCGGCTTCATTGGTGGTTCTTCCCGAAGTATAAAATACAGCTTCATCAGGATGAGAAAGTGCATTTAAGTGTTTTCCAACTTTATTAAAAGCATCTTTCCAAGAAATAGGTTTATAATGTGTGGCTTCTTCCTCCAAAAACATAGGTTCAGCCAAACGTCCTGATTTTCCTATTTCAAAATCAGATAATCCTGCTAATTCATCTACTGAATGTTTTAAGAAAAAATCCGCCGTAACTAATTTATTTTGCGCCTCTTCTGCAATAGCTTTTAAACCATTTTCACAATATTCTCCCAATGTAGAACGTTCATCATCTGGATCTGGCCATGCACAACCCGGACAATCAAAACCTCCTTTTTGATTCATTTTTAAGGAAATTTTAAATGTATCTGTAAGTTTCATGTATTTTATTGCATGTCCAAAAGCCACTTTCAACGCTTCAAACCCTGCTGTACTTGTTGGTGGCGTTTTTATTTTTAAATCATTAAACGATTCTGGTGTATTTGCTTTATTAATGGGAGATTTACTCATATATTTAAGTGAAAAAGAATAGTAGGTTAAAACCAACAAAATGATTATCTAAATTAACTAAGTTAAAAAAGAGACAAACTACTTCTTGAAATTCTTATTGTAGAAATAATTATAGTCTATTTTAAAATCCATATCGATATTTTCTATTTTTGGTTTGAAAACTTTAACCTCAACTCCATGCTTTTCCAAAAGCACTTTGGCACCAATATCATCATTCAAATAAGATAATTCATTGAAGTATTTTTTACAAAAAAGTACAGGAACTCCTTGTTTTGCATCCTCATATAATGTCGCTATAATTTGGCTTTTGTTCGGCAAAAAACCATCAATTAAAAGATTCAAAAAAGAGCTTTCTATAAATGGCTGGTCAGCTAATGTAATAAGAACACCTTCTATAGAACGTTTAGATTTTATTAGATATTCTACAGCAAATGCAATAGATTTTCCTAAACCTACTTCCCAATTTTTATTATTTAAAATAGTTATAGGATAATGTTCTATTTGTGGTTTTATACGATTAAAATTTGCCCCCAATACCACTATAACCTCTATAGTATTCAATTGTAAAGCCTGAACTATAGCATGCTCTAATAATGTACTATCACCCCATTTTAACAATTGCTTAGGTACTCCCATTCGTTTTGAAGCACCAGCCGCTAAAATTACAGTTGCTATCATTTGGGTTTTGTTAAACATAACATTTTTTAATCCTTTGAGTGAATCCTACCTGCTTTTTTACTTAAAAAAATTGGCTCCTCTTTTCGAGCTACCGATAAAATCTCTGAAACAATAGACACCGCTATTTCCTGAGATGTTTCTGAACCTATATTAAGACCAGCAGGTCCATAAACAGATTCTAAAAATTCATCTGATATGTCTGGACAATATTCTATAAACTGAGATAATAAATCATCTCTTCTTTTGCTTGGACCTAATAATCCAATATAAATAGGCTGTGTTTTATTTATAGCCACCAAAAATCGTAAGTCGTATGCAAAATTATGAGTCATTAATACAATAGCTGTCTGATTATCAACATTAGTAACATCTATATCCTCTGGTGCGCACGCCATAAACTTATTAGCCCCTGGAAATTCTTTAATCGATTTATGCTCTTTAACTCCTGCAACGATAGTCACTTCCCAACCCGTTAAGTATGCGTATTTACATAATTGCACCGCATCATGTTCCGCCCCAATGATTATTAATTTAAAACACGGGGGCATTACTTGACAAAAAATTAAGCTATCTGCATTTTTTGAGGTTTTATTTGAAATAGAGAAATAATTTTCTCCAATTTTCACTTCAGACCCTAAACCTTTATAAAATCCCGCTTTCTTTTCATACCGAGAAATAATATCAAACGATATCCTTTTATTCAAACATTTAAAGAAAGACGACTCAAAAGCCTCATCAAAAGCGACTTCTTCTAACAGAATATATAAAACACCCTCACAACCCAAACGATATCTACCATCGTAAGTCATCATTTTAGGTTTAGAAGTTTTAAAAACAGATTCAGATTGCAATAAAATTTCCTTTTCAACACAACCACCGCTTACTGCTCCAACCATGTTTCCATTTTCAAGAATGAGCATTCTAACTCCAGGGCGTCTGTAAGATGACCCATCCAAATCTACGACCGACGCCAAAACAGATTTTAATCCATGTATTTTAGCTTTAGTAGCTTCCTCAATTATATTTTTAAATTCATGAGTCATAAAAAATTACCCTGTGACTTTATCTAAAATTAAATTGCTCATGAAAGGTTGCTTATAAAGTCTTTTCCCTGTAGCCTTGTAAATAGCATTTGCTACAGCAGCGCCTATAGGAGGTAAAGTTGGCTCTCCAAGCCCTGTTGGATTAACATCACTTTCTACAAAATACACATCAACTTTTGGTGTTTGCCCCATACGAATAAGCTGATATGAATTAAAATTATTGGATTGAGGAATACCATTACTAATACTAAAATCTGCATATAGTGCATGGCCTAAACCATCAATAACCCCCCCTTTTGCCTGATTCATAGCACCTAAAGGATTAACTACAATACCACAATCTACAGCGCAAGTTACCCTCTTCACAATTGGTTCTTTATTTTCTATAACAACATCTGCTATTTCTGCTACATAGCTGGCATGACTATAATACGCAGATACTCCTTGGTAAACATTTTTAGCTACATTCCCCCAGTTCGCTTTTTCAGCAGCTAATTTTAAAACATCCTGCAAACGTGCTGGTTCATAACTAATGTTTGCCTCTGGATTTTGTTTAGCTTTTTCCATTAAATCCATACGCAACTGCACACAATCTATTCCGAGTTCTTCTGCAAGCTCATCAAAAAAACTTTGTTCTGCAAATGCTAAAAAATTAGTAATAGGCGCTCTCCAAGCACCTGTAGTTATATTGCTTTTGTAGTTAACACTATCTACTTGAAAGTTTTCAATAGACCCTGCTGGAAAAAAGGTTGTAATTGGTTTATACAAGTTGTTGTTTACTGCCGCATCTTTTAAATGATAGCCTGTTATTTTTCCTTCCTTAATAGATGCTGAAAACTTGTACTTTGTAGAAGGTCTGTAAACACCAGTTGTCATATCATCTTCCCGTGTAGACATCATTTTTATAGGCTTCTTTGCCTTGGCGGAAATTTCGGCTGCTTCATAAACAAAATCCCCATATAATCGTCTGCCAAAACCACCACCCATTCTAGTCATTTCTAAATGAATATCCTCCAGATCTCGTCTTAACATCTCACTAACAACTTTTTGTGCTGCTTCCGGTGTTTGAACCGGACCAACCAAGTGCACCTTTTCAGGCGTTACATTAGCAAAGAAGTTCATAGGTTCCATAGGATTATGCGGTAAAAAAGGAGCTTCATAGACGCGCTCAATGACTTTATCTGCTTCAGCAAATGCCTTTTTAACATCACCATCTTTTCTTCGATTGTCAAAGGTATTGCCGTTAAGCAAATCATTTAATATAACATCATGATCTTCAGTGCTTTCTAATTTAGTACTTACTTTCCATACAGCTTTAATAGCCTTTTTACCTTTTATAGCCGCCCAAGTGTTTTTTGCTAACACTACAACCTTATCACTTTTGCTCATTTGCGCAGACCAATTCGGTTTTTCAACATTTAAGATGGCACGAGCCTTTTCCCCAATGGTTATAACATCTACTACTCCTGGGATGTTTCTTGCCATAGAATCATCATAAGAATCTAATATCTGTCCAAATGCTGGCGGTCTTAACACACAGGCATATAACATACCTTCTTCTTTGTAATCTAAACCAAACAAAGGCTTTCCTGTAATAATTTTATCAATATCTACATTCCCTTTTCCTTTTCCTATAATTTTAAAATCTTTGGGATCTTTTAAAGTAATATTTTCTGGCACTTCTAATACCGCTGCTTCTTTAACTACATCACCATAACCTAATTTTTCTCCTTTAGCATTACTTATAACACCTTCTGTTGCACTACATTCTGTTACATCTACTCCCCATCTTATAGCAGCTGCTTTAATTAACATTTGCTTTGCCGTTGCACCTGTTTGTCTTAATGGTTCCCATGAAGCTCGTATAGAGCCACTACCTCCTGCTACTTGGCGTGTGTAATTTTTAGTGTCTAAAGGAGCTTGCACCACATAAACATCTTTCCAAGGCACATCCAATTCTTCGGCTATAATCATTGGCATTGATGTTTTTACCCCTTGACCTATTTCAGGGTTTGGTGAAAATATTGTGACTTTACCCTCTGATGAAATTTTTATAAATGCATTAAAATCATCATAATTTAACTGACTTAAATCTATTGGTGGTGCGACATCCGATTTACAAGCATTAAATAAATTAAACCCTATAAGCATACCGCCACTGGCTAAAGTTGATGTTTTTAAAAACGATCTTCTGCTAAATATAATTTGTTTTTTTGTTTCCATTTTTAAGAAGTGTTTTTTTAATTAACTTAATTTATCAGCAGCTACTTTTACTGCTTTTTCTATACTATTGTAAGCGGCGCATCTACAAATATTTCCGTGCATAGCATTTCTAATTTCTGAATTGCTAGGATTTGGGTTTCTATTTAAAAAAGCCGATGCTGTCATAATTTGTCCTGCTTGGCAATAACCACATTGTGGTACATCAATTTCTTTCCAAGCTTCTTGAACAGGGTGTTTTCCATCTTCAGAAAGACCCTCGATGGTTGTTATATTCATGCCTACTGCTTGTGATACTTGCAATAAACAACTCCGCATTGCATTGCCATCGACATGAACAGTACAAGCCCCACATTGTCCTATTCCACAGCCAAATTTTGTTCCTACAAGGTCTATTTGATCTCTTAAAACCCAAAGTAATGGAGTGTCCATATCTGCTTCAACAGAATGTATTTTGTTATTAATTTTTAAAGTAAAGGTTGGCATGGTTATTTTTTTTAAAAATTATTTATATTTAGTTGTTTAAAATAGAAAAAAACGAAGTCGATTTTAGGTATTAATAATTTTTTAACATAATTTTAATTATTATAATATTTTTTTATTAAAAATATTATAATAATTAAAACAACATACTCAAAACGTACTGGTTTAATTCATTATAAAATAAACATAATGGAAATGTTATTATTTATTGCCATACTTTTTATTTCAACAGTTACATTTACATAGTCAACAAAAAAATCATTAATGGAGATGAATTAACTTCATAAACCACTCTGCAACAAATGAATAAAACCGAATTAATTGATGGTATATCTATTCAAGACTCAACTTCCAATAAAAGCACAAACCTTTACACAACAACTAAGTTATATTGAAGTCACAAACTCCAAAGCTCGTTTTTCATTGTAATAGACATTTTTTCTATCTACAAAACCTGAATGCCCACCTTGCTTAGGCATTTCTAAAAAAAGGTTTGGATTGCTTTTTGCTTCTTTTACTGGGTAACATTCGGGAGATAAAAACGAATCGTTTAGCGCATTAATAATTAGTGATGGTGTTTGAATATTTGGTAGAAACTGTAAACAACTACTTTTTTCATAATAGTCTTGTGCATCTTTAAAACCATGTGCTTTTGAAGTGTATACATTATCAAAATCTGCCAATATCTTTATAGAATTTAACGCTTCTAAACTCAATAAATCTTGAAACCGCTCTTGTTTAATTTTTAATCTTTTTACTAAATGTTTTAAAAATCGATCATGGTATAATTTATTTTTAAATGTATGCAATTCTTTTGCTGAACCTGCCAAATAACAAGGTACAGAAACCGCAATTGCAGCCTTAACTTCTTTAGGAATATCATGCCTTTCTCCTAAATATTTCAAAATAATATTAGCACCTAAACTGATCCCTTTTAAGTAAATTTCAGTATATTTTTTTTCAAAAATAGCATGTTGTATTACAGCTTCTAAATCTTCTGTAGCACCAGAATGATAACTTCTAAATTTCAAGTTATCTTCACCACTACAACCTCTAAAATTAACACAAACTGCATCACTATTATTGTTGTTAAATAATTTTGCTGCTCCTTTCATGTAAGGGCGTTGTCCATTCCCTTCTAAACCATGTAATAAAATGATAAGTTTATTTGTTTTTTCTTCAGAAAAACTCCAATCTAAATCTAAAAAATCGCCATCATTTAAAGTAATACGTTCTCGTTCCTGTATGAGTTCAACACGCCGAACTAAACCAGAATATACAGTTGACACAAATCCGTTTTTAAAGTAAAATCGCGGTGAATAACTAGGTTCTAATATTGGCATATTTCATAATTTTCTATCACAGTCTGTTGATATTTTAAATTCAAATATCATAGTTTACTAATGGTAGGCTTTATTTATTATCTTAAATCATAATAATAATTCTCACTAAACTTCTAGAGGTATAAATTTAAAATCGCTTCCATTAAACAAACCTTTATCACTCAATTTAAGTGTAGGAATAACTAATAATGCCATAAATGACAGGGTCATAAATGGAGCGTGTAAATTGGATCCCATCTGCTTTGCCATATCATCAAGTTCAGCATATTGCTTTCCAATAATTCCCCCATTTTTATCACTCATAATACCAGCCACAGGAAGCGAGACAATTTTTTCTTTAAAATTGGAAACCGCACAAATACCTCCCTTATTTTCTATGATTAAATTCACAGCCTTACAAATAGCTTCATCTGAAACGCCAACAGCAATAATATTATGAGAATCATGACCAACTGACGACGCAATAGCACCTTCTTTTAACCCAAAATTTTTAATAAAAGCCATCGCAGGTTTTTGATTTTGATAGCGATTAACAACCGTTATTTTCAAAATATCTTTTTCTACATTGGATACCAAATTTCCATTTTCAATTAAGGCCTCTTCTACAAGTTCATTTGTTACTAATTGGCCTTCCAAAGCTTCAATAACTCGGATTTTTTGAGTTGAAGATGCTATTTTAAAATCCGACACCTCTTTCGTATTACAATTAAAATTATTCAAGTTTTTAAACGAAATAGTCTCTATTAAAGAAATTCCTTTATCAAAAACCAACTCGCCATTAATATAAGTTTGAAGGGTATTAAAATCTTTTAAATCTTCGACAACAATGAAATCTGCATCGTCATTTATTTTTAACAAACCAACATCTAAATTATAATGACTTACTGGATTTATACATGCTACTTGCAACACCTTAAACACATCTATCCCTTTAGATACCGCTCGAGAACAAAGTTGGTTGATATGACCAATCAGCAAATCATCAGGATGCTTGTCATCACTACAAAACATCATGTTTTCAAAATATTTTGGTAATAAATCTATTAATGCTTCAAAATTTTTAGCCGCACTCCCTTCTCTTATTAATATTTTCATACCCTTTTGAAGTTTTTCTAAAGCTTCTTCATAGGTAAAACACTCATGATCTGTAGATATTCCTGCATCAATATATTTGGAAATATCGTTACCTTTTATCCCTGGCGCATGTCCGTCGATAGGTTTATTATAATAATTTGCCCAAGCTATTTTTTTCAAAACAGCAGCATCATCAAATAAAACACCTGGGTAGTTCATCATCTCTGCGAGATACTTAATATCTGGGTTTTCAAGAAGTTTTTTTATATCATCAGAATCTATCACAGCACCAGCCGATTCAAAATGAGTTGCAGGTACGCAAGATGGAGCTCCAAAATTGAATTTAAAAGGTACTTTTTTACCGTTTTCTACCATAAACTCAACACCCATAACACCCAAAACATTTGCTATTTCATGCGGGTCAGAAACCGTTGCAACAGTACCATATTTTACAGCTAATTTAGCAAATTCACTAGGCACCAACATGGAACTTTCAATATGAATATGAGCATCAATAAAACCAGGGAGTATGTAGTTACTAATATCATGCTGTTTTTTGTCAATCGATATTATTTTTCCATTTTCAAAGGTAATTTCACCTTTATAAATGCGTTTGTGTTGTATATCTACTATTTGTCCTTGTAATTTCAAAATGGTGTTTTTAATTTATCGTAATGAGATACTCCTCTCAACCGCTCTTGAAGCAGACCCCTTGAGTAAACAGTGCTATTTAAGTGCTATTTTTAGAATATTTTTGGTGTTTTTTGTAACTTTAAACCGGTTATCAGCTCGCCTATTAACAACCCATACAATATCATTTCCAGAACAAAGCACCCATACTTTTTCTTTATCTAAAAGCGATAACTTTTCATCTTTAAAGTATTTGCTTAACTTCTTTTTTCCAATCATACCAAATGGATAAAATACATCACCTTCTTCATATTTTCTTATGGTTAATGGATATTTTAATTGATTTTTATCAACAAAAATAACATTGTTTTGCCTTTCAGAAAACACATCATTTGGACTCTCATCATTTTCATCAAAGAACAAGGTACCAAAAGGGGTTTGAATTTGCTTGTCTTTTTCAGAAATTAACATTGACTTATTTACACTTTTCGCAATTTCACTTAACAATAAGTGCGCTCTGTTTTTTATCAGTCTATAATTTTCAGAAAACACTTGCTTCCCTGTTTCCGCATCTAATAAATTTAAAATATCCCCCCACTGCGTAAAACCAAATTCTTTAAGAGATTCGTATAAGTAAGGCTTTGGATTCTTCAATTTTTTAAATTCTGAAATATTAAATTTCACTTCATTTTCATCAATGCTTACTATTGCTTTGGCTAAAAAATCATCCATACGTTCTTTAACGATTTCTGTTGATTCTTTTAGGTTATTTTGCGTGTTTTGAAAACTTTGTAATAAGCGCGGATTCATTTCCTTTAAAATAGGAATAATATCATGCCTTAATTTATTACGCAAGTATTTTTTAGAAGCGTTACTACTGTCATCCCGCCACTTTATTTGATTAGCTTTTGCAAAGCTATTAATATCTTCGCTAGAAAAAGACAAAATTGGTCTAACAAACAAACCATTAACTTCTGGAATCCCCGTTAACCCTTCTAAACCAGTGCCTCTAATAAAATTTATTAAAAAAGTTTCCAAATTATCATCAGCATGATGCGCCGTTAAAACATAGTCAAACTTTAACTGTTCTGCCAATTCGGCAAACCAATGATAACGCAACTCACGGCAAGCTAACTGAATAGATAATTTTTGTTCTTTAGCATATGTCTCTGTATCAAAACTTTCAATAAATACTTCTAAATCTAAATCTTCTGCCAATTGCAAAACAAATTCTTCATCACCATCACTTTCTATTCCTCTCAAATTAAAATTACAGTGAACTAACGATATATTCAATTTTAATTTATGACATAAATGAGTTAATACCACACTATCCTTACCTCCTGAAATAGCAATTAAAATTTTATGTTCTTTCAAGAATGATAAGTGCGAATTTATATGCTGTTGAAATTGTAAAAACATAGGTCAAATATACAATAATGCCTTTTGAAAAAAGACTGTTAAATACTATTTAAAATAACATTTATTTTGGTTTAAAATTGTAAAATTTAGTACCTTTTAAGGGTTAATTTTAAATGATTGATATATGAATTCTTTAGAAAAATTAAACGACAAAGCCACTCAAACTGCTTTTAATAAAAAAGTGATTTCAGCTACGCATCATTTACATCCCTACGTTAAGCATAGAATATATATTGGAGAGTCTATGAAAATTTTACCTAAAAACATGTACACTTCCAATGGTATTATTGACGAAAGTATTATAAAATTATTTGAAAATGGATATAATATAGACAACGATACTTCAGATATAAAACTTAAACTATTTAAAATTGTAGATGCCGATTTATATACGCTTTTTAAAAAAGAAGCTTTTCATAATAAAACAATGAGCACTACTTCTATTTTACAAGAAGAATTAGATGATTTAGAAGAAAATTATACTATTGACGATGACTTAGACTATATTATGACGGAAGAACTAAATGATATATCATACAAACAACACAATAAACACCAGCATCTCTTTTTATACGACGACAATAATAGTTCTATTTTAAATGCTTTTAACAAACAAGATTTAACCTTAGACAACTCAAAAAAAGCATTGGGAAACTTATATAGTTGGCTGCCTTTAAATGTTTCAAATATTGTGGATCTATATGTTTTTGGGAAATTAAGTTTTGAAGAGATTTCACAAATAAAAACGATTGAAATCAAGCGAATAGAACTTATTTTTGACGAAATTAAAAAAAACTTTAATGACCATGTAAACTAATTTTCTAAAACCTGACGCATGGCTTTAGCCTTAACCAAACACTCTTCATATTCTTTAAGTGGGTCACTTTTTGCTGTAATGGCTCCACCTACGGAATAGGATACATATTTTTTTGTGCTATTGTATAAAATACTTCGGATAACCACACTAAAATCGAAGTCGTTTTCGGGCGAAAAATACCCAATGGCTCCAGAATATAGTCCGCGTTTGGTTTCTTCTAAGTCTTCAATTATTTTCATGGCTGAAATTTTTGGTGCACCTGTCATACTTCCCATTGGAAATGTACTTTTAACAATGTCAACAGGATGTGTATGCAGTTCAACTTTTGAAACTACTGTGGAAATCATTTGATGCACTTGGTCAAACGTGTAAATTTTACAGAGTTCTTCCACTTCTACACTACCTTTTACAGCTGTTTTAGACAAATCGTTTCTCACCAAATCGACAATCATTATATTTTCACTACGTTCTTTTTCATCATTAAACAAATTGATTTTTAACAATTTATCTTCTTCTAAATCCTCAGAACGTTTTGCTGTGCCCTTTATAGGCTGCGAAATAATAGTGTTCTTTTCCTTTTTTAAATAACGCTCAGGAGATGCTGATAATACGTATTTATCACCACATTTTAAAAAAGTAGCAAATGGGGGTTTTGAAATATCATTTAATTTTTGATAAGTTTCTAAAGGGGGAATTTCTGTATTCTCAGCATAAAATTCCTGACAAAAATTAGCTTCATAAATATCGCCTCTATGAATATGCTCCAATAGATTATTTACTTTTTCAAAATATTCATCTTTATGGATGCTCAATTTTACCTTGATAAGTTTTTTAGAATCGTGGGTTTTTAAATTATTTGATTTTTGAATATCTTTTAAATCAAACTCAATTTCGTCATCAACATAATTTAGATATTGAATTTCAACGGAATCGCCTTTTATTAAAAACAGTTTTTTAGGTTGAAAAAAATACAAGTCAGGAAACTCTAAACCATCAAAATTAGTAGATTCTAAAAGTTCTACATCATTTTTTAAATCATAAGTTAAATAGCCAAAAACCCAATCGTTTATGTTGGTTTGATATTCCTTTAGTTTTCCAAAACCATCATAAAAATCGGTTTGAATACAGGTAAAAGCATCTACAGCCAAAACAGCATCAAAATTTGAATATTTTTGCTGGTAGTTATTAGAATCTAACCAAAGTACCTCTTCAAATTGCTGAGCCCAAACCAATAATTGATTTTTAAATACTGATACAGATTTTGGTATGTAAATTTGTTTTGTTCTCAATAAAAAAGATTATCGAGCAAAGTTAATTAGTTTCCTTAAAAATTTAAGTATTTTGTACATTACTTTAAATTATCTGATACTTTATGCACACACTAGAAAACAACAAACTCAAAATTTCAGTAAAAAATGCAGGTGCCGAACTTTGTGAAATTTCTTCTGTAAAAAACAACACAGATTTTATGTGGAATGCAAATCCAAATATTTGGGCTGGGTATGCACCCAATTTATTCCCGATAATAGGAGCTTTAAAAAATGGTGCGTATTTTTTTGAAAATGAAAAATACACACTTCCAAAACATGGCTTTATTAGAAATAATAAAGATATTCTGCTTCACAAACAAACCGCTAACAGTTTGACTTTTAAATTAACTTCAAGCAAAACAACATTAAGAGCTTATCCATTTAAATTTGAATTTTACATTACGTATACTTTGACTGATAATTCCATTGAAATACTACATACTATAAAAAACATAGATATCAAAACCATGTATTTTTCGGTTGGAGGGCACCCAGCTTTTAAATGTCCAGTATTTGAAAATGAAAGTTATGACGATTATATTTTGGAGTTTGAACATATTGAAAATTCAAAAACACATCTTATTAATTTAGAAAACGGTTTAATTCTTTCTCAAACAAAACCCATATTTAATAATTCAAATACTATTCAACTTAAACACGACTTATTTAATGAAGATGCACTGGTATTCAAAGATTTAAAATCTAAAAAAATCACCTTAAAAAGCAATAAAAATGGCGATATCCTATCGGTTAGCTATCCGGATTTTACGTATTTAGGGATTTGGGCAAAACCTACGGGTGACTATGTTTGCATTGAACCTTGGCTAGGTATTGCCGATAATGAGAGTACTAATCAAAACCTAACAGAAAAGGAAGGCATCATACCTTTAATAGCAAATAAAACATTTAAAGCGGCTTATAACATTAAAATACATAATAGTCATTTAGTGTAAACAAATTAATAAGCTTAACTTTGCCAGCTAAATAGCATATTGTGACTTTTCAAGACCTTAATTTAAACACACCGCTTTACAACGCCTTACACGATTTAGGCTACACAACCCCTACGCCTATTCAGGCAGAAGCTTTTAATGTGGTAGCCTCTGGTAAAGATATGGTTGGTATTGCGCAAACAGGAACGGGAAAAACCTTTGCCTATATGCTACCTATTTTAAAAAACCTTCCATTTTCCAAACAGGAAACTCCGCGTGTTTTGGTGTTGGTACCAACTCGAGAATTGGTAGTACAGGTAGTGGAAGAAATTGAAAAACTTTCAAAATATATTAATAATCGTGTTTTAGGAGTGTACGGTGGCACAAACATAAATACTCAAAAACAAGCCATCGCTGAAGGTGTTGACATATTAGTGGCTACACCAGGACGCTTATATGATTTAGCTCTTAGCCGCGTTTTACAACTTAAATCCATACAAAAATTAGTCATAGATGAAGTGGATGTGATGTTAGATTTGGGTTTTAGACACCAGTTGATTAACATTTTTGACATCCTTCCTGAAAAACGACAAAATATCATGTTTTCGGCTACCATGACTCAAGATGTAGATTTACTCATTAATGATTTTTTTAAAAGTCCAGAGCGTGTTTCTATAGCTGTTTCGGGTACGCCATTGGAAAACATTGCCCAGCAACGTTATAAAGTGCCTAATTTTTATACCAAAGTAAATTTATTAATCCATTTATTGCACGATACCGAAACCTTCAACAAAGTATTGATTTTTGTAGCCTATAAAAAAATGGCTGATCGTTTATTTGAAAATTTAGACGAACATTTTAAAGAAGAATTGTGCGTCATTCACTCCAATAAAACACAAAATTACAGATTACGAAGTATTGAGCAATTTAGAAATGGGGATAACCGTATTTTAGTAGCCACAGACGTGATGGCACGTGGTTTAGATATTGATAATGTGAGTCATGTTATTAATTTTGACACACCTGAATATCCTGAAAACTATATGCACCGAATTGGAAGAACAGGTCGTGCAGAACGCAAAGGCGAAGCACTTATTTTTTCTACTGGCAAAGAAGAAGAGGCTATTGAAAAAATAGAAAGCTTAATGAAAATGACCATTCCCGTAATGGATTTTCTTGAAGAAGTTGAAATTTCCAATGAACTTATTGAAGAAGAACGTCCACAAGTAAAGGAACGTAACAATCCTACAAAACGAAAAGATGAGGATGCTCCAGGTCCTGCTTTTCATGAAAAATCTGAAAAAAATTCCAAAGAAAATTTAGGAGGTTCATACAAATTTAAAATCGCGGCAAAATATAAAAAACCCAAAACCAGAGGCGATAAAAATTATAATAAACGAAATAAACGGAAGTAATTTTTAATAGTAATACGTATTTTTTGAGTTAATGAGATAATCAACTTTTTATTTAGGTGACTAAACTAATTTCAACGAAAAAAACCAACATTCTTATCTATTACTTTATTAGACCAAATTTTAATATTATCAAATTTGCCAGTATCATCAAATGACCCTATACCAATCATACCTTCAAGAAAATGTATATCTACAGCTTCCATTATGGGAATTTTCATATTATCAAAATAAACTTTAATACTCCCTGATGCTGTATAACGTTCTACCCTAACTTTGTGCCAAGATTCTGTTGTACCCCAATCGTTTGTTTTAGTCGTTTTTGTAGCTATTTTAACTCTGGGTTCATCATTCACTAAAAATATATTATTAGCATGGTCATCAGCCACACTTGCTATATGGGTATAATAAAAATTAGTAGGATTATTGACTCCAAAAAACAAGCACAAATCTCTATGTCCATATTCTTTACCTGTTTGATTTAAATCTGCTTCCAAAATAAAATCACCCACTATTAAATCTTTAATAATAGCAATATTAAAAGGCGAACGCACACTTGCTTTATAATCACTTTTTCCAAAAAGTTCAAAAGACCTCCCTATGTCAGTTTCACTTATTCTCCAAGCTTTTGAATCAGTCATTTCAAAATCTCGAACAGCTTGAGGCGATTCAAAATCCTGTAAATAAACCAACTGAAATCCTTCAGGAATATCTGTTTGGGAGAATATATTATTTTTAAATCCTAAAATTAAAAGTAATAAAATAAGATTTGGTAAACGCATGTGATATTTTTAATTATTTGTTTTTCGAAGTTATGATTTTTTACTGTAATAAACATAAATCAAAACAAAAAAAGCCCTTTCATTTAAATGAAAGGGCATGTAAAGAGCTTCTTAAAATAGGATTGGAAATAACCAACCAAATTAATCCCTAACCTTAAAGTCAATCCCTTATTTTTATCTGACTCTCTACAATATCTTTAATTGGAACTACTAATTTTCCTTCAGCTGTTTTTAATGTTACCACGATGCTGTCAATAGCAATAACCTCACCTTTAATATTATTAAATTCTATAACCTGCCCAATCTCATATGTTTTTCTGGCATAAAAAGTTCTTAATAAATCACCCACTACTTTCTGAGCACCAAAACCAAAAGCAATAGAAAATGCCAATAACAATGCTGCTAATATCATGGTAACATTACTTGTAATAATTTGAGTATCAACGCCTGCTTGGTTTAATGCTGTAATAGAAACAAATACTAAAATTAAAAAGAATACTATTTGACTTATGATTTTAGCTCCCGACAAATCCATAGATTCAAAAAAAGATTTCAACCCTTTTTTAACTAAATTTGCTAAAATTAATCCAATAGTAAATATGACTAAAGCAGCAAATAATTGTGGTAAATAAGCTAAAAGGTTACTAATTTGTTCTGATATCATGGTGAGGTGCATGATATCTGAAGCCATTATTATTAACATGATATACATGATCCACTTAACAAAATTTGATATTATTTTAATGGTATCAAAATTTAGCTTTTTCCCTTCAATTATTTCTATTTCATTTATTGCGTCATCTAATTTATTTGCACGAGCTAGTTTTAAGGCTTTTTTCACAATCTTAACAATCAACTTTGTTACTAACCATCCAACTAATAAAACAATGATAGTTCCTATAATATTGGGGAATATTTTAGTGATTTCAAACCACATGTTAGTTAAAGATTCCATAGCTACTTCTTTCCATCTTGCTGCTTGTTCCATTTTTAATTAAATTTTATTATTTGGGTGATTATTTGTGTTTTTTCTTTGTTTCATTACAGATTCTATTAAATCTCCAATATTATATGAAAACAAAGCTGCTAACTCCATAAGCAATTTAGCAACAGCAATATCATGCATAACCTTAGCCTTAAGTTCTTGTGGAACTTCCTTAAGAGGCTTATTTATATCTTTAAACGGATTATCCATTAGTTAAGGTTATTATTATATACGGCTTTAAGCTTATCTTTAGCACGTTTAATTCTCATTTTCACGGCACTTTCTCCAATTGATAAAACATCTTCAATTTCTTTTATTGAAAGTAAATCTTGGTATTTTAACAGCAGTATCATTTTTTCATCAGGAGAAATCATATCTAAAGCGATTTTTAACTTATCTACTTTCATTTCAAGAAAGGAATGATCGTCATCATCATCTTCTGAAAGGTTTTCAATATCTGTATAGTCAACTGACTGCTTTTCAAATTTTTTAGCAGTGTTTCTCGTTACATAATTTACACAATGATTATAGGTAAAGGCATATAACCATGTTGAGAATTTGGATTTTTCTTTAAAACTTGCCAGTTTAACAAATAGCTTCAAAAAAACATCTTGGGTTAAGTCTTTAGCTTCATCAGAATCTTTAGCAAAACCGTAACATTTATTATATACCAACATAGCGTATCTATCATACAACTCTTCAAAAAGCAAGGTGTCATTGGTTTTCACAATGTCCCTAACCAAATCTTCATCAGATTTATAATCTATGTTGTTGAGGGTTTTCAAATAATAGCTTAGTTACTTCTCATTTCTAAGACACAACCTTTTTTAAAAGGTCACAAATAAATGATAAAATAAAAATAATATTATTTTAAAGGATTCACGGTCTTATTTTCTAAAAATAAAAAGAAGAAATTTGATAGAGAAAAGGTTCAACTTAACATGATAATCATGAAACTCTACAAACACATATTAATTCCTAATTCAAACTAATTTTAAAATACAGATATACGCTTCTTGCCTACATATTCTAATAATTTATATATAGTAACTAAAAATGAATTAGTAAACTAAAAAAGCGAACCCAACTAATTTAGTTAAGATTCGCTTTTATAATATAACCATCCCTGCAATAGCAGGAGGATGGTATTAGATATGTAACGCTCTATCGTCTGTAGCCGCTAAAGCTGCTTCTTTAATAGCCTCTGTAAATGTTGGGTGAGCATGACTCATACGAGACACATCTTCTGCAGATGCACGGTATTCCATAGCTACAACCGCTTCGGCAATCATATCTGCTGCACGTGCTCCAATCATATGAACCCCTAAAATTTCATCAGTTGTTTTATCCGCTAAAATTTTAACAAAACCATCTAAATCCATACTTGCTCTACTTCTTCCTAAAGCACGCATTGGAAAAGATCCAACTTTGTAATCTATACCAGACTCTTTTAGCTGTTCTTCAGTTTTACCTACTGCTGCCACTTCAGGCCAAGTATAAACCACACCTGGAATTAAATTATAATCTATATGAGGTTTTTGTCCTGCCAAGATTTCTGCAACAAATACCCCTTCTTCTTCTGCTTTATGAGCTAACATAGCCCCCTTAACCACATCACCAATAGCATAAATATTAGATGCAGATGTTTGTAAATGCTCATTAACTTCTATTTGCCCTCTGTCTGTTAGTTTTACACCTGCTGCATCCGCATTTAAACCGTCTGTGTATGGCTTACGACCTACAGAAACCAAACAGTAATCGCCTTTGAACTCTATTTCTTCTCCTTTTTTGTTGTCTGCTTTTACAATAACTTGATCTCCAACACGCTCAACAGATTTTACTTTATGAGAAATATTTATTTTAAATTTTTGCTTCTTTAAAACTTTATTCAACTCTTTAGATAAACCAGCATCCATAGTTGGAATGATTCTATCCATAAATTCCACAACAGAAACATCAGCACCTAATCGCTTATAAACCTGCCCTAATTCCAAACCGATTACACCGCCTCCTATAACAATTAAGTGTTTAGGAATTTCTTTTAGTTTTAAAGCTTCGGTAGAAGTTATAATACGTTCTTTATCAATATTGATAAAAGGTAAACTTGAAGGTTTACTTCCTGTAGCTATAATCGTGTTTTTCGCTTCAATTTCTGTAGTTTCCTCACCCGTAATTGTAATGTGAGTCGCATCTTTAAAAGCACCTAACCCTTGATATACATCAATATTGTTTTTCTTCATTAAAAAATCAATACCACCAGTAGTTTGATCTACTACGGCTTGTTTTCTTGAAATCATTTTTTCAAGATTAACCTTTATATCTCCAGGGATATCAATACCATGTTCTTCAAAATGCTTTACTGCATCTTCATAATGATGCGACGAATCTAAAAGCGCTTTACTTGGAATACATCCAACATTTAAACACGTGCCGCCAAGGGTGCTATATTTTTCAATAATGGCAGTTTTCATTCCTAATTGTGCGCAACGTATAGCTGCAACATACCCTCCTGGGCCCGAGCCTATAACGGCTACATCGTATGAATTCATATTATTTAATTGAATTTTTCATTTTAAACAGAAAATCAAAAATACAAATGTTTATGAGAAATCCATAGAAAAAGAAATATTATAAACTGATATTATGGTTTAAATATTGACAGATATAATTAATTAATTTTTATTCAAAAAAACGCTTTTAAAAAATATAACAACTTAAAATTATGTAATTTTGTGCTTCATGCAAAAAAGAGTCAACATACTAAACAAAAAAGCACGCTTCTCATACGAAATATTAGATAAGTACACAGCGGGTATTGTACTAACAGGTACTGAAATTAAATCTATAAGAAGCAGTAAGGCTTCTATTGCTGAAAGCTTTTGTGAGTTTAATGAAAAAGGTGAACTTTTTGTAATTAACGCTACTATTGAAGAATATGCCTTTGGCAATTATTATAATCACCGCCCTAAAGCAGAAAGAAAACTACTTTTAAATAAAAGAGAGCTAAAAAAACTTTTAAAAGAAGTGCAGGCTAGCGGATTAACTATTGTGCCATTACGCTTGTTTATAAACGATAAAGGTTATGCAAAAATGGATATTGCTCTTGCTAAGGGGAAAAAACTATTTGACAAACGAGAAACTATAAAAGACCGTGATAATAAGCGCGATTTGGATAGAATAAAAAAAAGTTACAACTAATTTAATACTTTGAATTATAATAATTGTGACTAATTTTAAATTTGATTAATTTCTAAATTTTAATTTATACAGATGAAAAAATTTGTTTCTATATTCATTTTATGTTTTACAATAATATCTATACAAGCTCAAAAAACTAGCAACGAGCCAATGATAGATTATTCAGACAGAGTAAAGACATTGGATAGTACTTTAGAAACTTTTTACGCCGTAATATCTGGAGAAAAAGGAGCTAAAAGAAATTGGACCTTATTTAAATACTTGTTTCAACCTAACGCCAAACTCATACCATCTGGAAAAAATAGCGAAGGCTTTCATTTAGTAAGTTATTTATCACCCGCTGATTATATAAAAAAATCAGAAGCATGGCTAAAAGAACAAGGCTTTTTTGAAAAAGAAATCTCTCGAACTATTAATACTTTTGGAAATATTGCCCACGTTTTTAGTACTTACGAAGCCTATTATAGCCATACAGACGAAGAACCTTTTATGAGAGGTATTCATAGCTTCCAGCTTGTAAATGATGAAGAAAGATGGTGGATTGTAAATGTTTTTTGGAATTTAGAAACTCCAGACTCTCCAATTCCAAACGTCTACTTACCAAAAGAACAAACTAACACCTATAGTAGTTATTAGTTTTTTATAAAGTTTCACAAAACTAAACCCCTAAATACTGCTTTACTCCAAAGTTAAATCTACAGGCTAAAGCAATAAATTGAAACTAATTTTAATTTTTATCCTCTAGCAAGGGTACAAATCTAAACTCACCAAACTCATGCTGTTCAAATTCTTTTGCGCCATTTCTAATAAAAAGCGTCATAATTTGAACATCCTCACCCACAGGAATAACCAATCTACCTCCTATTTTTAGTTGACTTAATAATGGTTTTGGCACAAAAGGTGCGCCCGCTGTTACAATTATACTATCAAATGGTGCTTCTTCTTTTAATCCTTTGTAGCCATCACCAAAAATTAGTTTTTTAGCACGATAACCTAATTGCGGTAAAAATTTACTCGTTTTTTTAAATAATTCTTGTTGACGCTCAATACTAAACACCTTAGCTCCAAGCTCACACAAAACAGCTGTTTGATAACCACTACCTGTACCTATTTCTAATACTTTGTCATCTTTTTTGACTTGTAACAGTTCCGTTTGAAAAGCGACAGTGTAAGGTTGAGAAATGGTTTGATCTGCCGCAATAGGAAACGCTTTATCTTGGTATGCATGATCCAAAAAACTCGAATCCATAAATAAATGTCTTGGTATTTTAGCAATGGCTCTCAAAACCTTTTCATTCTTTATTCCTTTGGTTACTAAAACAGTAACCAACTGCTGTCGCATGCCCTTGTGTTTAAATGTATCTTTCAATGATAGTGCGGTTTATTTAAGCCTAAAAATAATCAAACATTTTTAGGATAAAAGGGTTTATTCATTTTTTTATTTCTAATGAAAAATGATTAAAATTTAGTTGAAAATATATGGAATTCGTACTTTAAATATCTTATTTTTGTTCAAAACGTTATATAGTATGTTAAAAGCTGGTGTACTTGGTGCTGGGCACTTAGGAAAAATTCATTTAAGACTTCTTAAGCAATCTGAAAAATATGATTTAGTTGGTTTTTATGATGCCGATATAAGCAATGCAAAAAAAGTAGAAGCTGAATTGGGGTATAAATATTTTGATTCTATTGAAGCGCTTATTGATGCTGTGGATGTGGTAGATATTGTTACACCTACACTTTCTCATTACGAGTGTGCAAAAATGGCTATTTCAAAAGGTAAACATATTTTTATTGAAAAACCTATTACCAATACAGTTGAAGAAGCTGAGCACATTAGAGAACTTTTAGCTAAAAATAATTTACGGGGTCAAGTTGGGCATGTAGAGCGTTTTAACCCTGCTTTTTTAGCTGTAAAAAACGATATTAAATCGCCCATGTTTATTGAAACGCATCGATTGGCAGAATTTAACCCTCGTGGTACTGATGTTCCTGTTGTTTTAGATTTAATGATTCATGATATTGATATTATATTAAGTATTGTAAAATCTAAAGTTAAAACTATTTCTGCTAGTGGTGTTGCTGTTATTAGTGATACCCCCGATATTGCCAATGCGCGTTTAGAATTTGAAAACGGCTGCGTTGCGAATTTAACGGCTAGTAGAATTTCTCTAAAAAAAATGCGTAAAGCACGTTTCTTTCAAAAAGATGCCTATATATCTGTAGATTTTCTCACTAAAAAATGTGAAGTCGTAAAAATGAAAGATGCTCCAGAAAATCCAGGAGATTTTGATATGGTACTTCAAAATGCTGAAGGTGTTAAAAAACAAATTTATTTTGATAATCCAAAAGTAGCCGATAATAATTCTATTTTAGACGAATTAGAAACATTTGCAGATGCTATCAATAATAATAAAATGCCAATAGTAACACTACATGATGGTACAGAAGCATTACGAGTTGCTACGCAAATTATTGAATGTTTTTAAAAAGTCATTACAAGGTGTATGAGGTACTAATAACAAAGTAATGTCATCAACTATATTACAAATACTCATCGCTAAAAATTATGCAGAAAAAATAAATGCTAAAAAAATATAGATATAATGGGGAGCAAGGATGTATTATTGGCATAGTGCAATAATGATTTCTGGCGAAATTATACTTACAATAATTTTTATTTTAAAATTTGCAAATGTTTTGACTTTTTTAGAAGTATTGAACATACCCTGTTTCCTTTTTTTTAGAAAATCATAAATCAAATATTTCCTGCCATTTGGAAATGAAAAGAATCTAAAATATGAAAAACATTGCTGTTATAGGTGCTGGCACTATGGGAAACGGCATAGCCCATACTTTTGCCCAAAATGGTTTTAAAGTACAACTAATAGATATTAGTGAGGGTACACTCAAAAATGGACTTGCTATCATTTCTAAAAACTTAGACAGAATGGTTTCAAAAGAAACTATTTCCGAAGAAATAAAACTTCAAACTCTTTCAAACATTATCACATCATCAAACTTATCCGAATCTGTAAAACAAGCTGATTTGGTCGTTGAAGCAGCTACAGAAGATATTGATTTAAAACTGAATATTTTTAAACAATTAGATGAAGCTTGTCCTTCTGAAACTATTTTAGCAAGTAACACTTCTTCCATTTCCATCACTAAAATTGGAGCCGCAACAAACAGAGCAGACAAAGTAATTGGAATGCATTTTATGAATCCTGTGCCCATCATGAAATTAGTTGAAGTAATAAGAGGCTCCAAAACCAGTGATGTTATAACAAAAAGCATCATGGATTTATCTAAAAAATTGAACAAAATTCCTGTTGAAGTTAATGATGCTCCAGGTTTTGTGGCTAATCGCATTCTAATGCCTATGATTAATGAGTCCATAGACACCTTAGAAAATGGTGTGGCGGGTGTATATGAAATTGATACGGTTATGAAATTAGGCATGGCACACCCTATGGGACCACTGCAATTAGCCGATTTAATAGGATTAGATGTTTGCCTATCTATATTAAATGTTATGCACGATGGTTTTAAAAACCCAAAATATGCTCCTTGCCCACTGCTTATCAATATGGTGAAATCTGGAAAATTAGGCATAAAATCAGGAGAAGGTTTTTATGACTATTCTAAAACCAAGAAAGCTGAAATAGTTTCCTCGCAATTTTTAAATAGAATTATTTAGTTATCTATTACCAAGCTTTAAAAAACTAATAGTATACAACATTCAAAATAAAATAATGCAGATAAAAGCAAACCTCAACCATATAAAATCAAACATACCTAGTCATGTTACTTTAGTAGCTGTTTCAAAAACAAAACCCATTCCAGATTTGATGGAAGCCTACAATGCTGGACAACGCATATTTGGTGAAAACAAAATACAAGAAATGGTTGAAAAGCATGAAACCATGCCCAAGGATATAAATTGGCATATGATTGGACACGTACAAAAAAATAAAGTAAAATATATGGCACCCTTTGTACGTTTAATTCATGCTGTAGATAATTTTAAATTATTAGAAGAAATAAATAAACAGGCCCAAAAACATAATCGGATTATTGATTGTTTATTTCAAATTAAAATAGCTACTGAAGATTCAAAATTCGGAATGCAGAAAACAGAAGCTTCCAAAATTATTGAATCTAAAGATTTTTCAGCCTTAAAAAACATCAACATAATTGGCCTTATGGGCATGGCTACTTTTACTGATGATGAACAACAGATAAAAAAAGAATTCACACTTTTAAAAAACACTTTTAATGAGCTAAAACCGCTTAAATCTTTTAACTTTAACCCTCAAATCATTTCTATGGGCATGAGTGGTGATTATCAATTAGCAATTGATTGTGGTAGTAACATGATACGAGTTGGCAGTAGTATTTTTGGAAGTAGAAATTATTCAATTTAACAAAAAAACGCATAAGCATTTATTGTACGCAATATTAGACATAGAAACCACTGGTGGAAAATTTAATGAAGAAGGTATCACAGAAATTGCTATTTATAAATATGACGGCCATGAAGTGGTAGATCAATTTATTAGTCTTGTTAATCCGGAACGAGATATTCAGCCTTTTGTGGTAAATCTTACAGGAATAAACAGTAATATGTTGCGCAACGCTCCCAAGTTTTATGAAGTTGCAAAACGTATTATAGAAATTACCGAAGACACTATTTTAGTAGCCCACAACGCCGATTTTGATTATAGGATTTTATGCACTGAATTTAGAAGGTTAGGCTACGAATATGAAAGACCATCGCTGTGTACTGTTGAATTATCTAAAAACTTAATCCCTGGGCAAGTTTCGTATAGCCTTGGAAAATTAGTGCGCTCATTAGGAATTCCTGTTACAGATAGGCATCGTGCTTCTGGTGATGCTATAGCTACTGTTAAGCTCTTTAAGCTTCTGTTAGACAAGGACACTACTAAAAGTATCATCCAAAAATCTATTCGATTAAATCCAAAAAAACAATTAGAACCTAAGCATATTGATATTATTGAAAGCTTACCTTCCATAACAGGTGTATATTATATTCATAATTCTGAAGGCAACATTATTTATATAGGTAAAAGCAACAACATAAAAAAACGCATCAATCAGCACTTTACTAATACCAATCACAAATCAAAACGTATTCAATTGCATGTAGCATCGGTTACTTACGAAGCTACTGGAAGTGAATTGGTAGCCCTTTTAAAAGAAAGCGAAGAAATTAAACGAAATAAACCCATTTATAATCGCGCTTTAAGACGAACGGTATTTACCCATGCTTTATATAGTTTTAAAGATGAAAACAAATATATAAACCTAAAAATTGATATAGCTGATGGTAGAAAACACCCTATAACTACATTTAGTAACCGCCAAAGTGGAAAAAGTTTCATGGAAAAAGCTGTAGAAGAATACGGACTTTGCCAAAAACTAACTGGGATTTATAAAACCAAGAATAGTTGTTTTAACTATGATATTAAAAGCTGCAAAGGAGCATGTATTCAAAAGGAATTACCAGAAACATACAACCAACGAGTAACCCAACTTATTGATAAAAATAGTTACAAAAACAAAAACATGGTAATTATTGATAAAGGTAGAGATATTGATGAACGCAGCGCCATTCTTATTGAAAACGGCGTTTTTAAGGGTTTAGGTTTCTTCAATTTGAATTATCAAATCAATAACATGGATGTGTTAGCATCAATCATCACTCCTATGGAAAACAATAGGGATACTCAACATATTATTCAAAGTTATTTACGTAGAAATAAAAAAGTAAAACGAATTGTTTTTGATAAAATTTAGTCGTAATTTAGAAAAATTTCTTACATAGCGTGTTTAATATTTTTCTATATGAAAAAAGTAATTTTCATTTTGTTTCTACTCCCCTGTATTTACACTTATTCTCAATCAAAATTCAATTCAAATTCCTATTCCGTAACATTAGCAGATATTGAAACCAATACATTTGATAAAGATTCTACAGCCAATGCCTTGGTAATTTATGAAGAAGGAAATAGTTATGTAGACCAATCTGATTACAAGCTTCATACAGAAATAAAACGCAAAATTAAAATCCTTAATAAGGAAGGGTTTGATAAAGCTACAGTTTCTGTTTACTTATATAAAAACAAAAATATTACTGAAGATATTGAACATATTTTAGCTACAACTTATAATAAATTAAATGGAAAAGTAATAAAAACGCAATTAGAAAAAGAGCACATCTACAAAGAAGAATATAACGAAAATTATACATTAGTAAAATTTACATTACCCAATATAAAAGAAGGATCTGTCATTACCTACAGTTACAAACTTGACACCCCTTTTATGTTTAAATACAAGGGTTGGAATTTCCAAGATGATATTCCAACATTATATAGCGATTACAAAACAAGCATTCCTGGAAATTGGGTATATAACATAAAATTAGTTGGATACAAAGCTCTTGATACTAATACTTCTAATTTAAAAAAAAATTGTCTAGAGGGTCCTAATGGAGCCTCTGCAGATTGCAGCATAAATCATTTTGCTATGAAAGACATACCTGCTTTTATTGAAGAAGATTATATAACTAATAAATACAATTACCTTGCACGGGTAGAATATGAATTAAAAACATTTAGAGGCTTTGATGGCACGGTAAACGACTATACTAAAACTTGGGAAAGTGTTGATGATGAATTAAAAGCTGAACTAAGTATTGGAAGGCAATTATCAAAATCTGTTAATAAAGAAGATTTTTTTAACAATCAAATTTTAAGTGAGCCAAACACTTTAAAAAAGGCTGAAATTATTTATCATTATGTGCAAGATAATTTCACTTGGAATGAAGAATATAATATTTTTAAAGATCATACGATTAAAGATTTAATTAAAAATAAATCGGGAAATGTTTCATCCATAAATATTTTATTACACAATCTGTTAAAAGCTTCTAAAATAGATGTAAAACCAGTACTTATATCTACGAGAAGTAACGGATTTCCAACAAAAATTTTCCCTGTTATTTCTGATTTCAACTACTTAATTGTTCAGGCCACTATTAATAATAAAACATATTTATTAGATGCCACAGATCCTTATTTAAATTTTGGACAACTTCCTTTTAGATGTTTAAACAAAGATGGGCGTTTGCTTGATTTTAAAAATGGCAGTAAATGGATAGCCATAAACGCTGAAAAACCTTCATCAGTTTTATATAAGGTCCAGTTAAATTTAGATTCAAAACAAGATATTATACAAGGAACTGTTGAATCACATAGAACAGGATACCATGCGCTTTCTTCAAAAAAATCATATTATTCCAACAACGAATCTTATGTAAAAAACTTAAAAAATAGATTTCCTAACACAGAAATAACAAATCATATTGTTAATAATAAAGATAAAAAAAATAGTAGCTTTACAGAAAGTTATAATATTCAATACACTTCTGAAAAAGCAGGAAGTAACATTTATTTAAATCCTTTTTTTGTAAAATTTTTTAAAGAGAACCCATTTAAACTTCAAGAAAGAACTTATCCTATAGATTTTGGATTTAAAGATTATTACAACTATATTTTCAGCATTGATTTGGGAGATGACTATGTGGTATTAGAAAAACCTGAAAATATATTTTTAAAACTCCCGAATGATAAAGGGCAATTATTTTTTTCTACTGCTGTTTTAAATAACACTATAAATATATCATTACGAATAGATTTTAAAGAACCAATTTACGAGATAGAGTACTACCCCTATTTAAAAGAGTTTATGAGTAAAATTGTAGATATACAGAATAATTCTCTTATACTATTAAAGAAGAAGTAGTTTTCTGTTTTTTTTGATATATTGAAAAACCCCCATTGATAAACTATAGGGGTTAGGTTAGTTTGTATTTCAAAATAATATATCCATCAAAATCTATTTTTTTTTGATGAATCTCATGGTTTTTATATTTTCCAATTCAAGATAATATATACCTTGGGTCAATATTTTTGTATCTATCTGTTGACTATCAGAAATTTTTCCACTAAATATTTCAACCCCAAGTACATTAAAAATTTTAAAGTTTACCGCTTCAGTCACACCTAAAGTTTTAACATAACCATCGGCAGGGTTTGGGTACATACTAACAATAAGCGATAAAGAAACAGTTGTTAATGTTGGAGATGGTGCTGCAATATCTATTTTTGATAAATCCCCACTACTAAACTCTGAAACGTATAAATCATTACCATGTAACAACAAACCATATGGTCTCCCAGTAAAACCCGAAATAAATTCAGTAGCTGTGGTTGGTATAGGATCAGTAATATCAATTTTAGATATTTTTTTCCCAGTGGATACTGCAATATATAAATCATTACCACCAAGCACCAAATCAACAGGCTGATTTAATCCAGTAGCAACAGTTGTCAGAGTTAGTGTGAGGTCGGTAATATCTATCTTTGATATTTTACCTCATCTAACTCAGAAATATACAAATCGTCTCCATTAAGCAACATTCCCCTTGGTTGGTACAGACCACTAACCACCATAGTTACAGGAGCTGGGTAAAGTGCTGTAATGTCAATTTTTAAGATTTCTCCAGAACTGTGCTCTGAAACATAGAGGTCATTACCATCAAGCAGTAATTCCTATAGGCTGACTCAATCCTGTAACCACATCTGTAATTTGTCCAAATGCAACGTTAGTAATTACTAAAAAAACAATAAAAGCAATGTAATTGTAAAAGTTCTTCATAATATAAATTAGGTTAAATTAATAGAGCTCAATAATATGTCTTTTCGCTAATTTTTAAAGACTTTTTATCAAAAAAAACATCTTTTTAAATGCATTTTTTATCGACGAAAACCGAAATAAAATACAATATATTTTATATTAATTATACTTATTGAAAAACTATTTTATTGTTTTTCCCTTATCACAAAACATAGATTTTTTTTGCAATTGAAACTTTATAGCCCAATTGTAAACAATATTAATAAAACATTTTTCTTATTATTTTTGCCAAATAAACAAATTCACAAAAAATCATTGAAATAAAAAACAATTCGTTAATACTATTGAAAAAGAAGTACTACTAGCTTTCTTTTCTTATTTTTGTTCCATTATGGATTCATCAAATATTTTAAGCAATTGGCGTTCAAAATTACACGAAGTTATTTATGGTACCCACACACCTGCTGGTAAGCTATTTGATATTACGCTTTTAATAGCCATTGTTTATAGTATTATTATTGTTTTGTTAGAAAGCGTAAGATCGTTTGATGACAAGTACCATGATTTCTTTAACATTTCAGAATGGATTATCACCATTTTATTTACTATAGAATATATTTTAAGAATTATCTGCGTTAGTAAACCTAAAAAATACATCTTTAGTTTTTATGGTGTTGTCGATTTACTCTCCACGCTTCCTAAATACATCTCTTTTTTCATATTAGATACGCATTTTTTATCAGTATTTAGAGCTTTAAGACTTTTGAGAGTTTTTAGAATTTTAAAACTAATACGATTTGTTGGAGAATCAAACAACCTAATAAGAGCATTAAAAAACAGTCGTTCAAAAATTTTTATTTTTATATTCTTTGTGTTTATAGTTTCCATAATTTTAGGAACCATCATGTATCTCATTGAAGGACCCGAAAATGGTTTTAAAAGCATTCCACAAAGTATTTATTGGTGTATTGTTACACTCACAACAGTAGGTTTTGGAGATATTACGCCACAAACAACCATTGGGCAAATATTAGCTACCATTATTATGATAATTGGTTATGGAATTATTGCTGTACCAACTGGAATTGTTTCTGCCGAATTTGCTTCTACAAAAGAAAAAACTCCAAATTTAACAAACAGTTCCTGTGAAAACTGTGGTGCAGATATTATTTTAAGCGATGCTTCCTACTGTCGTAAATGTGGAAATAAATTAAAAAATAATGCCTGATAAAATTCTTATTTCCATTGTGGGGCCTACTGCAATTGGGAAAACAACATTAAGTATTCAACTTGCCAAGTATTTTAATTCCGAAATAATATCTGCTGATTCAAGGCAATTTTTCAAAGAAATGCAAATTGGTACTGCAGCACCTACTTCTGATGAATTAGCTGCTGCTAAACACCATTTTATACATCATAAATCTATTGAGGATAATTACAATGTTGGTACTTTTGAAAAAGAAGCCTTGCAAACCTTGCAATTACTTTTTGAATCTAATGATGTACTTATCATGGTTGGCGGTTCAGGTTTATATGTGAACGCAGTTGTAAAAGGTTTAGATGATTTTCCTGAGATAGATAAAAAAATTAGAGAAGATTTAAACAATAAATTGGAAACTAAAGGACTCATTTATTTACAGGAACAACTAAAAAAATTAGACCTTAAAGCTTATAATTCAATTTCCATTGATAACCCACATCGTGTTATTCGTGCTTTAGAAATTTGTTTAGGAAGCGGGAAAACCTACACCTCCTTTTTAAACAAAGGAAAACTTGAAAGAAATTTTAAGACTATTTCTATAGGCTTAACTGCCGAAAGAGAAATTATTTATAATCGAATCAATCAACGTGTTAACATGATGATGAATGAAGGCCTATTAGATGAAGTAAAAAAACTACTACCATACAAACACTTAAATGCCTTAAATACTGTTGGATACAAAGAATTGTTCAAATATTTAGAAGGCGAATGGACACTTGAATTTGCTATTTCAGAAATAAAGAAAAATACTCGACGTTTTGCAAAAAGGCAATTAACATGGTTTAAAAAAAATGAGCAAACTTTATGGTTCGACTATAAAACACCTCTTGAAACTATTTTTTTATCCGTAAAAAAACAAATAGACAACAACGAACTTGCCTGAAAGACAAAATATTTAGTATGATATTACCTCATGAGGCACGGAATCTTTTTAAAGTTTATTGTTTGATAGTTTTTTAGTTGCTTTACTAACTGCGTTCTATTTGAAATTGTTTAGTTGAAATAAAATTCATCTGGTCAGGGCGTTTTCATTTCAATGATTAACTTCTGTCATACTTATACATACTTATTTACTTTCTTCTAAGTGACTATTTAAAAGTGTAGGTAATAATCTTTTTTCTGCAATAAACGGAATACCAAAGACTCTTTTAGAGTAAGAAGATTTAATTGTATCAATAACTTTTGTTTCAGCATTAGCTCTATTTTTAAGTAACGGATCCATTAAACCTGATAGTACTGATAGACTTTGGTTTATTAACCAGGCATATGGTGTAATACCTGCTCTTTTTAAATCATCTTGCAACGCCCCAGCTTCGCGCATTGGAGTTGTTTCGGGTAAAGAAACCAAAATTATTTTTGATAATTTATTGTCTTGCAAAGCCATGTATGGAGTGCGAAGTCTACCCTTATTTAAATTATTCCTCATAATATCTCGATGATAGCTTCCTGCTGTATCCAATAATAACAAAGTATGTCCAGTAGGCGCAGTGTCCATAACCACAAACTTTCTTTTTGATTTACTGATTGCTTTTGAGAAGGCGTGAAAAACAGCAACCTCTTCTGTGCAGGGAGACTTTAAATCCTCCAATATCAACTTTTTTGCTTCTTCAGACTGACCTTGGCCTTTATGATTCAAAACCTTTTCAATATATTTCTGTGTTTCAGCTTTAGGATCTATCCGTTCCACTGTCAATGTTGGGGGAAGTTCTCCCAATTGCTGGATAAATCCCTGTATGTGCGCAGCAGGATCGGTAGTTGTTAAAAGAACCTCTAAACCTTTTTTGGCAAGTAAAACCGCAATAGCGGACGCTGCTATGGTTTTTCCAACTCCTCCCTTACCCATTGTCATAATAAGCCCGTGTTGCTCATTTTCACAAAGTTCGTCTGTTAACCTTTCGATTCCTTCTAATGTCTGACCAGTTAGTTCCGTTTTGAAAATCATGTTTTCTGAAATTGATTTTTGAAATTCAGAATCAAATAATGAACGAAGTTTACTGATTCCCAAAATATTATAAGGTAAAAGAGGAAATATCGTTATTGTTAAGGGTTTTAAATTTTCAGGTATAGAATTGAGTTGCGCATCACTCATCCTTTCAATCTTATTAGCAAATTGATCATCTTTGTTAACAGATTTAAAGACACCATTGATATGTAATAGTTGATTATTCATTCCAAGTTCCCTCAATTCCTGGCTTGTCCTTGATGCCTCTTTTAAAGAAACTTCATCTGCTCTTGCTACAATATAAAAACTTGTCAAGCTAGAGTCTCTAAGTTTCTGTACTACACTCTGATATCTTTTTTTTCCACTTTTTAATGCTGATGTTGGCCCAATACAAGAAGCTCCATCTGGGTTTTCTTCTGTAAAACTTGACCATGCAGCAGGTAATTCAAGCAATCTTAATGTATGGCCAGTTGGTGCTGTGTCAAAAATAATTATATCAAATTTAGTTCCATCATATTCGTTAGAAACAAACCGAGAAAATTCATCGAAAGAGGCTATTTCAGTAGTACATGCACCTGAAAGATCTTCCCTAATTTTATCTATTTCTTCTTTTGTACGGAAGCCCTCAAGGGGTTGAGTTGCTCGATTGCGATATGCTTCGGCAGAATTTTCAGGGTTGATATTAATTGCAAACAAATTGTCTAGTCCTTTAATAGAATTTATACTTTCATTCACAGAACTTTCTAGTACATCTTTTAGGTTGGATGCAGGGTCGGTACTAACAAGTAATACAACGTTCCCTGCATCAGCCATTTTAACAGCCGTTGCACAAGCAAGCGAGGTTTTTCCAACGCCTCCTTTTCCCGTAAAGAACAAATATTTTGTTTTTGTTTCAGTCATATATGGCAATGTTTATGTGTTTATTTTAGAATGGATGATATGAATACCAACACAAGTCAAACTATCAACATTAAATGATGTTTTTTAGTCACTAAATCTTAAAACAAGGTTGTTTGCCCTTTATCATCCTTACCTGAAATATCAGAATCATCTTTACTATTTGATGGTTTAGAACTTGTATTTTCGTTGACTCCAGAATTATTGTTTTTTGAATTTTCTGAAGATACTTCTGTTTCATCAACCACATCTAAATCATCAGCATGTACTTCTTCTGGAGACTCATAAGGAAGAGGTTCTAATAAATTAATTTGCTTAACTTTAAGAGTTGTTAGCGTATTACCAATAGCCTTTATACCCTTTACAGCAATAAATTCTTCAAGATTTATTTGCTGATTTTCTTTTTGATCCTTACCGCGTTCTTTTCCAAAAACAATTTCAGCCATAGGTTTCCAATCAGTAGAAACAATTTCTAATTGAGATTTTTCGTGTTCAGTTATAAAGGTTTCCTCCTTATTTTCATTTTCAATTAAAAACCGTTTTACAAAATAACGTTCCTTTTCACCATCAAAATAAACTGCCGAAATAGGTTTTTTAGGTATCCATTTTTCGAGTACAATCATATCATCTTCAAAATGAGCTGTTAATTCAGGCAAAATAGTTTTAATATTACCAGACTGGGTTATAATTAAAAGACGATCTTCTCCTCTAAATTCGCCTATAAGTTCACCTCTACCGTCAACATTTAGTCTTTGAACCGTATCATCAAACCAAATACGTCTTGGCTTTAAAGTAGAAATCCCTTTTTCTTTTAATTCAACTTTTTTAACCCTGTACTTAGTTACTAAATTACCTTTTGATACACGTCCTTTTATAAGAATATCGGAAAAATCAATATCCCATTTCAATTTTTTAATGCTTCCGGCTTGACGAAGTAATATAGTAACAACCTCAGCTTCTCCGTTAGGGTTTGCTGTAAAATATAAAACAGTAGATTGTTTATTTCCATTAGTTAAATCATATTCTCTGTCTCGAGTTGTAGCTGTCACTGCAAAACGCTTGATGTATGAGGGTCCCGATTTTCCATCACGATAAATCATGTTATAAATGGTACGCTTGTCTTTCTTTTTGAAAACGGCAACATGAATTATATCTTTCCCTATAAAGGTTTTTGTATCGACCTTGGTTACCATCATTTTTCCTTCTCGGGTAAAAACAATAATATCGTCAATATCACTACAATCGCAAACATACTCATCTCTTCTGAGCGACGTACCTATAAAGCCTTCTTCTCGATTTACGTAAAGTTTGGTGTTTCTTATAACCACTTTTGTAGCATCAACATCGTCAAAAGCTCTGAGTTCAGTTTTACGCTCACGACCTTCACCATAATCCTTTTTTAATCTAGTAAAATATGCAATGGCATAATCAATTAAATTTGCTAAATGATGTTTTACTTCGGCTATTTGATCTTCTAAAGCGTCTATTTTTTGCTGAGCTTTATCAATATCAAATTTAGAAATACGCTTGATTCTAATTTCTGTTAACCTTACAATATCTTCTTCATTAACAGGTCGTTTTAAATGTTTAATATGTGGTTGAAGACCTTTATCAATGGCACCTATAACACCTTCCCAAGTCTCTTCTTCTTCAATATCTCGATAAATTCTATTTTCAATAAAAATGCGTTCTAAGCTTGCAAAGTGCCACTGTTCTTCAAACTCATTTAGTTTGATTTCTAATTCTTGTCTTAATAAATCTACAGTATTATCAGTAGAGCGACGTAACATTTCTGACACGCCAATAAACAGAGGTTTATTATCTTCTATAACACATCCTAAAGGCGAAATAGACGATTCGCAACTTGTAAAGGCATACAAAGCATCAATAGTTTTATCAGGAGATAATCCAGAAGGTAAATGCACTAAAATTTCAACTTCGGCAGCTGTATTATCTTCTATCTTTTTTACTTTTATTTTACCTTTATCATTTGCTTTTAATATAGAATCAATTAAAGAAGATGTTGTGGTAGCAAAAGGAATTTCGGAGATAACCAAAGTACTTTTATCCAACTGAGAAATTTTAGCTCTCACTCTTACTTTCCCCCCCCTTAAACCATCATTATAGTCTGAACAATCTGCAATACCTCCTGTTGGAAAATCAGGAAATAAAGTAAACCGTTTTCCTTTTAGATGCTTTATAGAAGCGTCAATAAGCTCAATAAAGTTATGTGGTAATATTTTGGTTGAAAGCCCTACAGCAATTCCTTCTCCGCCCTGAGCCAACAACAAAGGAAACATAACAGGTAAATTTACTGGCTCTTTACGTCGGCCATCATAACTAGCTTGCCATTCTGTAATTTTGGGATTGAAAACCACATCCAATCCAAATTTAGAAATACGAGCCTCAATATATCGGGATGCTGCAGCTCTATCGCCTGTTAAAATATTTCCCCAGTTTCCTTGAGTATCTATCAATAAATCTTTTTGACCAATTTGCACCATGGCATCCGCAATACTGGCATCGCCATGTGGATGGTACTGCATAGTGTGTCCAACAATATTGGCTACTTTATTGTAACGTCCATCATCCAAGTCCTTCATAGAATGCATTATTCGACGTTGCACTGGCTTAAAACCATCTTCAATAGCTGGTACGGCACGCTCTAGAATTACATATGAAGCATAATCTAAAAACCAATCTTTATACATACCAGAAATTCTGGTAATGGTTTCTTGGGGCTCATCTTGTTGTTCGTTTAATAAATCGTCGTTTAAATCTCCTGTCATTTAAAATTATATTGTTTTGGCTTACCATTTAAAAAAGTAAGTCCTTTTATTCGGCGTTCATTCGCTTTATTTGGACCGTCTTGAAAATGTAAATGGTTGTAATTTCTTTTTAAAAGTTTTTTATTGGTTTTATTATATAACATAACGTAGTATCTTTTTTTATTTAACATGTCTTGAAAACTTTATTGTTTTCAATTTTAAAATATTAATTCTTTTCTTTAATAATTTGACGGATTCCAAAAATGATTAACAATAACATTATTAAAATCCCTAAATAGGCTGTACTATTATTTTTGTAACTTAAATCGTTATAATCAAGTTTAAAACCCCATATCACTAACAAAATAGCTGACAATATTGTAATGCCTAATCTTGCTTTTTTCATATTATTTTAAGTCTTCTATTAAATCCAACTCCACCTTCAAATTATCGATAATAAATTCTTGTCTTGTTGGTGTATTTTTTCCCATATAAAATTCTAAAAGCTCTTCAATAGACATATTATTGTCTAACATAACGGGATCTAAACGAATATCTTCTCCTATAAAAAATTGAAATTCATCTGGCGAAATTTCACCCAATCCTTTAAATCGAGTAATTTCTGGTTTGGGTTTTAATTTTTCAATCGCATTTTTTCGCTCTTCTTCAGAATAGCAATAAATCGTTTCTTTTTTATTTCGAACACGAAACAGCGGTGTTTGCAATATATACAAATGCCCTTCTTTGATGACTTCAGGAAAAAATTGTAAGAAGAAAGTGATCAACAACAACCGAATATGCATACCATCTACATCAGCATCGGTAGCAATTACAACATTATTATATCTTAAATCTTCTAAAGACTCTTCAATATTTAAAGCAGCTTGCAATAAATTAAACTCTTCATTTTCGTAAACAATTTTTTTTGTTAAACCGTAGCAATTAAGAGGCTTTCCTTTTAAACTAAATACAGCTTGGGTATTAACATCTCTGGATTTTGTTATACTTCCCGAAGCCGAATCTCCCTCAGTTATAAATAAGGTAGTTTCAAGATTTCTTGCGTTTTTGGTATCTCCAAAATGTACTCGGCAATCTCGCAATTTTTTATTATGTAGACTTGCTTTTTTTGCGCGGTCTTTTGCTAATTTCCTAATCCCCGAAAGTTCTTTACGCTCACGTTCAGCCTGCAAAATCTTACGTTGAATTTTATCAGCTTGATCAGGATTTTTATGTAAAAAATTATCTAAATATGTTTTTAAAAAATCATTAATATAGGTTCGTACCGTTGGTAAATCTCCCCCCATATCTGTAGATCCTAACTTTGTTTTTGTCTGGCTCTCAAAAACAGGCTCCATTACTTTTATAGCTATGGCACATACTACCGACTTTCGAATATCAGACGCCTCATAGTTTTTTCCATAAAACTCTCTAATAGTTCTAACCAGAGCTTCTCTAAAAGCAGATAAATGTGTACCTCCTTGTGTGGTATTTTGACCATTTACAAACGAATGATATTCTTCACTATACTGTGTTTTACTATGAGTTAACGCCACCTCAATATCATCTCCTCTTAAATGAATAATTGGATACAACCTATCAGATTCAGTGATATTTTCACTTAATAGATCTTTTAAACCATTTTCACTATAATATTTTTCGCCATTAAAAACAATGGTTAAACCTGGGTTAAGGTATACATAGTTTTTTAGCATTTTAACGATGTACTCGTTTCTATACTTATAATTTTTGAAGATAAATTCATCTGGCACAAAGGATACTTTAGTTCCTTTTCTGCGTGAAGTATCATCTAATAGCTCTTGATTGGTTAAATTTCCTTTTTCAAATTCAGCCGAAGCAGATTTACTATCACGAGTAGACTCTACTCTAAAGTATGACGATAGTGCATTTACCGCTTTGGTACCTACTCCATTTAAACCCACTGACTTTTTGAAAGCTTTGGAATCATACTTACCACCAGTATTCATTTTGGAGACGACATCAACCACTTTACCTAATGGAATACCACGACCGTAATCGCGTACCGTAACTTTAGTACCTTGAATTGAAATTTCAATAGTTTTTCCAGCTCCCATGACATACTCATCAATGGAATTATCTAAAACCTCTTTAAGGAGAATGTAAATTCCATCATCTGGCGAAGACCCATCACCTAACTTACCAATATACATCCCCGGACGCATACGGATGTGTTCTTTCCAATCTAACGAACGTATATTATCTTCGGTATAATTTGATGCTTCAGCCATAGATTTGAGTATATTTTCGTGATAGGATGCTAAGATAGCACTTAGTAACAAAAAATGAAACAGCCAGCATACAAATTAATTAACAATAAGGCATTATTATTGTTGAGAACATTAACTTATTATTTTGGTTTCGAAAAATTTACTTTTTCTTAATAAGAGAAATCAATAAAATCCCCACAATAACCACTATAGCTCCAAAAAATTGTAATAAGGTTAAAACTTCATTTAAAAAAATAGCTGCCAAAATAATAGTTGAAATTGGTCCAATACCGGCAAGTATTGCAAAATTAGAAGAACTGATTATTTTAATGGAAGCAGACACTAAAAACGACGGTATAACGGTAGCAAAAATAGCTATCAAAAAACCTAAAAAGTAAACTTCCCACGAAAAACTAAATAAACTTATTTCACTAACAACACTGTAGTGAATGAATACACAAATACAAGACACTATCATGGCAAAAGCTGTAAATTTCATTACGCCAAATTTTGGAATTAACCATCCGCTACCCACCAAATATGATGCATAGGTTATAGCACTCAGGAGTATAAAAAACCCTCCTAAATAAATATGACTACCATGTATTGCTACTTCATCCCAAAAGGAAATAACAACCCCCAAATAGGTTAATCCTATAGCACCAATTTGAATTTTAGTTATGGGGTGTTTTAAAAATATTTTATTAAGTAAAATAACAATGGTAGGATATAAAAAAAGGATAATACGTTCTAAACTGGCTTTTATGTATGTTAGCCCCACAAAGTCAAAATAACTTGCTAAATAGTACCCTACAAAGCCAAAGAAAACAACCCAAAAATAATCCTGTCTACCAACCACAACCTTATTACTACTATTGCGATATAAATAAGCAATTATTACATAAAAAGGAAACGAAAACAACATTCGCAACAACAAAATGCTAATAGCATCCACTTGATAACTATAAGCTAATTTAACCATGACTGCTTTAGACGAAAAAAGTACAACACCTAAAACACCAATTCCTACTCCAAACCAAAAACTTTTTGTTAATTGCATGATACAAAAGTAGACTTGTTATTTTTTAATACCGTGTAAAAAAACAAGCAATTACGATGTTCAGAATAAACAAAAATCACTTAAACCCATGATTAAAAAACTCATAGAGACACTACAAACTCAATATTAATTCAAACACCTCTCGATTAATTGTATTGTTTAATTTATAGATTCTGCTTTTTCTTTTAGCAACCTATTTTTTGTTTTTAGAAGCTTTTTCATATACCGTTTTAGAAATAATAAATTAGCTATTTTACCTAAAATACCTAAAGGTGGTTCAAAATACAATCTATCCGTCATGATTGTCTTACCCAATACTTCTTTGAAGATATGTTCATGCTTAAACGATTTAAAAACACCTAAAACCATTTCATCTACAAAATAATTTGGAGCATCAAATGCGGTAATTTTAGAAGTTAAATGCTGAACAAAACCAAAATGTGTTGCTTCCCAGCTAACCCACTCCCCTTTTTCTATCAATCCGGTCGTTTTACCTGCAATAGGTATTTCGTCTGTATGTTTTAATGATTCTTTATGAAAATCAATACTTCGAGCTAAATCAAAGCAGCTTTTTATATCGGCATTAATTAAAGTTTGTACTTCTATTAGGGTCATAAATTTTTACAATAGTGTTCGCATCTACTTACTATTAATAAAGACACTATAACAAAAGAAAAAGTCACCCACAATTTAAACTATTTCAAAACAAATTACACATTAAATAAGAAGTGCATAATATCACCATCTTTAACAACATAATTTTTGCCTTCTACACGCATTTTACCCGCTTCTTTAACTTTAGCTTCACTACCATAGTTTGCATAATCATCATAACCAATAACTTCAGCGCGGATAAACCCTTTTTCAAAATCGGTATGAATAACACCAGCTGCTTGAGGAGCCGTAGCTCCAATATCCACAGTCCAAGCACGAACTTCTTTTACCCCTGCCGTAAAATACGTTTGTTGATTTAATAGTTTGTATGCCGAACGAATTAATTTTGCTGATCCAGGCTCATCTAAACCTATATCTTGAAGAAACATTTGACGCTCTTCATAATCATCTAATTCCGTTATATCTGCTTCGGTTCCAACAGCCAACACTAAAACTTCAGCATTTTCATCTTTAACAGCTTCTTTTACTTGCTCTACGTATTTATTTCCAGAAACAGCAGCCCCTTCATCTACATTACAAACGTACATAACTGGTTTATCTGTGATAAATTGAGATGGTTTTACAAAATCCTTATCATCTTCTTCAGAAAACTCTAACGCCCTTACAGAGACTCCAGCTTCTAAGCCTGCTTTAATTTTCAATAAAACAGCCTCTTCTTTTTGAGCTTCTTTATTACCTGTTTTTGCTGCTCGCTTTACTTTATCAAGTTTTTTATCAACGGTTTCCAAGTCTTTTAACTGAAGCTCCATATCAATGGTTTCTTTATCTCTAATTGGATTTACATTCCCGTCAACATGTACAATATTGTCATTATCAAAACAACGCAAAACATGCAAAATAGCATCGGTTTCACGGATATTAGCTAAAAATTGATTTCCTAAACCCTCACCCTTACTAGCACCTTTTACCAAACCTGCTATATCTACAATTTCAACAGTAGCAGGCTGTACACGAACAGGCTTTACTAACTCTTCAAGCTTTTCTAAACGCTTGTCAGGTACATTTACCACACCTATATTAGGTTCTATTGTACAGAATGGGAAGTTAGCACTTTGTGCTTTTGCGTTTGACAAACAATTAAATAATGTTGATTTCCCTACATTTGGTAACCCTACGATGCCTGCTTTCATTTTCAAATATTCTTTTTTATTCCCGAGAAGTCGGGAATCTGTTTTTGCGAGTGCAAATGTAGGTAATTCTGTAATTATTTTTTATATCATTTTACGTCTTTAATCTTTTACTATTTGAAAACATATAATTATAACATTTGATTTCTTTTAAACCCATATTTTTTTTGTGTTTTTTACACACAATATAATAGCATGATTAACTCATAAAAGATGAAAAAATATAAAAGCGAAACCTGTGTGAAAACTATTTTAAATGCAGCAAATAAAAAATAAAATAACGCATACAAATTATCCAAAATACACCTATATTTACTTATCTATTTTGATAAAAATTATATCATTGATATGAAAAAATTTGCAATTAGCTTACTGTTTATTATATGTTTTAATCTCAGCAATTCCCAAGATAATATTCAAGTAGAATTTGGTTCCGTTTTTAAAAATGAAAAAAGAGAAATCCCTATTGACATTATTGGCAAGGATGAGAACGGCTACTATCTTTTATATTCAGAAGGAAAATATGGGCAAGGTGACGATATGTTTTTAAGGAAATTCAATTTAGACTTGACACCCTCTGAACAAGAAATAAACTTAAAAAGCGAAACTTACGAAGATAAATTCAATTCCCTTGGGCTGGTAAAAATAAAAGACAAAATAACACATGTTTTTTATTTGTTAAATGATGAAGGCAAAACTTTTTATCATCAAAGTGTAGACTTAAAAACATTTACTTTATACGAAAAAAAACTAATAACCACTATTGAAAACGATTCTAAAAGTGCCAAAAATTCACTTAGTAAATTTATGATAAGTGATGACGAAAATACTATTACACTTTTTTACACCATTCCCAATAAAAACAAAGAAATTGCTAAAATAAAAGTTCAAACTTTTGATTCCGATTTTAATGAAATAACTAATACCTCTTATGAATTACCATACAAAAATGATGTTTTATCAATTCATAATATTTTTTTAAATAAAAAAAACAAGTTATTTATACTTTGCAAAATATATGAAAGCTATAAGGTTTTGAATGATGAAAACAATCATAGATATGAATTTCAACTATTTAAAATACAGCAAGAAAATATAAGCTCTATCTGTACAATTAAACCAAACAATGTGCATTTAAGAACTTTAAACGTCACATTATTAAATGATGATGAATTAGTATTAACAGGGATGTATTCCGCAAAAGACATGTATGCCATGAGTGGTATTTTTGCTTCCAAAATAAATCTTGAAAGTGAAAATATATTGTATTCAAAATATAATAAATTATCTTCAGATTTTTTTGCCAAACTCATAGAAGATGGAAAGAAAAAAGACAAGGCCATTGATAAGTTTAATCAAGGAAAACGAGATAACCAAAACTTTGTATTAAAACAAACTATAAAATTAGACAATGATGAATTATTGGTTTTGGCTGAAAAATCATGGTCCTATTCTTACAATTATGCTATTACGTATTATCATCACGATATAGCAACTATTAAATTAAACAATCAGGGTAATATTATATGGGCTAATAAAATTGGAAAGCGAAATGATAAATCAAACGTTCCCATTTACAGTTCCTTTTTGCCAATTTACAAAAACAATAAAGTTTATTTGCTTTATAATTGTAGTGCTAAAAATTTAAACCACCGTACAGGCCCCCTGGCTAATTATTTTGTTGATTTTGACAAAGCTTTTCTATCAACCTCAGTAGATTTAAACAGTGGTAATTATAAAAGACAGGTTTTAATAAACAACAACCAACTTGACGGCATAACAATCAGGCCTTTTTTATATAATTGGATAAATGAAAATACCTTACTAATGTTTGGTCAAGATATTGATAACTTAAAAAATCAAAGATTTGTAAAAATTCTATTTTAAAGAGATTTCTAACTAAAACAAGGTACTTTTAAAATTGACTTTTGTAAATATCTAAAATAATTTCAGTCGCATTTTTTGCAGATTCACCTGTTACCAACGGATTAGTATCTAATTCAATAGCTTGAATAAAATCTTTTATAACAGTTTCATGATTAGTAGTATCATTAACAAAAGCGTTTGAAGCTCCTGTATGCTTATTAGTTTCAGGTTGGTTAATTTTAATTGATGGGTTTGCCATACCTTCAATACCCCATTGTGTTATAACATCATTTTCTAATATGATATACCCCTTACTTGTATAAATTTCCATTTTTGCTGGGAATCCCGGTTTAGTTGCTGTTGATGCAGTAATAGTACCTATCATTCCTGAATCATGAACACAAATAACAGCTCCATGATCCTCAACTTCAATATTATGAACAAAAGTACCTAACTTACTAACCAAATTAGTGGGTTTTCCAAAAAACCAATAATACAAATCTATATAATGACAAGCTTGTTGAATAAAAGGGCCACCACCATCAATCTTATACTTACCTCTATAATCAGCAGAATCATAATATGCTTGATCCCGATAGTTTTTCACTGCAAGATCTACTGAAAAAATCTTTCCTATTTTATTTTCATCAATCAAATTTTTCACAACGGGATTATCAGAACTAAATCGCCTTTGATAAGCAACTCCAAGCTTTACGTTATTTACTTTACAAGCTTTAATCATCTTATCAATAGACTCTAATGAAATATCAATAGGCTTTTCACAAAGCACATGCTTTTTTAAAGTAGCTGCTTCAATGGTACTTACATGGTGCAATCCATTTGGAGTACACACTACAATAGCATCAAAATCAATTTTAACATCTTTCAAACTTTTAAAAAAAGGGAGATTATTTAGCGGTTTAGGTTTTATGGTTTTACTAGAAACAATACCTACAACCTCTGCCTGACCTATATTTGTAATAGCCGAAAAGTATGCAGATGCTATATTACCACTTCCAATTATTATAAATTTAACAACAGTCATTTCCAAATTTCTATTCTGCTACTAAGTTACACTTTTTAATTGTTTACAAAAACAAACAAATCACCTCTTAAAAACTCAATAACTACGTCATTACTAAGCGCTTCATTTCTGGTTCCTATTCGTTTCCCTAAAAATAAATCTTCTTTATTCAACGAATACTTTAAACCTTTAGTAATAACACTTTTTACCTCCGGAAATGGCACTAAGGAGATTGTTTTACCTTTACAATTATCAAGCTTAGTTATAGTTTCAGCTAAAAAATAATGACCATAATTATCAAAAAAGGTAATAGCCAACTTAGATTTCCAATGCACAGCTGTACTTAAATTTCCTAAAAAATGATCTTGTTCTTTTCCACTTGCACCATAAACATCAATAGATTTAAATTTTTTTTCAAATAAAATATTTAAAATTTTATCAAAATCTGTAAAATCTTGATTTGGTGTATGAATTACATCAATATTTTTGGGCAAAACTTTTAAAGAATCAAAATCGCCACTTATAAAATCAGGAGTAATATTATTTTCTAACAAAAATTGATAAGCACCATCCGTTGCGCAAATTAAATCATATTCAGACATATTAGGAAGCGTATTTGGTAATTCTCCATTTATTAATAAAAATACTTTTCCCAAATTCATTTTCTTATTCTATTAAATGTTAAAAATGAAAATCCCAAGCTAAAAGCTCAGGATTTAGTTAAAATTGATAATTATCAGTGATATAATATTGTTAAAATTTTTTACCCTTCAGGATGCATGAACTTCTGCTTAGCCAAAAGTTCTTCTTCGGTTTCTACAACATCATCATCAGGAACACAGCAGTCTACAGGGCAAACCGCAGCACACTGTGGTTCATCATGAAAACCTTTACACTCTGTACATTTATCTGGTACAATATAGTAAACCTCATCACTAATAGGCTCCTGAGCCTCATCAGCATCTACTTCTTTTCCATTTGTAAGTACCACAGTTCCATCTAAACTCGTACCATCTTTATAGCGCCAATCATCTGCGCCTTCGTATATTGCTGTATTTGGGCACTCAGGTTCGCAAGCACCACAATTTATACATTCGTCTGTTATAATAATTGCCATAGTAATTTTGTCTTTTAAAATTAAAGAACTCTATTGGAGTTTCCTTAAATTTGCAATCGCAAAAATAACGCCAAAACTATTCATAACCAAATTCAAAATGGATTTACAACAAAGAATTAATGCTTTCTCAAATTTAGGAGCCTTTTTAGAGCAATTTTCTAATGATAAAATTGAGAAAAAAGATCAGGTTCTTTATAATGATTTATTCTTTGACGGATTTATACATCAGCTAAAAATTGCCCAGGAGCACAATGATTGGTTTACTAAAGAAAATATTTTGTTTTCTTTAGAAGGTTGGCACAAATTGCTGACCAAAAAAAACATTAAAAAGTGGTTAACCCCTTATAATATTGTTGAAAAGACCCCAAAAAAAGTAGCCATTATTATGGCTGGAAACATTCCTTTAGTTGGATTTCATGATTTTTTATCCGTTTTAATAAGTGGCCACCATGTTATTGTTAAGCAAGCATCCAAAGACAGACACCTACTCCCTTTTTTAGCTAAATACTTAGAATATGTAGAACCTCAGTTTAAGGGTTGTATTACTTTTAAAGAAGAAAAACTTACTGATTTTGATGCCGTAATAGCTACCGGAAGTAATAATACAGCTCGTTATTTTGAATATTATTTTAAAGGAAAACCTTCAATCATTAGAAATAATCGTAATTCAGTTGCCGTTTTAACTGGTAAGGAAACTCATGATGAACTACAAGCACTATCCGAAGATATTTTTAGATATTACGGTTTGGGCTGTAGAAATGTTTCAAAATTATATGTGCCAAAAAATTATAATTTCAATGCTTTTTTTGAAGCTATGTACCATTGGCACCCTATTATTGACACTGCCAAATATGCCAATAATTACGATTATAACAAAGCAGTATATTTAATGAGTGAGTTTGATATGTTAGAAAATGGATTCCTTATGATTAAGGAAGACAAAAGCTTTTCTTCTCCCATCGCCACCGTTTTTTATGAATATTATGATTCTCAAGATCAATTAAAAGAAACTCTAAAACGGAAAAAAAACAACATACAATGCATTGTTTCTAAAGGCTTTGATGACAAAGAAGTTTATTTTGGGAACACACAAAAACCACAACTTTATGATTATGCCGATGGTATAGATTCTATTTCCTTCCTAGGAAAAATTTAGCGAAAAAAAAATGATTTTATACCTAAAAATTTACAATTAATTAGCAACTTTGCATCTTTAAATTTTATAACAAAAAATGAAGAAACATAACTTTAGTGCAGGACCAAGTATTTTACCACAAGAAGTATTACTTAAAGCTTCGGAGGCTGTTTTAGATTATAATGGCAGTGGTTTATCTTTAATTGAAATATCACACAGAAGTAAAGATTTTGTTGATATTATGGAAAGAGCAAGAGCATTAGTTTTAGAATTACTTGGCTTAGAAGGAAAAGGTTATAAAGCATTATTTTTACAAGGTGGAGCAAGTACACAGTTTTTAATGCTTGCCATGAATCTTTTAGAAAAAAGAGCTGGTTACTTAAATACAGGGGCATGGAGTGAAAAAGCCATCAAAGAAGCTAAAGTTTTAGATGATATCTACGAAGTTGCATCATCAAAAAATGCTAACTTTAATTATATCCCAAAACAATATGATATACCTTCTGATTATGATTATTTCCACTGTACATCAAACAATACTATTTTTGGAACACAAATAAAATCATTCCCAAAATGTGATATTCCAATGGTATGTGATATGAGTAGTGATATTTTTTCACGTCAATTAGATTTCTCTCAATTTGGGTTGATTTACGCAGGTGCTCAAAAAAATATGGGTCCAGCAGGAACAACACTTGTAGTTGTTAAAGAAGATATTCTTGGTAAGGTATCTCGCAATATTCCAACCATTATGGATTATAAAAAACACATAGGAAGTGGTAGTATGCTAAATACACCGCCTGTTTTTGCTGTTTATACTTCATTATTAACTTTAGAATGGTTAAAAGGGCTTGGAGGAATTGCTGCTATAGAGAAAGAAAATGAAAAGAAAGCACGCTTGATGTATTCTGAAATTGATTTAAATCCATTATTTAAAGGATTTGCAACTAAAGAAGACCGTTCTTTAATGAATGCTACATTCACTTTGGAAAATGAAAACTTAAAAGATACTTTTGAAACCATGCTTAAAGAAGCAGGCGTTAGTGGTGTTAACGGGCACAGAAGTGTTGGAGGTTATAGAGCTTCTATGTACAATGCCTTACCAATTGATAGCGTAAAAGTACTTGTTGAAGTAATGAGTGAATTAGAAACTAAAGCTTAAAAAATCACAGTAAGCAATAACAGTTTTTCTGTGCTTGCTCAAACTCTTAAAATAAATATTTAATATAAAGTTTAACATTTAAAAGTAAACGCAACTTTAAACTTTAAACTTTTCAACTTTAAACCTAAAGAATGAAAGTATTAGCAAACGACGGTATTTCACAAAGCGGTATTGATGCATTAGAAAAAGGTGGATACGAAGTAATTACAACCACTGTTGCTCAAGAGCAATTAATTAATTATATCAATGAAAAAGATATAGCAGTTTTATTGGTACGTAGTGCAACCACAGTACGCAAAGATTTAATTGATGCGTGTCCTGGATTAAAAATTATTGGTCGTGGTGGTGTTGGAATGGATAATATTGATGTGGAATATGCTCGTGAAAAAGGTTTGAGTGTAATCAACACACCTGCATCTTCGTCGCATTCGGTAGCAGAATTAGTATTCGGACATTTTTACGGCTTAGCTCGTTTTTTACACAATTCTAATAGAGACATGCCTTTGGAAGGTGATACAAATTTCAAAGGATTAAAAAAAGCTTATGCCAAAGGAACTGAATTAAAAGGAAAAACTTTAGGTGTTTTAGGTTTTGGTCGTATTGGTCAAGCCACTGCTAAAGTAGCATTAGGAGCAGGAATGAAAGTTGTTGCTTTTGATCCATTTTTAGAAAAAGCAAATTTAGAATTGGAATTTTTTGATGGGCAAAAAGTTAATTTCAATATTCAAACCATTTCTAAAGAAGAGGTTTTGAAACAAGCCGATTTCCTAACATTACACGTACCAGCTCAAAAAGAGTATGTAATTGATGAAGCTGAATTCAATATCATGAAAGACGGTGTTATCATTGCCAATGCTGCACGTGGTGGTGTTGTTAACGAGGTAGCACTTGTTAAAGCTATAGAAAGTGGAAAAGTGGCAAGAGCTGCTTTAGACGTTTTTGAAAAAGAACCAAAACCAGAAATGCAATTATTAATGAATCCTGCATTGTCTTTAACACCTCATACTGGTGCTGCAACTAATGAAGCACAAGATAGAATTGGAACTGAATTGGCAGAGCAAATCATCAATATTCTAGGATAATTATAAATAAAAATGTGACCAAAAGGTTATATCTGAGTCCTAACTTTAAAAGGTTAGGACTTTTTTTGTACATTGAGCAATCAATTTCATTAACTCATATTAATTAAATAAAGTATATAGAATCATGTCAGGAATTTTAGATTTATTAAACAGCGACTTAGGAAAAACTATAATCAGTGGTGTTTCTAATCAAACCAACCAGCCACAAAGCAAAACACAAGATGTTTTAACAATGGCTTTGCCAGTATTAATGACGGCTATGAAACGTAATGCTGCTACACCCGAAGGTGCAGAAGGCTTAATGAGCGCAATTAGCGGTAAACACAATGGTGGCATTTTAGATAATCTTGGCGGTTTATTTTCTGGCGGCGTGGATTCTAACGTTATTGATGATGGTAGTAAAATACTTAGTCATGTTTTAGGAGGAAAACAACAAAATGTAGAAAATGCATTGAGTCAAAAAGCAGGTATTGATTCAAATTCTGTTGCTCAAATACTTAAAGTAGCTGCTCCTATATTAATGGGGGTTTTAGGAAACCAAGCTAAACAACAAAATGTAAGTAGTGCCAATGGTTTAGAAGGTTTATTAGGTGGTTTATTAGGTGGTAATTCACAACAACAAGAGCAAAGCTTTTTAGAATCTATTCTTGATGCTGATGGAGATGGTAGCGTGATTGATGATGTTGCTGACATGGTATTGGGGGGCAACAAAAACAAAAGTGGTTTAGGCGGCATGTTAGGAGGTTTATTTGGAGGCAAATAATCCTTTTACAAATAAATTAAAAAAAGCATCTAACTATTATGTTAGATGCTTTTTTTGTTAAAACAATTCAAAAACAGGTATTTAATAAATGATTTTTGTAAATTCAAATGACTAAAAAATGTTTTTTAGTTAAAAACACGTGTTTATTCAATAGTTTGAAAATAAATGATTAACCATACTTTTTGATTAAATAAAAATACCAAAACCATGAAAATATTTGTTTCTATCATACTTATTACGTTATTTCTTTTTAATTGTAATACAAGTAAAACAATTGGTTTAAAAAAGAACGAACATACAGAAAACATTAAACAGAATGATACTGTTAAAATAGCCAATGCTGAATTAGAGTATGAAATTATTATTATTGACCCTGGTTTTAGCGGTTGGTTGGCCAGCATGGCAAAACCCGAAGGCTATTATTCGCAAAGCTATCTTGAAAATAGAAACTTCATTTATGTCACGGAATGGAATCAGCGTGTAAATCAACCACAACAATACAATCCTAATTTATACGAAATGAGTATAGATTATCAATCAAACATCGATTATGGCTATGATGTAAACTACAAACTTTATAATTATTTTATTTATTTTCAATTAACCTATAAACAACAATTAGCTGGATTTGTTCCCAGAATTTAGAATCCTTTTAGCTATTTTTGCAACCAAATTTGAATTTTGAAAAAACTTAAAGAACGTTGGGGTGTAGAAAATAATTGGCAAATAATAATAATTTTTATTGTTTTTGCTATTACTGGCTCAACAGCATCCTACATAGGCAAACCCATTTTAAACTTCCTAAATATTACTCCTGAAACTTTTACAACTGTAGGTTATTGGGTAGTTCGTATTGTACTGCTATTTATAGTATACCAGTTTATGTTAGTTTTTTTCGGGTGGGTATTTGGACAATACAAATTCTTTTGGGGTTTTGAAAAAAAAATGCTTCGCAGGATTGGCTTTAAACGCTTTGTTGATTAGAAAAAATATATAAGAAAGTTTCATTTTTAAAACTACGTTTAGCTCGTGTTCTGTAAGAGATCATAGCTTTTTAAATTTAATCGTTTTTTTACACACAATCTTAAAAATTCACTTAAATAATTCAACATTTATTTCCGTGAAATTGTTTAAACTAATGAGATTGTTTTTTAGATAAGAATCACAAACAAATTTATTTATGCATGTAATTTTTAAGTCCTTATTTTTATTAGTTTTTGTTCCTATTTATTCCCAAAACAGTATTAGTGGCACTATTAGCAATAGCAATACAAATGAATCATTGGCTTATGTAAACGTATATTTACCGAAACTTGAAAAAGGCACTGTTTCTGATGAAAATGGTTTTTTTAAAATTGACAACTTGCCTTCAGGAAATCATGAAATATTATTTTCTTTTATTGGTTTTGAATCAAAATCAAGAATCATAAAAATTCCAATGTCTGAAAACTTAAATATTCAACTAGCTACTTCAGCTATCGAAATGAAAGATATTATTATTTCAACACCTTTCCACAAATTACAACGTGATAATGTGATGAAGGTAGAACAAGAAAACATAAAAACACTTAAAGCCAATGGTGCCATGACCTTGGCAGATGGTATTGGAAATATTGCTGGAGTAGAAAGTATCACTACTGGTATTGGTATTGGCAAACCTGTCATTAGAGGCTTGAGTTCAAACCGCGTTTTAGTATATGTACAAGGTGTTAGATTGGAAAATCAGCAATTTGGAGACGAACACGGATTGGGCATTAATGACACTGGAGTTGAAAGTGTTGAAGTCATTAAAGGTCCTGCTTCCCTACTCTATGGTAGCGACGCTCTTGGAGGTGTACTGTATATTAATCCAGAAAAATTTGCTAACAATAATGCATCCTCTGGAGATGTTGGTACTATTTATTTCAGTAATACTCAAGGTTTTTTAACAACTGCTGGTGTAAAATCATCTACTGAAACTTTTAAATTTTTATTTAGAGGAAGTGTTGCTTCACATTCTGATTATAAAACTGAAGATTATCGCGTTACCAATACCCGTTTTAAAGAACAAGATTTTAAAGCTGGTATTGGTTATCAAAAAGCACATTTTAAAAATGAATTCAGATATAATGTAAACACATCAAAACTCGGTATACCAGAAGAGATTGGAAGTCAATCTACAGAAAAAACACCTTTGCTGCCATATCAAGAAATTACCAATCATGTTTTCAGTAATAAATCAACTGTATTTTTTACAGACTCGAAATTAGACATCAATTTAGGGTTTATTTATAACGATAGAAAAGAGTTTGAAGAAGAGCACCATCATGACGATGAAGCACATGAAGAAGAAGAACATGAACACGAAAATGACGACATCTTAGAAGCAGCACTTCATATGAAGCTCAATACGATCAATTATGATGTAAAATATCATTTACCAAACTCAGAGAAGATTGAAACCATCATTGGTGTTCAAGGTATGAATCAAACCAATAAAAATTATGGCGAAGAGCAATTAATACCGGATGCAACAACCAATGATATTGGTGTTTTAGCAACGTCACATATTCATTTTGAAAAAGCCGATGTACAATTAGGTGTTCGATTTGATAACCGAACTATAGCAGTAGTTTCTGGAATAAATAAGAATTTTAATAGCTTAAACGGTGCCGCTGGTGTTAAAACCAATATAACAAAAAACATGGTGGCTCGGCTTAATTTAGCTACTGGATTCCGATCACCAAACTTAGCTGAATTAACATCTTACGGAAGTCATGAAGGAACAAACCGCTTTGAAATAGGCAACAAAAATCTAAAAAGTGAACAGAATTTCCAAATGGATTTGTCAATAGAATATAACGATAAACATTGGGAGGTTTTTGCCAACGGATTTTATAATACCATCAACAATTACATTTATTTATCACCAGATAGTAGTGTTATAGATGAAACGCCTGTTTATAATTATTTACAAAATGATGCCAATTTATATGGTGGCGAATTTGGAATTCACTTACACCCGCACCCTATACATTGGTTACATGTAGAATCTAGTTTTGAAACCGTTATTGGCAAACAAAATAATGGAGACTATTTGCCTTTAATTCCTGCAAATTCCATAAACAATGTTATTAGGGTTGAATTTGATAAAAACAGGTTGCAAGAAAGCTATGCATTTATTAAAATTAAAAGTACATTTAACCAAAACAAGGTTAGTTTAAATGAAACCAATACAGAGGGCTACAACTTACTAAGTGCTGGCATTGGAGGAACAGTTCAGTTTTTAAAAAATAATTTAACTATTAACATTTCTGGAAATAACTTAACCAACAAAACCTACATCAATCATTTATCACGCTTAAAACCAGATGGCATTTTTAATATGGGACGAAATATTGGATTAGGACTTCGTTACCATTTTTAGATAGCGTAGTATTTTTGGAATATTAAATTCTAAAGGCGGACATTCTTTATAAATAACAATGCAACTACCCATAAAGTCATCACCTGATAAAGATTAATATTTTTATAAAAAATATGCAAATCTTAAACCATATAACCACTTACCTAAAAAAACAGCTAAGAAATATCAATACTCTAAAACATCAATCCTAAAATTTGAGTACAAATAATTAAAAACACCATAGCAATAGGATATACTGTTGCATAAGCAATAGATGGGGCATCTGTTTTTGTCATACTATCTACAGCTGCTAATCCCGGTGTACTTGTCATAGAACCCGTAAGTGTTCCCAAGAGAATTAGAATATTAATTTTGAAAAACATACGTGCAACAATTGCAGCTAATACCATTGGAATGAAAGTAATTAAGCCTCCAATAAGAAATAATTTAATTCCGTACTGTAAATAGGTTTCCACTAAGGTTGCCCCTGCCTTTGTACCTACAACTGCTAAAAAAAACATTAACCCTAATTGCCTCAACAATTGGTTGGAATTTCCACTCATTACCCAAAGCATATTGCCTGTTTTTCCTATCCTTCCTAAAACCATGGCCACTATAAGTACCCCTCCAGTCAATCCTAAATTAAAAGTAAAAGAATCTCCAAAAACCAAAGAAACTCCACCAACCAAAATACCTATAACAATTCCCAAGGTTAAAGGGAAAAAATTGGTATCTGAAAGTCTACTCTCATTATCCCCAATAAGTCTTGATATTTGAGACACACTACTTTTATGACTTGAAATCATTAGTTTATCTCCAATTTGAAGCTTCAGTGTGGAGTTAGGAGATAAATCAATACCACTTCTTCTTATACGAGTGATTGTGGCATTAAAATTAGCCTTTAAATTTAATTCTCCTAAAGATTTGTTAACCAACTCTGTTTTTGTCATCAAATACGATTGTACTACAAAAGCCTCTCCTAAAGGAATTTTAACATTAGATTTTGGACCTATTAATAATTCAACACGTTTTAAGGCATCTTCCGTTCCAACAACTCTTATATAATCTCCTTTATGCAAAACAGTATCTTTTTTAGGTACAAAAGCTTCATTTTTATGAAGTACTCTAGACACCACCCCTTTTGTCATAGATCTAATCTGTAAATCTGCAATTGTTCTACCTATTACACCTTCGTTTTCAACTTTAAAATTACTCCTAATAATTTTATCATGATGCCCTTTCATTTTAGCGATATAATCCTCTTCTTCCTTATTAAGGTTTATTCTAAAAATTTTAGGATATAATTTAACAAATAAAATAACTCCAATAACCCCAAAAGGATATGCAATACCATAACCAATGGAGGCTAATGGCGATTGTGTTACATCAATAGCGGTTGCCAATCCTGGTGTACTGGTTAATGCCCCGGCCATTAAACCGATTGCAATAGATTTATCTATATCTAAAAACTCAATGGATAAAAAGGTAATTATAGCTGCAGAAAACACCACTACTGTTGTAAGTATAACTAAGTTTTTACCATGTGCTTTAAATGACTCGAAAAAACCAGGACCAGCCTGTAATCCGATAGTATAAATAAATAAGATTAATCCAATTTTTTGTAGAATATCTGGTAATGTAACACCAAAATGCCCAAATAATAAGGCTACAAATATGATTGCAGAAACATCAAGCGAAATACCTTTAATTTTTATGTTTCCAATTATAAACCCTATACAAATAATTAAAAACAGGGCTAAATACGTTGCGTTTAAAAACTCCATTATTTTTATTTTAAATAATTAGCAAATGTAGTTTATATAAAATAGTAACGAATGATTTTAATCATATACACGCTATTTTTTTCAATCCTTAAAAAAAATTGATGAATCTTAATAAAAAACTTTAATACAAAATTTATAAACACACTAAAACAAACCTTTAATTCCTAACTATTAAACGGCAATAAAAACCTATTCTTTTAGTGTTAAAGGAAATCCTTCAAGAATGAAAAAAATTGACACTACTCATGTACTAAAGTATTTTAGCCAATTTATAGCCCCTTGTGGAAAGTACTATTTATTAATAATACAAAGCTCCTATTATTAATTTACAGCTTTATTGTTATTAATATATTCAATTAGCGCATTAAGATTTTTAAAAGTGTCATCTCTGTTATAATATAACATCCAAACTGGATGTCCCCATTTAACATTTTGTTTACTTTGCATGAGTTGAACTTCTGGTCTCATATTTTTGAAAGTCTTTGGTTTTACTTGTATTCCTCCAATAATATTTTTGTTTAAATCAAAAATAATGATATCCACTCTTAATACATCATCTAAATAGCCTTTTGCTTCCTCAACAATCATATTGCTAAGTCTATCTTTTAATATGCTGATTGCATTTTTTTCAATAAACCCACCTTTTAAAGATTGAACAACAAATAAATCATATTCCCATTGAATACACTCTCCCAGTGTGTACTTATTTTTTTGCCAATATTTCTCTTGTGATTCAAATAGTCTTTCACCAAATTCTTTAACTGTTCCTGTGCTTACAACACCACAGGCACATTTGTTGTTTTTATGGTACTCTATCAATTCTACTAAAGCATCTTTACTTTTTGGTTTATGAATTTTAATTAATTTCATAACGGGCACACTTCTTTTTGGGGCAGAAATCCCCATTTTTCCATTTAGCTCATTTAATTCACCTCCTGTATATGCCATATACAATGTCTTAATATCGATATTATAGAATATTCTTTTGCAAAAATTTACTAAAAATAATATATAAAATACCACACAATAACCACGCAGGAAGTGTTACAAAAGATAAAAACACATCAAACTGTACAGATATAAAATAAAACAACCCAAAGCTAATACCCCAAGCAAGTAGTACCGATTTATTAAATTTAATATTAGCTACTTCAGCATAATTTTTAATAATACCTGCTTGTTTATGAAAGAAATGTTCAAAAACAATAACCGCCCCGAAAGGTGCTAAAATAAATCCATAAAGCGCAACAAATCCTAATAGTTTCATTGCAAAAGCAGGAAATAAACCAGCAATAGTAGCAATCATACCTGCTAATATAGTCACTTTTACTGTCGATAGTTTAGGCAAAACTGCTTGAAACGCCAAACCTGCTCTGTAAATAGTTGGATTTGCTGTTGTCCAACCTGCCAATACCACAGCTATAATTCCAAAAACACCAATGGCATTATAAGCCAAAGGCCCTGGTGCTACAGGGGGGGCTTCACCGTTTAATAAAAAAGCTTGGGCTTCTGGTGAATTTAAATATACCGCATATAATAAACTTGCAGCAATCCACGCGATATAATGACCAACGTACATACCAGCTGCAGTCGTCCATCCTGAACTTGCTTTCTTAGCAAAACGGAATACAGATAAATCAGACATCCCTATATGCATCGCTGCATTGGCAAACCAAGACCATATAATTACATGCCAAAATGTGTATTTTATTTGTCCTGGAAAAGGGTCTCTACCTTCACCCCAAATATCCCAAAATTGAGAAAAACTTGAAACACCTAATTGATTTAAAGCCACTATAGCACAAGCTAAAAAAGCAAGAACAATAATGGGAGACATCCAATTAGCTGCTTTAGAAACCGTATCGTAACCTTTAGCAGCTATAAGCGATATCACAGCACCAACAACTAATACAACAATAACCCATATTACACCATTTGGTAATGTATCTTCTAATTTAGGCATGGGCATGTCAAAAGGGATTCCTACTGCTGTTGCAGACACTGTAATCATGGAACCAGCTAAAAAGCAAAATAAAATACCATTTGCTAAATTATAACCCGTGGCTAATTTTTTACCACATATTTTTTCTAATTGAAAGTACAATGTTAACCTGTTTTTAACAGCGATTTCAGCTGTTAAAAACCTCCAAGATAGTACTGCAAACAAATTTCCGACAAGAAGTCCTACTATTAAATCAAAAGCACTCACACCTGCGGTTAAAAACAATGGTCCAATCAAAAATTCAGTTCCTGCTGCATGCTCACCTGCATACATCCCTAAAAAACTTTTCCAACTTTTTAATTTATACTGAGGTACTGGAGTTCTTTCAAACTCGCCTCTAGTTATATCGTCTATGCTTACTTCTTCTTTGTGGTTTAGTGTCATTGGTTTTTTTGTTTAGTTTAAGGTTGGTTTTTTTCTTTTATATTTATTTTTCAGGTTAAAAATTTTGACCTTAAGTCTTCGACTTGGCTATCATTAATGGGTACCATATTTCCTAACGAAACTCCTAAAACAATAGATTTTGCACTAAACTCAGCAACCTCAAGATAATCGAAAGTTTGTAATAATTTATCTCCTGTAATGATCACAGAATCATTTTCAATAATTAAAGCTGTTGAGCAGTTATGAACAATTTCAGAGTTATTATTAAATTTAAAATGAGTACCATATTTTACTAATGATATGTCTTGTAAAAATATCCAACTTTCAGGAATCGTTCTTACATTTAAATATTTTCCTGTAACACCAAAGGCCATTAAATATGGAGATTGTGTCATAATAATCGAATTTACTTCAGGATTATTTTTATAAATTTCCTGGTGAATCCATGTTGCTCTACTCGGTGTTTTTCCTGCTTCTCTTTTTCCTTCTTTTATTTGTACAATGTCTTCTATACTCATTTCCCAACGACTTACATTTGTAGGTGTAATTAAGAAATCATTGTGTTTCCAACGCATTGAAACTGTACCATAAGAACTAATCATTAGCCCCTGCTCACACGAACGTTTAACTATCTTATATATTTGCTCTCTCTTTTCTATTTCACCTGGCAAATGTGTTGTTTTTTCCATTACAGGAAGCATATGTTCTGCTTGATTTTCAAAATCATAAATTTGATTTTCACTTAAATAATTTGGAGTCCCTATTTGTGAACCATAGATTATTGTTCGTGCACAAAACTCTAACATTTCAAAGCGCTCAAAAGCATCCGATAAATCACTTCCTCCTATAACAGTCCCATGATTTTCCATAATTACCGCTTTAAACCCTTTATTAAATTCTTCAGAAATAACTTCTCCTAATTTATAACTTCCTGGTAGTTCATATTTAGCATAACCAATGGGGCCACAAATATGTCTTGCTTGCGAAATGATATTTGTATTTGGAATTTTTCTAACAATACTAAAAGATACTAAGGCTGGTGGGTGTGCATGAATAATAGATTTTATATCTGGTCTTGCTTCATAAATAGCTTTGTGAAATGGAAATTCTGAGGAAGGCTTATGTTTCCCCTCTATAGTTCCATCATTTTTAACACAAATAATATCGGATGCTCTTAAAGCCCCTTTATCAATAGCAGAAGGAGTAACCCAAATATCACCATTTTCATCAATAATTGAAATATTTCCACCTGAAGTGGTGGTCATTCCTCGTTTATAAATTCTACTAATAATTTTAGTTATTTGATGTCTAGGATGCTCTAATTTTTTATTCTTTAACATTCTGCATAATTTTATTAGAAGACATATTTAAACTTAAACGAACTTTAAACTAAAACATTTAGCTAATGATAAATGGTACATGTTTTTTAAGTGAATAGTTCTTTTTTAAGAACTTAGAATTAAGTTTTGAATCTGAAATACAGATGGCTGCTCCTAAGGCCGAACCTAACGAAGAATCAGTTGTTCTTAATTTCATATTTCTAAAATAATATGTTAGTAATTTCACATACAAATCATTATCACTAAAACCTCCATCTATATATAATCTTTTTATACTATCGTTACCAATAACATCTTTAATACTTCTTATTTGAAGCAAGACTAACTCAGTCATTAATTGATGGTAAGCATCTTCAAATTTTGTATAGGGTATGTTTGTTTCAGAAGGCATATCAATATCCTTTAAACTCTCCCATTTAAACCTATGTTTGAAATTCTTATTAATTTCAACATAGGTATCATAATCAAATTTGACATGACGGTGATAATCTTCAGAAACCCCAAAATATTTATGGAGTTTATTAACTTGAATTTTATATTCATTACCTAAAAACAAACGAGTAGCTTTTACAGGTTTTCCGTTAATACGCATGTAATTTATAGAATCTTTATCCTTCATATTTTCAATAATAGGATTGTCCGTAAAAGGATTTAATGAGATACTCCAAGTACCCGTGGAAACCAACACAAACTTCCTTTTGATACTTCTTACATAGGGCAATAGCGCCGAAGAACTATCATGAATACCAACTCCAATCTTGATACGTTTTCCATTATAATTCATATTCACACTCGTTTCTGTTGAAACAAGTGTTGGTAAAATTTTATGTAATTCTTCTTTGTATACCCATTTGTGATAGTCTTTTTTTGTGTAATCCCAAAGTGCTGTATGACATCCAACACTAGTATATTCACTAAGTGGAATTCCTGTGAATATATAGCTTAAGTATTGCGGTAAGTGTAATGAATACTTGATTTTTTTAAAAACTTCAGGCTTATTATACTTTAACCAATAAAGTTGTAAACCAGAATTTAAAAGACTTAAATCAAAACATCCCGTCGTTTTCAGGAAATCTTCTTTAGGTCCGTATTTTTCTAAAAAAACTTCTATAATACTTTTGTCTATAGGTTTTGTGTAGTTATAAAGCGGTGTAAGTACTTCGCCGTTTTCATCTAAATGTACAAAACTAGCACCATAAGTTGAAAAATTTATGGCCTTCACATTATATTCTGATGCTTCAAGAATGTTTTCAAAAACAGTTTTTAACCACGTTTGAAGCGCTTCTAGGTTTTCGGTAGGAAAACCATCCTCATCTTCAATTTCATCAAAATGTGTGTATTCTTTGTAAACCTCTTTATAATCTTCATCAAAAAGAAAGAATTTTTTATTGGTTTTCCCTATATCGAATATAGCTGTTACGTCAATCATAAGAAACTATTATAGACCTGTTGCTACAGTATTTTTACCCCGTTCTTTAATTAATGAGTTTCTAATATCTAAAGAACGATATGTCTTTATAGGATTTAAGGCACCACCTCTGTCTAACCTCGCTTTGGCTAATAATGGACGCACATCAGTTCTAAAAGCGTCTTGCAAAATTTCTTGACATTTAACCACATCATTATCCAATTGTGCTTCTTTTAATTGAGCTTGATCTACTAAAAGTGCTTTGGCGTAAGCTTCTTGAATGGCTTCTAAGGATTGTATTAAATCTTCTAACGGATCTTTTACGTTATGACTAGCATCAATCATCCACGCTAAATCTGGATTTTGTGGATTGTTTTCCATCCCATAAACCAATTCGTTAAAAATTAAAAATAATGCATAAGGTTTAATACTTCCCACAGTCAAATCATCATCTCCATATTTGCTATCATTAAAGTGAAAACCACCTAATTTGCCTTTCAATTGTAAAATAGAAACAATTTGCTCAATGTTAGAATTGGGAAGATGGTGACCTAAATCAACCAAAGTATAGGCTTTTTCACCACATTCATTGGCTAACATTAATGATGTCCCCCAATCTTGAATAACTGTGCTATAAAAATTTGGTTCGTATGGTTTGTATTCAATTAATAACTTCCAATCACTGGGCACCCTATTATAGATGGCTTTTAAGCTATCTTGTGTGTTTTGAAAAGCGGTTTGAAAATTATTTTGACCAGGAAAACAAGAGCCATCTGCCAACCATACGGTTAAAGCCTTAGAACCTAGTTTATTTCCAATATTGATAACATCTATGTTATGCTGAATAGCCTGTTGTCTTATTGCTTCGGTTGCATTACTTAAAGAACCGTACTTATAGCTTTCTTTTGCTTTTTTTTGATCTTGAAATGTGTTTGAGTTTACCGCATCAAACTTAATATCTAAACTATTAGCTAAATCTTTAATCGCATTATAATCTTGTGGAATATCCCAAGGAATATGAAGTGATACTGCTCCTGCAGTTTGTGTTAAAGCATGTAAAACACCTACGTCTTCAATTTTTTGTTCCAAACTTGATGGTTCTCCATAAAACGAAAAACGCCCAAAACGTGTCCCGCCAGCACCTAAAGCCCAACTTGGTATAGCTACTTGAAAATCTTGTAATTTTTTAATAATAGTATTAATATCTACTCCTTTTTTTGATAAGCTATTTGCCGAAAAATCAAAATGGTCTTGATGTGATTTTAAATCTTTACTATTAGTATCTTGTATGCGGTGGTGGTTTATTTTCATTAGTTGGTAATTTAAATTTAAATGTAAGGTAGTAGTTGTATTGCATAAGTGTTTTAATAAAAAAGAAACAGTAATTATATAAACTTCTACAGATGTTGTTATGGAAGTTTTTTGTTACTAAATCTAAACTGCTATCTCACAAATGCGTTTGCCATACCTCCATCAACATTTATAATGTTTCCGGTCGATTTATCTAAAATTGCAACAAAACTAAAAACGCCCTTAGCAATATCAGCAGGGGTAATAATTTCGTTTAACAAATTTCTCTTTGCATAAAATGCTGGTAATTCTTCAACAGTAATACCATTAGCTTTTGCTCTACCTTCTGCCCATGCTCCTTCCCAAATTTTGCTTCCCACAATAACACCATCAGGATTTACAGTATTCACTCTAATTTTGTCTTTAGATAATTCAGCAGCTAATAAACGTACCATGTGCTGTTGAGCTGCTTTTGCTGTACCGTAAGCAACATTATTTGGCCCCGCAACCAATCCATTTTTACTCGCTATAGCAATATAATCTCCTCCTAATCCTTGTTTACGCATAATAACTGTTCCTTGTTTTGCTAAATCAAATTGCCCTTTGACTAAAATGTTTTGCAATATATTCCAATCCTTATCGGTTGTATCCTCTAATGCTTTTGATATTGCCAAACCAGCACTATGCACTACAATATCAACACCTCCAAACTCAATAACTGCTTTTTTGTAAGCACTTGCTATTGACTCTGTATTGGTTACATCACAAACTGCATAAGTAGAAATATCGCGCTTAAAAGTAGCGTGGGCTTCTTTTAGGCTATCTTCGTTGACATCTGTTAACACTACATTAGCACCTTCGGCAGCTAATTTATCTGCAATTGCTTTGCCTATGCCCCCACCAGCACCCGTAATAAATGCTACTTTTCGAGATAATGGCTGTTCTTTAGGCATTCTAGAAAGTTTAGCTTCCTCTAATAACCAGTATTCAATATCAAAAGCTTCTTGTCTTGGTAATGAGGTGTATTCTGTTATCGCTTCTGCTCCTCTCATTACATTAATAGCATTAATATAAAACTCCGTTGCTACACGTGTTGTTTGCTTATTTTTGGCAAAACTGAACATACCAACTGCTGGGTAAATAATAATAACCGGGTTTGGATCGCGCATGGCAGGACTATTGGACTTTTTACAAGTATTATAATAATCGGCGTACTCTTTTCTATATTGTCCAAACGCTGGTTCTAATTTTGCTAAAACAGCTTCAGAATTGGTTAAATCTTCATTGGCATCTAAAGTTAAAACCAATGGTTGAATTTTTGTTCTCAAAAAATGATCTGGACATGAGGTCCCCATGGGTGCAAGTCTATCCAGATCATTGCTATTAATGAATTCTAGAACTACATCACTATCAGAAAAATGTCCAATCATTTGGTTTTCAGAAGAACATAAACCTCTTAATAAAGGCATTAATTGTGCTGCCTTTTCTGTTCGCTCTTCTATCGCTAAGCTTTGTACTTTTTGACCACCAAAAACAGAACCTTTATCTTTTATTTTATTTTCAATATATTCAGAAGCCATTTCAATAACTTCCAAACTATTCATATAACATTCGTAAGAAGTGTTTCCCCAAGTAAATAAACCATGACTGCCTAATACAATGCCTCTAATACCAGGATTTTCGTTTAAACATTTCTCTAATTGAAGACCTAAATCAAAACCTGGACGTTGCCAAGGCACCCACCCCATAGTATCACCCCAAATTTCCTTAGTTACCTTTTCACTATCTTTTGCTGCTGCAACAGCTATAAGTGCATCTGGATGCAAATGATCTATATGTGCAAAAGGTAACAATCCATGAAGCGGTGTATCAATAGATGGAGCTTTGCTATCTAAATCATATATACAATGATTAAAAAGTCCAACCATACGATCTTCATCTTCTATACCTCGATAAACCTTCTTTAAATCACGTAACCTTTCTGTATACAATCCTGCAATTCCAGAACGTGTTAAAGTTCCAATATCTCCACCAGAACCCTTTACCCACATAACTTCAACCTCTTCATTAGTCAATGGATCTTTTTCAATAGTTTTACAACTGGTATTTCCCCCTCCATAATTTGTTATTCTTAAATCAGCTCCTAATATATTTGAACGATATAAGAATAAAGCTACTTGATCATCATTAAAAGCCTTGGCTTCATCATTATCCCAAAGGTAATCTACGTGTTTAAATTTTTTTGTCATTGTATAATTATATGTAAGATTTATCTTAAACATTTAACTTAATGCAAAAATAAATCAACATTGTTTATTTTCAATCCTGTACTGTACTGCTTCCCAATAAAATTATTCTCTTTCCTTTTTTTAATCTAAAATGTTTTATTTAAAAAAAATAATATATTGTACTCAATACAAATCTTATTTTCACAAAGTATACTCAATAATATAATGGAAATTTTCAAGTTAATTAGTATAGATGAAAACTCTCGAAAACCTAAATATAAACAAATTGTTGATTCTATAATCTACCATATTTCGAATGGTAATTTAAAAATAGATGACAAAATACCTTCTATTAACATGTTTAGTGAGGAGTTTTATCTTTCAAGAGATACTGTTGAAAAAGCCTACAACATATTAAAAGAACGAAAAATAATAACCTCTATTAGAGGTAAAGGATATTATATAACTCGGACAAAATTAATATCTAAAGTGAATATCTTTTTTTTAATAAATAAATTAAGCACTTATAAAATGAAGATTTACAATTCGTTTATTAATAGCATTGGTAGTACTTCACATACTGACTTACATATCTATCACTGTGACGAAACACTATTTCTAAATCTATTAGAAAAGAATCTAAACGCTTATGATTATTTTATAATAATGCCTCATTTCAAAACAGATGACTTAAATCATGTTAGTTTTACACCACAAACAGAAAATGTTATAAAAAAGATACCAAAAGAAAAACTATTATTATTGGATAATGAGAAAACAACAATAGACGTTGATGTTATTTATCAAGATTTTGAAAATGATATTTATAATGCGCTTAAGGTTGGACATCCTAAGGTTTCTAAATACAAGAAACTTTTTTTAGTTTATCCAAGTAAATCTTTGTATCCATACCCTAAAAGAATATTGCACGGATTTAGGAAGTTCTGTGTGGAATACAAGCTTGATTTTGACATATTAGATGAAATTTATGATGACATCATTCTTAAAAAAGGAGATTTATTTATTACCATTGAAGAATCAGATTTAGTACATTTAATAAATCGAATTCGTGAGGATGAATTTGAATTAGGTAAAGATATTGGTGTTATATCTTATAATGATACACCTCTTAAAGAATTACTTGGTATTACTTGTATTTCAACTGATTTTAAAGCTATGGGTGAAACTGCAGCAGATATGATACTACATAAGAAAAAAGGGAAAATAAAAAATCCTTTTAATTTTATTGATAGAGAATCGGTTTAAAAACTAAATTACACAAGGGTTTTAATACAACTTACATCTGTTAAATTTGTTTTACTTTTTTCACTAAACTTTCCGATAAATTATACAGCCAACTCAATTGCTCAAAAACCAATTGTGTTTCATGTAATTTAGCTCTCATTTCAGTTGAGATAGGGAGTCCTTTTTCAATTTCTTCATCTCTCTCAGCTGCTAAACTTTGAAAATACTCTTCATAATTCTTTGTTGCCATATCTAATTCTTCATTCGTCAAACAAATCCCAGATTCCTTATTAATTAATCTATCCATGGCTTTTTCTAAATTAGATAAAATATGCTTTACATAAATTTCAAATTCCTTAGGTGCTTTATTAGTTTCATTAGTCCTAATATACATACCTAATGATGACAATGAAGATAAATAGGTGTTACAAATGGTTATTAACTCATAAATGATGGCTATATTGTCTTGTTTGGATTTTGGTTCTTGAACAAACCGCTGATAGGCTGCGTTTAAATTTCCTACTTGCAGAAAAGCTTCCTTTCTAGCTAACTTATAAGTTGTAGATGCATCACCTTTTTCATGATACAAAACATCAATTTGTTTTAAAAACACTGAAAAACTTTCAATGGAATGAATAAAAAATTCTTTAATATTTTTTGATTCCCATGATGGCCAAAATAAATAATTTCCAATATAAGCCAATGCCGCACCTATTAAAGTGTCAAAAACTCTAAACTTAATGGCTAATAACACATTCGGATGAATTAAAGCATACATAAAAATAACATACAAAGTAATAAATGCTGCACCATTTCTATAATTTTGCTTCACTATAGAAAACCCTATTATTAATGATAGAGCTGCAATGATAGCGTAAACCACTAAATTCTGTGTTAAAAAAACAATACCTACACCAACCGCAGCCCCAATTAATGTACCTACAACTCTATGTTTAGTTCTTTCTTTTGTTAAACCATAACTGGGGCGCATAATAACAACTACAGTTAATAAAATCCAATAAGGTTGTTGCATTTCTATAGCATAACCAACCATAAAACCAATTAGCATGGTAAGCGTTAACCTTAACGAATGCCTAAACATGGGCGATTTTAAACTAAAGTTTGCTTTTAAAATTTTGACATCATAATCCTGAGGTGTCAAAAACTGTTCTGCATCTTTTATTTCTCTTATTTTATCATTTTTAGAATAGTTATTTAAAACCCTAATAATATCTTTTATATTTCCTATTTGCTTTTCTTGGTATGCTTTATAGTTTAATAAAATAATAGTTCCCTCTCTAGATGCAGGCAAACCAACATCATCCTTATAAATTTCAATATGATTTTGTATTTTTTTAAGTAAAATTTTAAAGTTGTTTTGAAATATAAGTTTTTCTTCTTTTAAAATTACCTTTGAAATATGATTTAACCTATCTGAAATTTCAAAAATTAATACTTTAAATTCATCTATTTTCTCCTGATGTTCTTCAAACAAACTATCAATTTTATCATAATCAACCGTATTGGATATTGCCAATTCATATATTTCCATAATTCTAGAAAAAATCAACTGTTGTCGTCTTGTTCTATTGCTAAATCCTGAACTTAACCTTTTCTCTAAAATAACTTCTCTTATCGTTTCATGAAGTTCATTTATTTCTATTTGTAGTTTAAAATTCTGATCTAAAAGAAAACTTCTATTAGTCTTTTCAACTAATAATTTTCCTCGTATTTTTATAAATTCTGAAGTTTTATCAAGTAATTCAACAAACAAAAAGTCCGTTTGAACCTGAGGCAATACAAATTGAGTTAAAACTGTTAAAAACAGATACCAAACACCTCCTAAAGCAAGAAACAAGGAATGTTGTAGAATAGATATTTCGCTACTTTCATAAGCAAAAGCTAAAACCAATGACAACAAGCCTGCCAATGAAACTAAAGATGCTCTAAAACCAAAAACAGCAATATAAGAAACTGTAAAAATTAAAACAATTAATAGAGGTATTAGTATAAACAGATAACCATTAAAATATCCTATTAATAAAGTTATAACAAAAATTAAAACTATAGAAGTTAATATACCATAAAACTTATGTTTTAAACTACCGGGCACATCTGCTGGGGCACATAAAATAGCTCCTAAAGCAATACTAAAACCAATATCCAAACTATCAAAAAAATAAATTGAAACCAATACAGGAATTGCCATTGCTAAAGCAACCAGAAACGCCTTGATAAAATGTATACTTTTAAAGTATCTAATTAAATTTTTAACCATAAATAGAATTAAGCCTCAAATTTAAGAATGATTTTTAGCTAAGGCTATTTATTCATTATATTTAAACATAATAATAACATTAAATTTAGTTTCTGTATATAAACTAAAAGACCTAACCTTACAAAATATATTGTAACCTGCCATAGATACAACTTATATAACATTCAAATAAAAACTAGAGCCTTAAATACAAATAAACTCCCGTTTCATATATGATAAAAATCAGGCGTTTTTAAATAAAAAATACGGACTTTACCCTACTCTTAAAAACTATTCTGAATGTCATATTTTTATGTTCAAACAAGACCAAGAAATATTTAATATTTTACTGGAAACTGTTTCTGAAGGTGTTATTATTATTAATAATCATCAAAAAATAGTTGAAGCCAATGATTCGGTGGAATCTATCTTTGGATATACAAAAAATGAACTTTTAAATAAGGGACTTAACTTACTGGTTCCTTCTAATTATCATGAGAATCTTTCTGAGTATTTAAAAAAATTCATTGAAAGAAGAAAACGTAGAAAAATAGGAGAAGCTACCGATATTTATGCTTTAAAAAAAGATGCATCAATTTTTCCTGTTGAAGTAGAATTAAATCCATTTACAATATACAATAAAGCCTATGTGTTGGTTTTAATTAAAGATATTTCAGAAAAAAAAGAAATTGAAAAAAACTTAATGCTTCGAACCCAAGCTTTGCAATCTGCAAATAATGGTATATTGATTACGGATGCTTTAAAACACGATAACCCTGTTATATATTTTAATTCAGCCTTTCAAAAACTAACGGGTTATACCGATTTAGAAATACTAAACCGCAATTGCAGATTTTTATACCGTAATGACAAGAATCAACCAGGACTCAAAACCCTTAGAAAAGCTATAAAAAATGGTGAAAGTTGTCAAGCTACATTTCGCAATTATAAAAAAGACGGCAGTTTGTTTTGGAACAATTTATACGTGTTTCCAATTACAAATATACACGGTACAGTAACAAACTTTATTGGTATTCAAAATGATGTTACTCTCCGAAAAAAAGTAGAAGAAGAACGCCAATATCTAGCCGATATTTTTGATGAATCTTTAAACGAAATACATGTTTTTGATGCTAAAACATTAAAATTCATCAATATGAATTTTGGTGCACAAAAAAGCTTAGGGTATACTATGGATGAAATATTAAATATGACACCTGTAGACATTACTGCTTATAAAAATGATTTAGAGTTTAGAGAAATTATTGATGTTTTACTTAATAAAACGGTTAACAAATTAGAAGTTGAAACTATCCAAAAAAGAAAAGATGGTACTGAATACCCAGTTGAGGTCCATTTACAATTATCAAACTTAGGAGAACGAGAAGTTTTTATTGCTATCATTTTAGATATTACAGAACGGAAAAATTACACAACCAAATTAGAGAAAAAAGTTGAAGAAAGAACCGAACAGCTTGAACTTGCACTTCATAAAGAAAAAGACCTTAACGAACTTAAAACAAACTTCTTATCATTAGTATCTCATGAATTTAAAACTCCTTTAAGCGGCATTTTATCATCAAGTGAATTACTAAGTAGATATCAATTAACCGAGCATCAGGAAAAACGTGATAAATACATAAAAAACATAACTGATAAAGTATACTATTTAAATAACATTTTAACCGATTTCTTATCCGTTGAAAAATTAGAAAATGGCAAAGTTAATTATAGTTTCACATATTTTAAATTCAGCAAAGTAATTAACGAAGTTGTTTACAATGCCAATATGCTCTTAAAAGATGGCCAGCATATAAAGTATCCTGAAAATATAGACAATATATCATTATACCAAGACGAGAAAATTATCCAAGTTATCCTAACAAACCTTTTACATAACGCAATAAAATACTCCCATGAAGGGTCTGCTATAAATATTCTTATTACACATGAGGATAAATTTACAACTGCAACCATTGTTGATAATGGTATTGGCATACCTAAAAAAGATCAAAAAAATATTTTTGAACGCTATTTTAGAGCACAAAATGCTATTAATACCCAAGGCACTGGCATTGGTTTAAATATTGTTAAAACGCATTTAGAAAACCTTGGTGGAAACATTTCATTTGAAAGTGAAGAGAACAAGGGGGCTACTTTTAGTATAACCTTTCCAAATGTAGCTGAACCGTGAAAGTACTTAACAAAAAAACAAGAATCATTCCTATAATTATAAGAATGAGTATTAAAAATATAACACATGAAAACAATTTTACTTATTGAAGATGATGTCGTTTTAAGAGATTGTACTTCAGATCTTTTAGAATTATCCAACTATAAAGTTATAAAAGCTTCAAATGGAAAAATAGGTGTTAAACTGGCTAAAAAAAAATTACCCGATATTATTGTTTGTGATATCATGATGCCAGAATTAGATGGTTACGGAGTTCTAAAAAAACTTACAAATAACAAAACAACAAAGTGTATTCCTTTTATATTCTTATCTGCTAAAACAGAATTTAATGATGTTAGAAAAGGGATGAATTTGGGTGCAGATGATTATATAAGTAAACCCTTTGCTATAAAGGACCTTGTAGATGCCATAGAAAGCCGTTTAGCCAAAGTGGCTATTCTACAAGAATTGGCTACAGAAAACAACAAACTAAAAAAAACATTGGTTGATGATGAAATAAAAACCCTAAACGACTTAAAAAACTTTTTTGACGACAACGGCACAGTTTTTACGTTTAATAAAGATGAAATTATTTACCGCCAAGGCGATCATACCAATTACATTTACTTAATAAATAAAGGTGCTGTTAAGTGCCACCAAATACAAGAACAAGGCAAAGAACTTGTAACAGCGCTTTATAAAGAAGATGATTTATTTGGGTATACCTCTTTTACAAAAAAAACACCTCATGATGAAACCGTTACGGCTATAGAAGATGTTGAATTAACAGGTGTTTCTTCAATAGAATTTAATAAAATACTAAATAACAATCATAAATTATCTCTTGAACTTATGCAGCTATTGTCTGATGACCTTATAAATATAAAGAGTCAGTTATTAGAAAAAGCCTATGCTTCAGTTAATAGAAAAACAGCAGCCACAATTTTAAAATTTGCTGAAAAATTAAACAGAAAACCTGAAGACCCAATAAAAATTTCCAGAAATGATTTAGCAAATGTTGCAGGGATAGCAACAGAAACACTTATACGCGCATTAACAGAATTTAAAAAACAAGGTATTATAAAAGCGGAAGGAAGAAATATAAAAGTATTAGACATTGAAAAATTAAAAAATATAAATTAGAAATCAACCTAAATGATTAATATCATTTCATTTAACACACTTAGTTCTTAAATTAGTAATTATAAAATTGTTGTTAGATGAAAAATATACTACTTCCCACAGATTTTTCAATAAACTCATGGAATGCTATTAAATATGCTATCCATTTATTTAAAAATGAAACCTGTAACTTTTACTTACTTTACGTTCATAAGTTAAGTAATACCATAGTAGTAAATCATTCATATGCATACGCAAATGACACCGTACTAGACGATGTTCATGCAAAACCAGCTACAATAAAACTTCATAATATCTTAAAGCAAATTACAAAACACTTTCCTATTAATAGCAACCATAAATTTTATACACTTTACGATAATAACTTCTTTATTGAATCTATTAGAAAACATGTTAAAGAAAAAAAAATAGATATTATTGTTATTGGCACTAAAGGAGCATCTGCATTAAAAAAAATTATAGTGGGTAGCAATACAAGTGATGTTATCACCAAAGTAAAATGTACTACCATAGCAGTTCCTGAAAACACAAAGTATGCAAAACCAAAAGAAATAGCCTTTCCAACTGACTTTTCATTAAATTACGATATGCGTATGCTACAACCTCTTTCAGATATTTTGGATAAACACAACCCTGCACTCAACATACTAAATGTTAGTAAAAGTAAAACAGATTTAAATGCTGAACAAAAACAAAACACAGAGTTATTAGATGATTATTTTAGTTATGTAAATCATAGTTTTCACTATGTAACAAACTCAAATATAGAAAACGCTATACAGTGTTTTATTGAAAATAGACATATAGATATGATTTGTATGATGGCAAAAAACTTAAACTATTTTCAACAAATTCTGTTTCATAATAAAGTTAAAGAAATAAACTATCATACAGAAATTCCTTTTCTCATATTACACGAAAAAAATTAAAATATTATGGATACTTCTATTTTTTTAGCAAAGTTTTGGGGGTGGTACCTCATCATTTTCTTCTTAATTTTAACCTTTAATCCAAAACGGATTAAGCAAATTTTTTCCGATTTAAAAGATGAAAAATTTTTAATTATTTCCTCTTTTATAGCTATTATCATTGGTTTATTAAATATTTTATTTCACAACGTATGGCAACCAAATTGGAAATTTATAATAACTCTAATAGGATGGCTTTCTCTTCTAATAGGTCTATCTCTTTTTACTTTTCCAAAACGTACAGTAACAATATTAGAATTTATTAATATAAAATTAGTACAACTAATATATATTTTGTTATGTATGATAGGTTTATTTTTGCTAAATATGGCATATAAAATTATACCAATGTGATTTTTTTCAAACTGATATATATCATTTTAAAAGTCTCTGTTTAATACTATATTAGCATAGTAATAAAAGTTCATACACACATAATTTTAGGTGTTGTTAGTAATTTATAATGATACCAAAACAAAATATTTAAAGTTATTTTTTAACAAGAAAGCCTTAGTGTTTATTTTAGTATAAAGGGTCTGTTTTAAAAACCGGTAGTTAATTGATAATATTAAATATTTTGGAAAAACAGGAGGTAAAAACCTCCTGTTTTTTATAAAAAATAACAGCGTTTCGTATCAAAAAAACATAACACTGTTAAAAATGTTTGAAAATATTTACCATTATACATACCATTAGAAGATTTGATTTAGCTTTTTTTAGGGATAATTAATAATTTAAAAAAATGGTAAATAACAGCAAATATTTCCACTAAGTAACAGGAGCTTAAAACCTTCCTGTTTCTGCTTTTTTATTACATTAGTCATTCACATTAAAAATGTGACAAAAAGGGAGTGTTTTACATATAGACATTCCCTTTTTTTGTTCTAACTCTCAATTATTTAGTACACTGCTGGGCAGGTAAAAAACAAGATTGCAGTGACAAAATTTCCACCTAACTTTGTTTTTTTTATTCATTTGAAACGGTAAGTATCACAAACAATCCAAAGCTTATAGACTGATTTTACAGGTATTTAATGCCTCACTATTCTGTTTTGAATGTCAATGTTTGAGACCAATCACTCCAATTTAAGTTTTGATCTCTGTAACGCACTCTCCAATAATAATTGGTATTTGGTTTTAACCGTTTTATTTTTTCATCTGTCAAGTCATCATCTTTCTGACGATTTTCTAAATAATACCAGTTTTCAAACTGCTTCCAACTATCTATTACTAAATCTTCAAAATATTCATTTTCACAAACTTGCCAATTTGAAGCTGCATGGAAAGCATTGTTAAAATCACTTTTAAAATCTCCGGCCTTAAGTACTATTCCTGAAATAGACATAACACTATTATTGGGAGATATTGCAACTGGAGTCATGGGGAGCCTTTCTTTTTTATAAACTACTAATGTATCTGAAACCTCATTATTTTTTATATTGTTTTGATTGCCCCTACTTATCCGTTTGATAGTAAATTTTGGATTTTCTTTGTTTGCATCCACCTCTACTACTACAAAACCATATTCATCTTGTGTGACAGTAAACTCATCATAATCTCTCCCTTCAAATTCACCCCAATTATCAATTGCTCCTCCTGCTGAAGCAACATTAATCCATAAATGCTTATGATCTTTAGATTGTCCTCTAGAATATCCATGTGTATGTCCAAAAAAGTGGATGCTTGGTTTTTTTGTTTGAGTTGAAAAATCTTCTAAAATTTTCACAATTTTTCCACTAAAATCAGTTTCTCCTGGAATCCATAATTCAGATTTATGGGGATGATGCATCTGAGCAAATACAAAATCTATCGTTTCATCTTTTGCGGTATCAAACAGTAATTTTTCAAGCCATAAATACTGTTCTTTACTATTGCGATAACCTTCGTTAGAATTAAGTCCTATAATTCTTGTATTTCCATAATCTTTATACCACCAATGTTCAGCATAAGCAGGCGTACCATTTTCTGGCAAACTAAAATATTTAAAATAAAATTTTGAATTATTTTCGTGATTACCCAATACTGGATAAATTGGTACTTCGGCAAATAATTTTTCTCCAGAATTAAAAAAATAATCTTTCCATTGGTTATATTTTGCTCCATTTTCCACCAAATCTCCTGGAATCATGATCATAGCCAAATTATTAGGTACATTACCTTCATAAGTTTTATTAAAGTATTGCAAAACACCTTCGTTTATTATTTCTAAAAACTTTTTAGGTTCATTGACATCATATTGCATATCACTCATAGCTACAATATTAAATGACTCTTGGTCAGAAGAAAAAGGAGGTGTTTTAAATTGATAAATATTTGAAACTAATTTTCCTGTACGTACACGATAATAATATTCTGTAAATCGTTTTAACCCCTCTAATTTAACTTCGTGAATTCTACTTTCCGAAAAATTAATATCATACGAAAACCCCTTTGATTTTTTACCCAATTTTGGTGTTAACCCCCACTCCACGATACTTTCTTCTCCTTTTGAAGTTTCCCATTTAATAATTATAGTATTAGGCTCTGCATCCTGTAAAAACGGTTTTACCAAAAAAGTTTCATCTACGTTTTGCGTAAAACTTATTAAAGGCATTAAAATGAAACTACAGACTATTATTTTACTTATGACTATTTTCATTATAAGTTGTTTTTATTGAATTTTCATTAATGCTTCGTTAAGTATATTTAACGCTATATTAAGTTCGTCTCTACTAATTGTTAAGGCTGGTGATAGCTGTAAAACATTACCATAAAACACTTTAAAATTCAGCCCTTTTTCTAAGCAATAATACAATATTTTTTCTGCCTCATTAGATGCTTTTTCTTTAGTAATTCTATCTTTTACCAATTCTATTCCCCATAACATTCCAATACCTCTTACATCACCAATGATTGTATGATTAAGCTTCATGGTTTCTAATGAAGATTTTATAAAAGCCTCATACTTTTTTGCCCGTTTTAAAAGATTTTGATCTTCAATAATTTCAATGGTTGTTAGTCCTGCCACTGCTCCAACAGGACTTTTTTCAAATGTACAATTGCCTAAAGATAATTCTGTTAAATGATTATAATCATCTCTCGTAATCATAGCTGCTTGTGGATAAATACCACCCCCCAATCCTTTGCCTAAGCAAAGAATATCTGGTTCTATATCATAATGTTCAAAAGCAAACATATAGCCCGTTCTACCTAGTGCAATAGATATTTCGTCTAAAATTAACAACACCCCATATTTATTACACAATGCTCTAACTTCTTTCCAAAAATTCTTTGATGGTATTTGTACATCTATATTTCTAACAGTTTCAGCTAGAAAAGCACCAATATTAGCCTCTTTGGATAGTGTATATTCAATGTATTCTAAACACTTACTCTCATTATCTTCAAAAATGCCTCGATATGTTATGGGAGGAGGAATATTAATGGTTTCTGTTGGCACTATTCCCCCCTTGTTTTCTCGCCAAAAGGATTCACCTCCAACACTCATTGTATCTAAGGAAGTTACATGAGAGTAATCCCAAAATGACATGACCTTATGTTTGCCTGTTACAGCCCTTGCTAATTTAAGGGCCATAGCTATGGCCGAACTGCCTGTTGTAGTAAATAAAATTCTATTTAAATTTGAAGGTGCTAACGAAGCTAATTTCTTTGCAAATTTTATTGCCGGTTTATTTGTATACTGTTCAGGAGAAAATGGTAATTTCTGTAATTGTTTTACAACGTTTTCAATGATTCTGGGGTGAGCATAACCTACTTGGTGAACATAATTTCCATGAAAATCTATATATCTTTTACCAGACACACTCTCAAGAGAAGCGCCCTCGGCTCTTCTCAATACATCTAAACACTGCGTAGAAAGTGATTGAGGAATAAAATAACGTGTGTCTTTTTCTAATAAACCAAGCGTCTTTTCATCTGCATGCTGATTATTCCACAGCTTATGTTTTGATACTAAATTAATATCATCTTTTACAGTTCTGTTTAAATTCATTTCATCTTGATTCATACCTTCTCTAATTGACTATAATTTATCTTTAAACATTTTTAGCAAACCAAAAAAAATTGAAGAAAATGTCCCTTTTAAAACATCTAATAACTCTTCACAACAACAATATTCTCTATATAAAAAAGAAACAATTACTAAATTCATTAAGCAAAACTATAAAATGGTTTACTAATTGTAACTAACAGAATCTTATATAAACATTATTAAAAAGAAACTAATATTACCCTTATATTAAAAAAATTACAGAAACTAGTCTTTACACATATCACCATAATGTATTGATTATATCTATCTATAATACAACTCTCCTTCATTTTGATTAGCTTACATCAAATTGAATACTAATAAAACTTAAGGCATTTCCATATCACACTTAACCATAACACCTTTCTTAGTGACGCTTAGTAGCTGTTTTTTAGTATGGCGGTTTGGTTCAAACAAGAACTAAAACAAAAAAATAAAATCTTATGTATTCAAAAAAAGCAGGTAATTTTTTAAAATTTTACCTGCTTAAAAAAACTAAACTAATTCAAAAACATATTACTAATAATCTTTGTTCTGTTCTAAATATCCTGGAGTATTAGAAGCGCCATCAATGGCTACTTGTGGTATAGGAAACAATCTATTATTTACATTACTATCGGTTTTCTCTGTCCAACTATCTTCGTAATGACCAAAACGAATTTGGTTTGTTCTTCTAAGTCCTTCCCAGTAAAACTCAAAGCCAAGCTCTCTATACAAAATATCTATATCAATGGAAGTTAATGCGGCTGGAATTGGTGCGCGAGCAGTTCTAGCTGTTCGTACTGTATTTACATCAATTAAGGCCCCTGCAGTATCTCCATTTCTTAATTTAGCTTCAGCACGCATCAGAAAAACTTCTGCATAGCGCATTAAAACTATATCAATACTACTGTAGTTGTTAGCATTTGGTGAAGTACGGCTAAACTGATATTTTGAGTTTCGGTATCCAGCATGATGAGCCCTGCCCTCATTAGTAAAATCTACTTGTAAAGTATGATTTACATAAGCAACATTCTTATCAGGTCCATTTCCTTTAGTTTGAATTACAGGATAAATTCTATACCCTTCATCACAGGTATAAAATGCTCCATTTTCATCTTTTCTTGGTCCCCAAATGATACCACGGATAATTCCTCTGTCAAATTCATAATCTTCAGCTGTTTCACAATAGTAATGATTTTCGTCATTTGAAGGATTTACCCCCGTGAGGTCTTCAAGATGTGCTGGAATTTTTTGATTTTTTTGATAAAATCTTGCATCAGCGTCTGCTGGATCTACATCCCCATAAGCATCTACCCATGTTTGATAGAAATCTGATGTTATAGCTGGGCCATCAGTTCCATCAGAACTAGTATACTCTAATCTTCCGTAATTAGAACCCGCCAAAGACCAATAAGTCCATCTACTATGTTCATTATTTAATACTCCACGTTGATCTATTGCAAAAATTAATTCTGGATTATCATGATTATCATCATTAAACAAGTCAAAATATTCTGGAGATAAGGTAAATTTACCAGATGTAATTATATTATCTGTATATTTAATTACAGCATCCATATCCTCTTTTGTAAAATTAGGAGTTCCGTACGGATCACGATATACCGCTGCATTTAAATTTAATCTTGCTAAAAACCCCCAAACAGCAGCTTGCGTCATTCTGCCAGGTCCTTTTGTTGTATTAATAGCATCTACAACAGATAACAATTCGCTTTCTATATAATCTATAGCATCTTGACCTCTTAACACTTCTGAAGTTTCAGATGAATTTTCTTTTTTGAAAACAAGTCCCCAACTATCCAAGGTTAGCATATTTAAATAAGCCCTTAGTGCTTTCATTTCATAAAGTGCACTTTCTGCTTCCGTATCGCCACTTTCTGCTAAAGGGGTTAAAACTTCAATAGCCGATAAAGTTCTTGAAATATTTTTAGTTAGTTCATTCCATGAACTAGTTACCAAATCATTTGTTGGTGTTATAGTATGCGAATGCGCTGCTAAAAATTTACCTCCATCATACCAATCTGTTCCTCCTCTATACGGTAAAATAGCTTCATCACTTGGTATTAATTGTAAACCATAATAATTTGTATGTCTCCAAGTCCATCCTAATTGACCATACGCTGGCGCAATAGCACCACTAATAGCTTCTGCTTGGCCACTTCCTGTTAAAGATTCATCTAAAACTTCTTCAGTTAAATCTGAACAACTCCAATTTAAAAATATACTGATAGTAAGAATTGTAAATACTAATTTATTTTTCATTTTTGATTTTTTTTATATTAAAATGTCAAGTTTAAACCAAATAAAATGGTTCTACTTTTTGGGTAACTGAAATAATCAATTCCAAAAGTTTGAATACCTCCAATAGAACTCCCTGTATTAATTTCAGGGTCATATCCTGAATAATCTGTTATTACAAATAAATTCTGACCTGTAATAGTTAAACGTATATTATTCATAACATCCTGAATACCTAACACTTCTGGACTTAAGTTGTATCCTAATGTAACATTGTTTAATCTTAAGAAATCCCCATCCTCTAAATATCTTGTTGAAACTAAATTTGAGTTGGTATTGGCTTCGTTTAAAAACTCTATAGCCCTATCTGTTGTATTAAATGAATTGGCAAGGTTTCCTTTATTAAAAGAAGACATGGCTACATGGTTATATATTTTGTTTCCTCCCGCACCATTAAAATTCAATCCCAAATCAAAATTCTTATATTTAAAATTCATATAAAATGCATAAATATAATCAGGCAAGGCACTGCCAGCTACTATGCGGTCATCATCTAAAATTTCACCATCATTATTAGTATCTGCAAATTGATTTAATCCATCAGATCCAATTCCAATAAATTCTTGTACATAAAATGCTCCAATAGATTCTCCGTTTAAAATACCATTAATTGTAGCTCCTGTTTGTCCTGAACCTTGAGCAGATCCTGTAGTTAATATTTTATATGGCGAATCAATAACTTCATTTTTGGTTAATGATATATTTCCTCCAATGTTATATGAAAAATCTTGACCTCTGTCATTATTAAAATCCAAAGCAATCTCCACACCCGAGTTTTTTATTTCCATTTTAGGTATGTTCGTCCAATATTTATCTGTAGGTTGAATTGGATCTACTGGAGCAACTTCTAATAAAATATTTTCTGACACTTTATTAAAATAATCAATTGTTCCAGTCAACTTGTTATTTAATAAACCAAAATCTAAACCAATATTGGTTTGAGTTGAAACTTCCCATTGTATATCTGGATTTGCTAAACGCACATAAATAGAACCATATGGATAACCACTCAAATCGGTTGCACTTTCATCCAAAGGGTAGGTATCGTTACCTGTAATACTTTCGGTATAACTAGCTTGAGTTATTTTAGAAGGAATTTCTTGACTTCCTGTTTGCCCCCAACTAGCTCTAAGTTTTAAATTGCTAAATGTTTCTGAATCTATTAAAAAATCTTCATTAATTAAATTCCAACCTAATGCAACAGATGGAAAATAACCGTATTTATTATTTTCTCCAAATTTTGACGAACCATCTGCACGCATTGTGGCTGTAACCAAATATTTATCATTATATGCGTAATTTAGTCTCCCAAAAAAAGATTGTAATTCATTTTTAGTAGCATAAGCAGATTGAGATGTTGGCTCTGTAGCTGTTTCTATCTGATATCTTGGTTCCACACCATTAGCAGGAAAACCTGACAAACTGAAACTTTTTTGACTTACTTCTGTTTGTTGATAGGTATGTCCTACTAAAAATGTAAAACTATTTAAATTCTTGTTTAGAGTATACGTCAAGGTATTCTCTAGCAAAGTATTACTATTACTTGTTGAAGATGTATTTAAAGATCCAAGTGTAATATTTGTAGCCGATGCATAAGGTTTATCCTGCACATCTCTATCTGTAGAAGAATAATCTACACCAATATTCAATTTATAAACTAAACCGTCTACTATTTCATAAGATGGTGCTACATTTCCTAAAAGTCGATAATTATGGGTAAAATCTCCATAAAGTTCTTCTGCTATTAACGGATTAAAAATATCATTACTTAAATTAGTGTTTATTTCACCATTTACATAAGGTGCATCTGTAGGATTCATGGTTAACATTTTATCTACTACCGAACTTGTATTGGGTCTAACATTTTCAAGTTTACTAGCTGTTAAATTAAACTCAACTTTAAATTTATCATCAAATGCTTTTTGAGTTAAATTTAAACGGCCAGAATAACGTTTTAAGTTACTATTCCTTAAAATACCTTCTTGATCATCTACCCCAATAGATGCTGAATATGTAGATTTTTCGGCTCCGCCACTCATCGAAAAATTTACTTTTTTAGATACACCGGTTCTTGACAATTCATCTTGCCAATCTGTGGAAGCCCCTCCATCAGCTAAAGTTCCACCAACCGCATTTACACCCGATCTAAATTCCTCTGCATTAAATACATCTACCTTATTTGTTAAAGTTGAAAAAGCTGTAGAAACCGAAAGATTCATTTGAGTTTTACCTGATTTACCTTTCTTAGTTGTTATTACAATAACCCCATTTGCTGCTCTAGATCCATAAATAGCAGCTGCCGAAGCATCTTTTAATACATCAATACTTTGAATATCCTCCGGGTTAATAAAGTTTAATGGATTTGAAGCAACACCATTTCCTGTGTTATCTAAAGCAAAACCATCAACCACATAAAGCGGCGTAGTACCTGAACGCAAACTACCAACACCACGAATAATAATGTTTTGTGAAGATCCAGGCTCTCCACTCGTTGAAGTAACATTTACACCTGCTACTTTTCCTTGTAAAAGTTGTCCTGCATTTGCGACAACCCCTTTGTTAAAACTTTCACTTTTAACAGAAGAAATGGCACCTGTTACATCTGAACGTTTTTGAGAGCCATAACCTACAATTACAATATCATCTAATTGAGCCGCATCTACATCTAAAACAATCATTATTGTTTGATAATTACTAATAACAACTTCTTTTGTTTTCATACCTAAAAAAGAGACTTCTAGTACGTCACCAATTTCAGCATTAATATTAAAGTTTCCATCAAAATCTGCTGAAACACCGTTTGTGGTACCCTTTACTAAAATGTTTGCTCCTGATAATGGTATGTTTTGATCATCAAGTACAGTTCCTGTAATTTCTTTTTGAGCCCAAGAAATACTTGTTACACTAACAAAAAGTGTTAGCAATAAAAGTTTAATTTTTTTCATTATTTTAATATAAGTTAAAATTTTATGCAAAGTAAACTGTAGACCCTTTGTTTTATGTAAACAAAACATCAACAAAAACTTATATATAAGTTGACTTCATGTTAAGTATGTTAATACAAAGTTAATCACCCCTGTATTGTGAAAAATTTACTATTTATAAACACCATGTTTTTAGCGTTTTATTAAAACTCAAAAAATTAACATGATATTTTAAGGGATCAACACTCTTATTTAGTGAATTTTTTTTTTAAATAAATAGCGCTAAGTTTATACTACTAAAACCATTAAAACTTAATCATGAACTCTTCAAAACAAAGCATATTGATACTGCTATTTTTTATTTTTCAAATAGCCATTGGACAAGAAATAGGGTTACCATATAAAATTCATTCCCATAATGATTACAAACAAAAAGTTCCGTTTTGGACGGCATATTCATGTGGTTTAAACTCTATTGAAATTGATGTTATCTTGAAAAATGATACGCTTTTTGTTGCTCATGATGAAGTGGACATCACTTCATTTAATACTATTGAAAACCTTTATTTGGATCCTATTCAAAAAACATTTCAATTAACCCCACAATCTTACCAACAAATTCAACTTCTTATTGACATTAAAACAGAAGCTATTGCTACCTTAAAAACACTTATAAACACTTTAAAATTATATCCTGATATTACAAATTCTGAGCATATCTCATTTATTGTTTCTGGTAACCAACCCAAACCTGAATCATATAATAATTACCCTTCTTTTATAAAATTTGACTATCAAAATTTAAAACCACTTTCAGAAGAAGCTCTTAACAAAGTAGGGCTCATAAGTTTACCATTTTCGAAATTTTCCAATTGGAATGGTAAAGGCAGACTTACCAAAGAAGATCACAAAAAAGTATCAGAAATAATTAATAAAGCACACAGTTTTAACAAACCTTTTCGCTTTTGGGGTTGTCCAGATTCTAAAACAGCATGGAAAGCCTTTGCTGAGTTAGGTGTAGATTACATCAATACAGATATGCCTTATACTGCATCTACATACATACACTCATTATCAGATAGAATTCATAGAAACACTTTTTATTCTACCGTTTATAAGCCTACATTTCATTCAATTAAAAAAAATCAGGGTGTTAAAAACATTATTTTGATGATTGGAGATGGCTATGGACTTTCTCAAATATCAGCCGCTGCACTATCTAATCACGGAGAACTAACACTAACACAACTAAAATCTATAGGCCTTTTGAAAACACAAGCTGCTGATGATTTTACAACTGACTCTGCAGCTGCCGGAACCGCAATTGCTACTGGTGAAAAAACATATAATAGATCTATAGGCATGAATATAAATAGAGTGCCAATAGAAAACATGACGGAATTGCTTAATAAAAAAAATTACAATACAGGCTTTATAACTACTGATGTAATTACTGGAGCTACACCATCGGCATTTTATGCCCATCAATTAGATAGAGATATGACTAAAGAAATAGCCTCCGATTTAATTAAAAGTAATATTTCATTATTTATGGGAGGAGGGGCCTCCAGCTACTCTGATATTTTTGTTAATTCAAATTTTACTATTTTAAATAGTTTAAATGAAATAGCTTCAAGCAAAAAAAAGAAAGTTGGCTATTTTCTTTCTGAAAAAGGTGTACCAAGTATAAACTCGGGTCGAGACCACATACTTGCTGAAGCTACCAAAACAGGATTAGAATATTTTAGCAATCAAAATAAACCATTTTTTTTAATGATTGAAGCTGCGCAAATAGATTCTTTCGGACATAGAAATGATATATCTGGCATTGTAACAGAAGCTATTGACTTTGACAAAGCGATTACTGAAGCTATCAAGTATGCTGATACTCATAAAAATACACTCGTAATAATAACAGCAGATCATGAAACTTCTGGATTAAGCATCCCTCAAGGAAATTTAGAGTCAAATAAAGTTGAAGGCGATTTTTCAACTTATGACCATACAGGTGTTATGGTTCCTATATTTGCTTACGGACCTAAATCTGAGGTTTTTACTGGAGTTTATGAAAACAATGAGGTTTTTCACAAAATAAAAGACGTTTTAAATATAAAGTAAACTTCATGTATTCATTTCGCCCTATCGTTTTTATAATTTATTTTGTAGTAACGTCAATTATTGCTCAAAAACCGGTCTCTATCGATACGCAAGATATTCAGATAGCTTTTATAGCCGATATTCACTTTCAAGACATCTATGGAAAATTTTCGGATACTGACTACCAAGGTGTTTTTAATAATAAAACAAATAAGTTTACCTTATTAAGAACAATGGACGCTCAATTGCATTCTACACGGATTTTTAATGAAAATTATTTTGCTCTTTTTGCTGCTTTAGATGATATGGCTGCCAAAGGCATAAAATTCGTTGCATTACCAGGAGATTTTACCGATGACGGACAAACCATCCATTTAAGAGGATTGCAACAAATTTTACAGACTTATAGCAGTACTTATGATATGCAATTTTTTATTACAACTGGTAATCATGATCCAGTAGGACCTTTTGCACAAGAATCTGGGAAATCGGACTTTATGGGAATTAATGGACAAGCACAAGGCATTTATAGCAACTCAAAATCCAGTAATAAGAATGATAATAAACTACCTAATATCATTTCAGAAGATATAAAAAAATTAGGTTACAAAGGTATTTTTAGCCATTTGAAACCCTATGGCTTTTCTCCTCAAAAAAATTATTTATTCTGGGCTACACCATTTTCAAATTATAAAGCAGATAATTACACATATGATAAAGCATTAGCTAATGCTCCCCTTGAAAAAAGAATGTATGATATTGTACCTGGATATACCATTCCTGATGCTAGTTACGTGGTAGAGCCTACGCCTAACGTATGGCTATTAGCTATTGATGCTAATGTTTATATCCCCAAAAGAACTACAAATGGTAATCCTTTAAACCCAAAAAATTATGGCAGTGCAAGCATTGGCTATAACAATGTAGTTACTCATAAAAAACATTTACTTACATGGATAGAAACAATTGCAAATGAAGCTAAACGGCTTAACAAAACCCTTATTGCTTTTAGTCATTACCCAATAATAGACTTTAATGATGATGCTTCCGAAACCTTAAAATCTTTTTTTAATGGAAATAAATGGCAATTAGAACGCGTGCCCAATGAAATGGTAGCCAAACTATTATCTGAAGCAGGTATTACCGTTCATGTTGGGGGGCATATGCATATAAATGATACTGGAATTAGAACGTTTTCAAACGAAAAATCAATAGTCAATATCCAAACACCATCCATAGCAGCATATATTCCTGGCTACAAAATATTAAAAATTAAACCCAATAGTACTATTGAAGTAAACACAATAACTATTAACAAAATTCCTAATTTTAATGAATTATTTCCTTTATATGAACAAGAATATACTTTTTTAAAAGAAAACAAACTCCCTGTATGGAATTATGATATTTTAAAAACAAATTCATATAAAGATTTTACCATCTTTCATTTAAAAGAGCTTGTTAGATTGCGTTTTCTAAAAGATGACTGGGATTCTAATTTTAAAAATTTTATGCTAAACATTTCAGCAGAAGAGCTACTTCTTCTTCCTTATTTAAATCCTGAGATAGATCTTCAAACTATGTTTGACAATAAAGAATTATATAAAACCGATTGGAAAACCGCAAAAGACAAAGCTAGAATGGCCTTAAAGAAATCTGAGTTTTCTTTTCACGATTTTGAGCAATGGACGGCTTTTGATTTGATTTTTGACTTTTACAGAATTAGAAATGCAGATATTTTAGCTATTGATGATATTGGAATAAAACAAATTTCAATATATCAATGGCTTTTTAAAAATTACAATTTGAATATATCAAAAAAAGTTACTGATATAAACAGACAAAAGTTAACAGAGTTTTACAATGCTTTTTCAAAATTTTTAAATGGCTCGCCTTCAAATAACTTTATAATAGATTATAAAACTGGCAAATTAACTAAAATAGAAAGTAAATAGCCACAATATTACTCTACTTTTTTAATGAAATAGGTTGGGTAGTTTAAAAAAATTGAGTTATGATTACAAACAACAAAGCCTGATAAAATTTATCAGGCTTTATTATTATATAGTCTATTATATTAAACGCTAATTCCCTTTTTTATAATCTTCTAAAAACTTTGCTAAACCACTATCGGTTAATGGGTGTTTTAATAGACCCGTAATGGATGATAATGGTCCTGTCATAACATCACTTCCAATTTTAGCACAATCAATAACGTGCATTGTATGACGCACAGAAGCTGCTAAAATTTGAGTATCAAAAGCATAATTATCATAAACTTGTCTTATTTCTGCAATAAGATTTAAACCATCGGTAGATATATCATCCAATCTTCCAATAAATGGCGATACATAAGTAGCTCCTGCTTTTGCAGCTAATAATGCTTGTCCTACAGAAAAAACCAATGTTACGTTAGTTCTTATACCTTTGTCTGAAAAATACTTACACGCTTTTACACCTGCTGCTATCATTGGTAGTTTTACCACAATTTGAGGGTGTAAAGCAGCCAATGCTTCACCTTCTTTTACCATGCCTTCAAAATCAGTTGAAATAACTTCTGCACTTACATCGCCTTCAACAATATTACAAATCTTCTTATAGTGTGCTAATATATTTGTTTCACCGGTAATCCCTTCTTTGGCCATTAAAGAAGGATTAGTTGTTACGCCATCTAAAACACCTAAAGCTTGTGCTTCTTCAATATCACTAAGGTTTGCTGTATCAATAAAAAACTTCATTTCTTTATTTTTTAATTTATTAAAAACATTATTTATTTAAATAAGCCAATACTTGTTTGCTTACTTTTTCGCCTGTAAAGCCAAATTTATCATCTAATACAGATGCTGGTGCTGAATAGCCAAAATGCTCTAACCCGAATACTTTACCGCTATCACCTACCAAACCTTCTAAATTAACTGGTAAGCCAGCCGTTAGGCCAAATAATGGTTTATTTTTAGGAATTACAGAGTTTTGATAGTCTTTAGATTGTAATCTGAAAACCCCTTCTGAAATTACCGAAGCAATATTCACTTTTAAGTTATGTTGAGACTCTAGAATCTCTGCTGCTGCAAATAAGGTTGCAACTTCAGATCCATTTGCGATTAAAACCACATCTGGATTTTCAACTTCTTTTACTAAATACCCTCCTTTTTCAGCAGCTAAAGCTTCTTTGTATCTTGACGCTCCTTGCGGGACTATATCTTTAATACCTTGACGAGAAAGAATTAATCCTGTTGGGGTGTTTTTATTTTCTAAGGCCATTTTCCAAGCTACGCTGGTTTCTGCAGAATCTGCAGGACGTAAAGCCAAGAAACTTGGGTTTCCGCTATGGTTCTTTAATTTTTCTAATAAACGTATTTGAGCTTCTTGCTCTACTGGTTGGTGTGTTGGTCCATCCTCTCCAACTCTAAAAGCATCATGCGTCCAAACGTATTTCACACCCAATTCTTGAATACCACTCAAACGAATGGCTGGTTTCATATAATCTGAAAATACAAAGAATGTTGCTACTACTGGAATAATTCCTCCGTGAAGCGCAATACCATTAGCAATACATGCCATAGTTAACTCAGCAACACCTGCTTGTAAAAATGATCCTGAAAAATCGCCTTTTTGAAGCGCCTGTGTTTTCTTTAAAAATCCGTCTGTTTTATCTGAATTTGATAAATCAGCAGACGACACAATCATATTCTCAACATTTTCAGCCAAATACCCTAAAACCCCTGAAGAGGCTGCTCGTGTTGCTAAACCAGCTTTATGAGTTATGGTTGAAAAATCTAATTCTGGTAATTCTCCTGACAAGAAGAAATCTAATTTTGAAGCCAAGGCTTCGTTTGCTTGCCTCCACGTTAAAATCTCTGCTTTCTTTTCAGCAGCTTTAGCCGTTTTTTCTGTTAATAGATTTTTGTAAAACTCTTGAACATCATCAAATATATCAAATGGACTTTCTGGGTTTGCTCCTAAGTTGATCAAGGTTTTTGTATAATCTGCACCTGTAGCACCAATAGGTTGTCCATGCAATTCACAATAACCTTCAAACATATCTCCATCTACCGTAACACAACCTTTTCCCATAATTGTTTTTCCTATTATTAAGGTTGGTTTTTCAGTTTCATTATTAGCATCTGTCAATGCTTTTCTAATTTCTTCGTGATTATGTCCATCAATTGTAACTACCTTCCATCCCCAAGCTTCATATTTCATAGCTGTATCCTCTGTAGTTACTTCATCTGTAGAAGTTGATAATTGAATATCATTAGAATCAAAAAACATGATAAAATTGCTCAATCCTAAATGCCCAGCAATACGCCCAGCACCTTGTGAAATTTCTTCTTGGATACCTCCATCAGAAATAAAACCATAAATTTTATGATTCATCCAGTCTCCAAAACGAGCCTGTAAGAACTTAGCGGCAATAGCTGCTCCCACACCCATAGTATGGCCTTGACCTAAGGGACCAGATGTATTTTCAATACCACGCTTTACATCAACCTCTGGGTGACCTGGTGTTATAGAACCCCATTGTCTAAAATTAGCAACATCATCTTTTGTATAGTTTCCTAAAAGATAATATTGGGCATACATTAAAGTTGATAAGTGACCAGCATCCATAAAAAAACGATCTCTAAATGGCCATTCCATATCTGATGGGTCATAATTAAAGAATTCAGAATACAGAATATGCATAAAATCTGCACCTCCCATAGGACCTCCTGGGTGTCCTGAATTTGCTTTTTCTACCATGGCTACAGCAAGCGCCCTTATGTTATCTGCTGATTGTTGATCAATTTTTTTGTTCATTTTAATTTATAGTTAATTCTAAATAGTTTTTACGTTGAATTATACTTTTTCCAAAGGAATTATAGAATAAAAACATTTTTTTGCAAATATATAATAAAATAACAGCTAAGTGTTTTATACTTAAACAAAGTCTCTAACTGACTGTCATTTTTTATTTTTATATGATGCTATTTATCTCATTCATTTTAAAAATTTAGGGAGCTGTGGCTTTATAAATTATCGCTGAAGTTAAAGTAGATATGCTATATACACTTTGGGCTTTCAAAAATGCGGATTCTCCTTTTTTAAGAGTCAAAACTGTGTTTCCTTCTTTTATTTCTGCTTGACCTTCAATAATCATTATAATTTGAGCTGTTTTAGATTGTGATTGATATGCTTTTACACTAGAAATATCAATTTTACTAAGCTCAAAGTCTGGTGCTATTGTTTTATAAATACGCTCCAAACCATCATCTTGCAACGTTCCTTGCATAATATTTGGAATAGTTTCTTCAAAAGTAATATGTTTAAGCAGTTCTGGGACATCAATATGTTTAGGAGTTAAACCACCACGTAACACATTATCTGAATTTGCCATTAACTCCATATTTTGACCTTCTAAATAAGCATGAGGAATACCAGCATCTTGAAAAATTGCTTCTCCTTTATTTGCTTTTAGAATGTTGAAAAAATAGATAGAATAAATACCTTTATCTAAAAGGGTTTTATCTTCTGCTGAATCAACAGCTTTGGCTGCCCAATAATCTGGACTTGATTTATCTAATTTCCCTGCTAAGTACAATGGCATAATACGCTCAACTAAAGGTGCTAACATTTTATTGCTTGCCTCTTGAGATTGTTCCATTACTTTTTTATAAAGTCCATAGTAACTTTCTTTTTCAAAAATTGGTAATAACCCAACAAACTCAGGTGTATTTTTTAATCTTTGAATCAATTGATTTTTTGGTAAAAACCCGTGTAACAACCAAAACTCACTTAAGGCTACCATTATTTCAGGTTTATGATTATCATCTTTATAATTTCTATGAGGAGCTGTTATCGGAATTCCTAAATCATTTTCATTTTTAAAGCCTTTTTCTGCTTCTTTTTTGGATGGATGTACTTGAATGGATAGCATATCATGCACATCTAATACCTTAAATAAGAATGGCAAACGCCCAAATTTATTAACAACCTCACTTCCTAAGCTAGCAACAAGGTTTGATTTCAGGAAATCATTTAAAGATTGATTCCCTTCAGTTGTTAAAATAGTTGATGGTGCATTGGCATGGGCTCCTAACCAATATTCTGCACATTTTTCATCATTAGCTTCCATTCCTAATAATTCTGGAATAAACTGTTTACCACCCCATGCATAATTTTGAATTTTTCCCTTAAGAGCAAATAGGTTTGTTGTGTTTTTTGACATTTTATATGTTTTTTAGTATATAAAGCAATGTTTTTTTGGATGAATCAAAAATAAACTTTTTAATTTATGAAAACGTACTACTATTAATAAATTAAAAAAAGCCTCTCCTAAAATTTAAAGTAAAAACTTTAAATTTTAGGAGAGGCTTTTTAACTATTTAACAAAATAAACGTTTAACGCCTTAAGCATTAAAACTATTCCAAAGTCACTTCTAATGGGTTTTCTATTTTTTTAGAAAAAGAATTTAAATAAGACTCCCATTCATCTTTAGTGTTGAATTGCTTACTTTTCTTCCATCCAAAACCTGCATAATATACAACCGAATTATCAATCACTTTTAAATGTGCATAGGCATTACTTTCGTCTTTAGATTCTGTATCATATTTTTCAAAACCTGAGAAATATTTTTTAGGTGCAACAATCGCTGTACCTATTTCTGAATCTGCATGTGGTTGCCAGTAACTAACCCAAGCATTTTCATCACTACCAGATACTTCTCCATCCTTTTCATGAAGTGTTAATCCTGCTGATATTGTATTCGCACCCTGAATAGTAGTATTGAATTTACTCAAATTACTACCATAATCAAGACTAATAATTTTACTTTCAATGATTTCGTTTCCTCCAGCATCCCAATTAGCATATTCTAAATAAAAACTCGTTCTAATTGGGCCTGTTGTAATTGTACGCCATTTCGTATAATTTTTAGAATAATAGTATGTTGTGTCTTTCTTAACAGCTATACCGCCTACTCCTCTACTTATACCTACATGAAAATTATCAAGTCCTTCTCCAGTATCCTTATGATAAGATCCTGTTTTATCGGTATCTTTTTTATACCACTTATTAATTATGGGATATTCAACTCTTTTTAACCAAGCATCTACACCACTTGAAAGCGTAGGTTGCGGCAAGTTATTTTCAGCTCGATATTGTGCATCTGGTCCATAAACACGAAACGCAACTCTGTTATTTTCCCATGCATAATCATCTGTACGCTCTGGAACAAAGCGAGAATAGCAATACTCAATAGTTTCTGATTTCTCTTCATCAGCCAATTCAACAACAACATATTTTTTTTCTGAATTTGCTGCTACTTTAGGTTGAAACAACAACTGATCAAAAACACCATCTTCATCATTATCAACTGTTTGTGTGATTTGCAATTCATTGGTTTCAATATCTTTTATGCCAAGGTTTGACAAATCTTCAACTTTCAAAAAATCTTTTGTAAGCGTTACTGTTTCAAAAGTTCTTTCTAAATCAAGTGAATTTTTTACGACAATTGTTTTATCTGCATTCTTTTGAGAACAAGCAGATAAGGACATAATCGCTAAAACAAAAAATAATGATTTTACGTTTTTCATTTTGATAATATTGAATTCGTTAGTAATTATGATTTAACTTTCATTTGAAGGCTTACCGATAGTAGCAAGAATTCCTCCATCTACATAAACAACATGACCGTTAACAAAATCACTTGCTTTAGATGCTAAAAATATCGCTGCTCCCTGTAAATCTTCAGGATTACCCCAACGTCCTGCTGGTGTACGCCCCATAATAAATTCATTAAAAGGATGCCCATCTACTCTAATTGGTGCTGTTTGGCTTGTTGCAAAATACCCTGGACCAATACCATTGGTTTGAATATTATATTTTGCCCACTCTGTAGCCATACTTCTTGTAAGCATTTTTAAACCTCCTTTAGCGGCAGCATATGCACTTACAGAATCTCTTCCTAACTCACTCATCATAGAACAAATGTTAATGATTTTTCCTCCGCCTCTTTTAATCATGTTTTTAGCAACATACTTAGAAACAATAAATGGTCCTACAAGATCTACTTTTACTACAAGTTCAAAATCTTTAGTCTCCATTTCAACAATAGGCGTTCTTTTTATAATTCCAGCATTGTTTACTAAAATATCTATAGGACCTACTTCTTTTTCTATTTTAGCAATAGATTCTTCAACGGCTTTATCATCAGTTACATCAAATACATAACCATATGCATTTAATCCTGACGCTTTATATTCTTTTACCGCTTCTTCTAACGCATCATTAGAATTGTTATTTACAACAATTGTTGCTCCTGCATTACCTAATCCTTTTGCCATAGCCATACCTAAACCATGAACTGCTCCTGTTACTAATGCTACTTTTCCTGTTAAATCAAATAAGTTTGTTGACATACTTTTTATTTTCTTTTTTTATTGATTATCTTAATTCATTCGTTGGACAAACATCCATATCTCCATAGTCTAAGTTTTCACCTGCCATACCCCAAATAAAGCTATAGCTACTTGTACCTGAACCAGAGTGAATAGACCATGGTGGTGAAATAACTGCTTCATTATTAGCCATCCATATATGTCTTGTTTCATTTGTTTCTCCCATAAAATGACATACAGCTTGATCTTCTGGCACTTCAAAGTAAAAATAGACTTCCATCCTACGGTCATGTACGTGAGCAGGCATAGTATTCCATGAACTACCCGATTTAATTGTAGTCATTCCCATTTGCAATTGACATACATCTACAACACTATTTACAATATATTTTCTTAAAGTACGTGCATTTGCTGTTTCAGGAGCACCTAACTCAATAACCTCTACATCATTTGTTCCTATTTTTTTATTTGGAAATGATTTATGAGCTGGTGTAGAATTCAAATAAAACATAGCTGGGCTGTTAGATGATTTACTAGAAAAAGAAACCTCTTTATTACCTTGACCTAAATACAATGCTTCTTTATGCTCTAAAACATACTCTGTTCCGTCAACATTAACAACACCTGCTTCACCAATATTTATAATTCCTAACTCCCTTCTTTGTAGAAAAAATTCAGATTTCAATGCATCAATCGTTTCTAAAACAACTGATTTATTTACAGGAACAATACCTGCAACCATAAATCTATCATAGTGGGAATATATCCAATTAACACCGTCTTTCGTCATTAAATCTTTTACTAAAAACTCATCTCTAAGTTCAGCGGTATCCATTTTTTTTACTTCACGCGGAGAGGCCGCATATCTTACCTCACAGTTTGTACTCATAATTAAATTTCGTTTAATGTTTGCACAAAAGTAATAAATTAAAACCAAAAATACAATCGATTGTATTATAGATTTTACTTATATTTGTCTGAATTATTTTTTTGATAAAATATATTAGTAATACTTAATGAAAAAAGAGAAAGCTACCATTCATGATATTTCAAAATCCTTAGGAATTGACAGTTCTACAGTTTCTAGGGCTTTAAATGATAGCCCGCGTGTTTCAAAAACAACAAAAGATGCTGTTATACAAAAAGCAAAGGAATTGGGATATCAAAAAAATAGTTTAGCATCTAATCTACGCACTAACAAAACACATACCATTGCTGTTGTTTTGCCTAGAATTTCACGTCATTTCTTTTCAACGGTTATTGCTGGTATTGAAGAAACAGCTTATGAAGCTGGTTATAATGTTATTATTTGCCAAACTTTAGATATTCTTGATAGGGAAAAAAAGATAATGTCAACACTTATTTCTAATCGAGTGGATGGGGTTATAATTTCCATCTCCATGGAAACCACAAATTATGAACATTTGGAAGCTTATAGAAACCTGAACAATCCTATTATTTTTTTTGATAGACCATGTGATTTAGAAAACTGTACCAACATAAATATTGATAACTTTCATGCTAGCTTTATGACTACAGAACATCTAATTTTTGAAGGCTGTAAGCATATTGCTCACTTTTCTGGTTCTCAAAACATTGAGCTATACAGGCAACGTAAAAATGGCTATTTAGCAGCCTTAAAAAAGCATAACATTAAAGTAAATGACCATTATATTTTTGAATCAAATTTATCTGAAGAAGATGGAATTAATTCTGCTAAAAAATTATTAAAATTAGGGACAGTTGACGGCTTAATTTCTGCAAATGATACTGCTGCCATAGCTGCAATGCAATATTTTAAAAGTCAAGGCATTAAAGTCCCTGAAGATATTTCTGTTGCTGGTTTTAACAACGACCCTATTTCAGCTGTTATTGATCCCTCTTTAACCACCATTAATCAACCTGCATTTGACATTGGTAAAAGAGCGTCCAGCCTGTTATTAGAACTTATTGAAAGTAAATCTACAAATACGGATACTCCTTCAACAGTTCTTAATTCTGAGCTTATTATAAGAAACTCTAGTAAAAAAAGTTAAGGATTTTTATTTGAAGATTCTCGAACGACCAATTCTGCATTCAATATCATTTTATTTAAGGACACCTTTTTTTTAGGGTTTTTGATACGATACAAAAAAGCTTCTGCAGCTAATCGACCTATTTCTTCACTATGCTGATTGATTGTTGTTATAGAAGGACTTACAAAAGAAGTAAATGGCTCATTACCAAAACCTACTAATGAAATCTCATCGGGCACCTTTATCTGGTTCTCCTTTAATACTTGCAAAGCGCCCAATGCAGCAAAATCACCAGCTGCATAAACAGCATCCGGTCTATTTGGTAATTTTAAAAGTGCTTCCATTTTTTTTCTTCCATCTTCTAAACTTAAACTGCCTTCTAAAATTAAATCGTTTTCAATTGGTAAATCATGCTTTTTAAGCGCGTCCACGTAGCCAATAATTCTATTTTTATAAATTCTTGTATGTCTGTATCCAGCAATATGAGCAATTCTTTTACACCCTTGCTCAACTAGATGATTCACAATCAAATGACTGCTTTGGTAATCATTTATTCCTACATAATCAACCTCCAAATCATTTTCACCACGGTCAAATAAAATTAATGGAATTCCATTGGCCTTTATTTTCTCATAATGAGAAAAATTTAAAGTTTCATTGGCTAATGAGGCAATTACACCATCAACTTGAGTAAATAAAAGAACATCAATACTTTCACACTCCTTTTTATATGATTCATTAGATTGAGAAATAATTACACTATATCCTTTATCATTTAATATCTCTTCAATACTTTGTAACACTGAAGAAAAGAAATGACTATTTGCTTTAGGTATAATCAAACCAACCAAATTACTTTTTCCTTTTCTTAAAGCACTTGCCAAATGATTAGGTTGATAATTTAAGTTTTTAGCAACTTGAATTACATCCTCTTTGGTTTTTACACTGATTCTAGGATGATTATTTAAAGCTTTTGAAACTGCTGAGGGCGTAATACCCAACACATTTGCAATATCTTTTATAGTAGATTTTTTTGTTGTTGCCAAAAATATTATATATTTGATTAATCGTTTGAACAAAACTAAGTGGTTTTTATAAGAAAAAAAAGATTTTTCATTTTATTTTATCTTATAATCACCAGTAAAATAAGTATATTCAAACATTTTTTTATAATAACCCATGAAGTGTTTTTTTATAAAGCATTTCTTTTTTAAAAGATTTGTTCAAACGATTGAACAAAAAAAGGTTATTTAGAATAAAAAAAATCAATTAATTATAAATAAACAGACAAAAAATGAGTAGAGTAGTAACATTTGGAGAAATCATGTTAAGATTAGCTCCCGAAGGATTTTTAAGATTTTCACAAGCAAACAGTTTTGATGTTGTTTATGGTGGTGGCGAATCTAACGTGGCTGTATCATTAGCAAATTATGGTATTTCCTGTGATTTCGTAACGCGTTTGCCAAAAAATGATATAGGTGAATGTGCTATGATGGAAATGCGAAAAAGAGGCGTTGGTGTTGATAAAATTGTATGGGGTGGTGAGCGTTTAGGTATTTATTTTTTAGAAACAGGAGCTGTATCTAGAGGTAGTAAAGTAGTATATGATAGAGCATATTCTTCTATGTCTACAATCCAATCAGGGATGATTGACTGGGATGCTGTTTTTGAAGGTGTTGAGTGGTTTCACTGGACTGGAATTACACCTGCTATTTCGCAAAGTTCAGCAGATGTATGCTTAGAAGCTGTAAAAGCTGCAAGTAGATTAGGCATCACTATTTCAACTGATTTAAATTACCGTGCTAAACTATGGAAATATGGTGGTGATCGAGAAGCTATCATGACTGAATTGACATCATATTGCGATATAATTTTAGGCAATGAAGAAGATGCTGAAATGCACTTTGGAATTAAACCTGATGGTGCTGCTGTTCAAACAGCTGGACACAATGTTAAAGCAGAAGCTTTCTTATCTGTTTGTCAACAAATGATGAAAAAATTCCCAAGAGCTAAAAAAGTAATTACTACCTTAAGAGGATCTATTTCAGCTTCTCATAATACTTGGGCTGGTGTTTTATATGATGGTGAAAAAATGTTAGAAACACGTCAATACCAAATTACTGATATCGTTGACCGTGTTGGTGGTGGAGATTCTTTTATGGGCGGTTTAATTTATGGTTTATTGACATACCCTGATAACGACCAAAACGCATTAGATTTTGCCGTTGCGGCATCTTGCTTAAAACACACTATCAAAGGTGATGCTAACTTAGCCACTGTTGAAGAAGTTAATAAGTTAATGGGGGGCGATGCTTCAGGTAGAGTTGCGAGATAATACAAATGTGCAAAATAACAATTAAACATTAAAAAAATGGCTCAATTTTCAAGATTAGAAGTAGCACAAGTCATGAAAGAAACAGGAATGGTTCCTTTGTTTTTCAGTAATGATTTAGAATTAAGTAAAAACGTATTAAAAGCATGTTACGATGGTGGTGCTCGTTTAATGGAATTTACAGCAAGAGGTGATTTTGCTCATGAAGTTTTTGGTGAATTAACCAAATACGCTATTAAAGAATTACCTGGTATGATTATGGGCGTTGGTTCTGTTACCGATGCTGGACAAGCAACCTTATATATGTCTTTAGGCGCAAACTTTATTGTTACACCTGTTTTAAGAGAGGATATCGCTATTGTATGTAACCGTAAAAAAGTACTATGGTCGCCTGGATGCGGAACATTAACTGAAATAACTAAAGCTGAAGAGTTAGGTTGTGAAATCGTTAAATTGTTCCCTGGTGATATTTACGGACCTCAATTTGTGAAAGGTATTAAAGGCCCGCAACCATGGACCAGCATTATGCCAACAGGCGGGGTCTCTCCTACTGTTGAAAACTTAACAGGTTGGTTTAACGCCGGAGTAACCTGTGTTGGGATGGGCTCACAATTAATTTCTAAGGATATAATCGCTAATAAAGATTATGCAAAGTTAGAAAAGGATGTAAAATCGGCTTTAGAAATTATCAAATCTATTAGAAAGTAATTGCCTTTTAGATAAAATTAAAGAATTCAATAAAAAAAGACCAAAGTAATTAAAATTACTTTGGTCTTTTTGTTTGTGTGCCATTTCAAAGAAATAATTAAGAAATAGTTCTTAATCAAACTCAAAATAGTTTACCGTATTATGATAGCAAATATTTTCTACGAGTTTTCCAAAAAAGTCTATATCGTTTGGCAACTCCCCTTTTTCAATTTGGCTTCCTAACATATCACATAAAATTCTTCTAAAATACTCATGTCTTGGAAAGGATAAAAAACTTCTACTATCAGTTAACATCCCTAAAGATCTGCTTAATAAACCAAGACTTGATAATATTCTCAAATTGTTTTCAATACCATCTTTTTGATCTAAAAACCACCAAGCAGCACCCCATTGCATTTTACCAGGAACTTCTTCACTGTTAAAATTACCCATCATAGTTGCAAACACTTCGTTATATGCTGGGTTCAAATTATATGTAATGGTTTTTGCTAATTTCCCTTCAAAATCCAACTGATTTAAAAATTTTGAAAGCGGTTGTGCCATCGTATAATCACCAATAGAATCGCAACCAGCATCCGAACCAAATTTGGCTTGCAATCTTCTATTATTATTTCTAATAGCTCCTAAATGATACTGCTGAGCCCAACCTTTTTCATGATATTTTCTAGCTAAATAAAACAATAAACAAGATTTAAATTTCTCAACTTCCAAAGTAGTCAAAGTTTCTTTGTTTAAAAATTTGTTAAAAATTTCAGCAACCTCTGTTTCTGTGTAATCTTCTACAAATAACGGACTTCCAATACCGTAATCAGATAATTTACAGCCTACAGATTGAAAAAAATCAATTCTATCATCAATAGCCTTATAATAGTCTTGCAAAGACGTTATAATATATCCCACACAAGCTTCTAATTTTTTTATATAAGAGGGAAAATTGGCGTCATCAATTAAAAACAAACCATCAGAACGAAAAGTTGGTAGAACTTTTGTATAAAAATTACCGTCTGCTATTTGCTTATGATATTCTAAAGAATCCGTTGGGTCATCGGTAGTACAAACAACTTTTACTTGCATATGTTCCAACAATTGTGCTGGTGTTTTTTCTTTTAAAACACTATTCGCTTTGTCATAAACCGCTTTAGCATTGGAAGGTTGTAAAACCTCATCTATATCAAAATAGCGCTTTAATTCCATTTGATTCCAGTGAAACAAGGGGTTTCCTACAGTATAGGGCACAGTTTCCGCCCATTTTTCAAACTTTTCATAGTCCGAAGCAGCACCTGTAATAAAAGTTTCATCAATACCATTAGCACGCATACCACGCCATTTATAGTGATCCTCTTTTAACCAAGCCGCCGTTATGTTTTCAACCGGCTTGTTTTCTGCTATTTTTTTTGCAGACAAATGGTTGTGATAATCTACTATGGGCATTTTGGCTGCAAAATCATGATATAATTTTTTAGCTGTATCTGAATTTAGAAAAAGAGATTCTAAATCAAATTTTAAATTGGTTTTAAAATTCATTAATATAATTTTTATAAATGTTTACATGAGTTTTTTATCCACACTATAGTTTAAGTCTTTGTTAAAACAAAAATATAGGTTTTTAGATTAAAATAAGACACCTTTTAATCCAAAAACAGAGAAATTTTATTTATTACAAATATTATTAACCCAACCCTCTTTTTTGATAAGCAAACCATCTTACACCTAGGTTAAATTAGCACTCTCTAATATATCTACTTGTTTTTTTGCATATAAAATGACTTTTATTTCTAACCGTCCTACACCAAAGGGTAGAAATTATTTATCAAATATAAATAAGACAAAAAATAAAGTTACTTTTGTAATATATGCCCTAATGAATGCAAAGCTATCAAACAGAAATTACAGTTAGTAAAGACGATTTAGATGAATTAGACCATGTAAATAACATACGTTATGTGGAATGGGTTCAAGAAGTTGCAAAAGCACATTGGCAGCTAGCAGTGCCTCCAAAAATTAAAGACACCTGTTTTTGGGTTTTGATAAAACATTGTATTGAATATAAAAGTGAAGCGCTTTTAAATGATGTTATCGTCCTTAAAACTTACATAGAAAAATCTGCTGGGGTAAAGTCCAAACGCATTGTTGAAATAATAAACAAACAAACCCAAAAACTCATTGCAAAATCTGAAACTACTTGGTGCTTAATGGATTCTGAAACAAAACGTTTAACTCGAATAACCCCTGAAATAACCAATCTATTTCGTTAATATTTCTTTAAAAGAATCTTAAGTAGTCTAATTTTTTCAATTAAAATACATTAATTTGATATTACCTATACTATCAAAATAATGTTTTATCTAAGAATCATAATTTTTCTCTTGCTCCTTTCAATGGCTTCCCAAAACATTATTGGAAAGGTTTACGACAATGAATCTACCGCTAAAGGCATTGAAATCATAAATATTACCCAAAACACCAAAACATTTTCCAACGAACACGGCGATTTTGTCATAAAAGCATCTTTAAACGATTCGTTGGTATTCCAATCGTTGTTCCACTTAAAAAAAAGCATTAAAATATCAGAAGCCCATTTTGGCTACAAAATTGTAATAGAATTAAAAAAAAGTGTAAACGAATTGGGGGAAGTACTGCTTAACCATGAAAAAAACAAAACGTTTAACACTCAAAATATACAATTGGAAATAGCTGAGGACATAAAGAGAAATTTGCATAAATACCAGCCCCAAGCCAGTTTTGGCGGTGTCAATCATTTCTTTTTGATTAAGAAATTGTTTTCTGTTTTCATTAAAAACAAATCGAAAAACAAAAACGAAACACCTATTAAAACGGTAAGCTACAGAACCTTTGATTCTTTATTTTCCAAGGATTCATTTTTTAACAAAAAAATGTTAAAAGACGACTTGCAGATTAGTGAAGAATTAAAACCTTTATTTTTTGGGTATTGCGATGCCCAAAATTTAGATTCAAAACTATTGGAAAAAGATAACCAATTCTTCCTTTTGGATTCTTTAATTAACTTTAGCAATACATTCAAAACAGTTATTAACGAATCAAAAAAAGAATGATTTCAATTTAAATACAGGTTATTATAATAAATGATTCCTTCAAAAGTTATATTTTTAGCCTTTATTTAAATTTGATATGCGTCGTACCTTATATTTTTTCCTTTGTATATGTTTTTTATTGCTTTGGAGTTCATGTCGTAAAGACTTTGAATTCTCCCGCAGTATCGGAAATTTAGAGTTTTCCGCAGACACGCTTTACTTGGACACCATCTTTACAAATATAGGTTCCAGCACCTACACTTTAAAAGTTTATAACAGAAGTGATGACGATATTGTTGTGCCAAGTGTTAGGCTACGGTTAGGCGAAAATTCAGGCTATAGATTGAATATTGATGGCATGGCTGGCAAAACTTTTGAAAATGTTGAAATACTAGCTAATGATAGTTTATTTATTTTTGTTGAAACCACTTTTGATATTCAAAACCTATCTACCGACAGAAACCAATTTTTATATATAGATGCTATAAATTTTGATGTTGGTAGCAACCAGCAAAATGTAGAACTTGTTTCATTAATTCAAGATGCTATTTTTATATATCCTGATAGAGATAACACGACTAAAGTCATTGAAACCTTACAGTTTAATGTTGGAGGTGAAATAGTCGATACTGGAATACAGGGTAGGGTTTTACAAGCAAACGAACTTAATTTTACTAATAAAAAACCCTATGTTATTTATGGTTTTGCTGTAGTACCAAATGGAGAAACATTAAATATTGATGCTGGAGCAAGAATCCATTTTCATAGTAATTCTGGATTAATGGTACTTCCTGATGCTTCACTACAAGTTAACGGCTCACTGAGTTCCGATCCTGATTTACTTGAAAATGAAGTGATTTTTGAAGGCGACCGCTTGGAAACAAGCTTTTCCAATATACCAGGACAGTGGACTGCCATCTGGCTCATGGAAGGTAGCTTAAATAACACCATTAACTTTGCAACCATAAAAAATGCTGCTGTGGGTATTTTATGTGAGGGTGACCCAGATGATAACAAACTTACAATAACAAATACTCAAATATATAATTCCAGTAACTTTGGAATTCTTGCCAGAAACAGTTCTGTTATAGGTGAAAATGTAGTTATAAATAATGCAGGGCTTTCTTCTTTTGCAGGCACCTTTGGTGGTAAATACAATTTTACACATTCAACACTTACTAACTATTGGAAAAATGGATTCAGACAATTCCCAGCCGTTTTATTGAATAATTTTATAGTTGATGAAGATGATGTTATAACCATTACCGATTTAGATGAAGCTAATTTTAATAACTGCATTATTTATGGAAATGACAATCCTGAAATTCTATTAGAAGAAGAGGCAGACCCTGCTGTAGATTTCAATTTTAAATTTACCAATTGCTTGATTCGATTTGACAATAACAATGGTAATCTAACAGGCGATAATTATGACTTAAACAATATTCTACACTTTGAAAACAATATTTATAACGAAGATCCAAATTTTAAAAACCCTGATTTAAACCATATGATTATAGGTGCAGATTCTAAAGCTATCAATTTGGGGAACACAATATTTTCAAGCCAAATACCCACAGACATTTTAGGTGTTGATAGAACGATTGCTCCCGACTTAGGGGCCTATCAGCATATTATTTTTCCTGAGGAAGAGTAAAATACACTTAACTTAAAATAAATAGCTTTTCTGAAATTATGTTTGGTAATAAATAAACAATATAGATATTGTAGTACAAAATTTGGTTTATTTCAAATACGCTAAAACATTCGCCTCTATACGCTCCTGTATATTGCTAACATCAGCTTTCACAAAAGTTTCACCAGTAATATTTTCATAAAGTTCAATATAGCGTTCAGAAACGGAGTTGATATATTCATCGCTCATAAAAGGAACAGTTTGTCCTTCTAAGCCTTGAAAATTATTAGAAATTAACCATTGGCGAACAAACTCTTTGGAAAGTTGTTTTTGAGATTCCGCCTTATCTTGACGCGCTTGGTAACCTTCAGCATAAAAATAACGTGAAGAATCTGGTGTATGAATTTCATCAATCAACACAATTTTACCGTCTTTAGTTTTACCAAATTCATATTTAGTGTCCACCAAAATCAACCCTCTAGACGCAGCTATTTCAGAACCACGCTCAAATAATTTGCGTGTATAATCTTCTAAAACTATATAGTCGGCTTCAGAAACAATTCCTCGTTTTAATATATCTTCACGAGAAATATCTTCATCATGATCACCCATTTCTGCTTTGGTAGCTGGTGTAATAATGGGCTCAGGAAATTTATCATTTTCTTTCATCCCTTCTGGCATAGTTACCCCACAAAGCAATCTTTTACCTGCCTTGTACTCGCGTGCAGCGTGTCCAGACATATAACCTCTAATAACCATTTCAACTTTAAACGGTTCACATAAATGACCAACCGCTACATTTGGGTCTGGAGTGGCCGTTAACCAATTTGGCACCAAATCCTCGGTTGCTGCCATCATTTTTGTAGCAATTTGATTTAGTATTTGCCCTTTGTATGGAATTCCTTTTGGCATTACAACATCAAAAGCAGATAGTCGATCTGTAGCAACCATTACCAATTGCTCATCGTTTATATTATAAACTTCTCTTACTTTTCCTTTATAAATATTTTTTTGTTTTGGAAAATTGAAATTGGTATCTATAATTGTATTCATTAGAAGTATTATGTTGTTTGTTTTGCAAATGTAATTTGTTTCCTTTCGTGAAACAAACAAGTCTAAATAAAAAAAGCATACATAAATAGACATCACTAAAGTTTATTTATTAAAATTTAATAAGCGTATAAACGCAACCTTTAGAAAAAATATACATCATAAATAAAAAACACATAATGAAATATAAAACTTATTTAATAACAGCATTATTTTCTATTTTTTTTGCTTGTGATGAAAACATGGATGAATTAATCATTGCAAATGAAACTTTAATAGCTGGAACATGGGAATTAACCGAAGCCCACATTAGTGCTGGAGGCCCTCAATATTGGATAGATATTGAAAATGGAGAAGAAATTGAATTTTTTGAAAACGGAACATTTACTTCAAATAGATATCTGGAATGTACTCAAGGAAGTTTTTCGATAGATGAAAACAATTTATCCTTGAAATATGAGTGTGATGATTTTAGTTCTGATTCTGAAAATGAAGATGGTTTTATCACATATAATTTAAAATTTTATTCCCATTATTTCATACTAACACGCACAAGTGGTGCAATTTGCATTGAAGGTTGTAGTTCAAAATATCAAAGTATAAAATAAATATTTTAATTTAAATCAAATTTACATACGTTTTTGATTTAATAATAAAAAAGTATCGAGAACAATTTTAAAACAAATAATTCTCGATACTAATTTTAACATATAAAAATGTAATATTCCCTTAAAAAAACACATTTTAATGTGCGCCTGTTATCCTTTTTTTTTATTTGAATCTGATATTATAACTAATCCCTAAGCCTACATTTTGTAAATCCACATCATTTTCTGCCAAAGTATTTTGATAAAAAGCATAAAAATTCCAGTCCCTGTTATGATAACCAATTTGAGGGTTAATATACAAGCCTCCCCCACTATTATCATTATTAGTTAAAAAACCATATCCTATATCTGTTCCTAAAAACAGTCCGTCTGGTGTAAAATAATAACGAAAAAAACCTGCTGCTGGTACCACTCCAAAATCATCAAACTCATCTTTTCCAAAATAATGATTGTAACCAGAAGCAATACCAACAGCAATATTGGGGTTGAACAAATATTGTCCTCTTACATCTAAGCCAACATTAAAATTAGACACATCACTAACATCTCCAACAGGAACTCCTGTTGTTAACCCTGCTTTTAACCAAGAATTGTTTGGTGTTAATTCAATATCTGTTGTCTGAGCAAAAATGGGGCTCAATCCAAGTAATCCGACTATTAAAAATAATTTTTTCATTTTTTTCTTTTTTAATGTTTAGAATGCAAATCTCTAAAACCTAAAAGAAAAATGATTTACAGTATTTTCATTAAAATTTATAGAATTAATAGAAACCACAACAAACAATATTTATAACCATATGATTTACAACAAAAAAGCTAATTAATTTAGTAACCAGCTTTTTTATTTTCAATTATATATAACCCTTATCAAAAAAGTAAGCCTTTGCAGTAAATAAAAACTAATTTTTAATCTCTATTTTCAATGCTTTTATAGGCTTCTATAACCTTTTTGACTAATTTATGACGAATAACATCTTTATCGTCTAAAAATATCATACCGACACCTTCTACATTTTTCAAAATTAAAAGCGCTTCTTTTAATCCAGAAATGGTACGGCGAGGTAAATCAATTTGACCAGGGTCACCAGTTAATAAAAACTTAGCGTGTTTTCCCATTCGTGTTAAAAACATTTTCATTTGCGCATGGGTTGTATTTTGCCCTTCATCTAAAATAACAAAAGCATTATCTAAAGTTCTACCACGCATAAATGCTAATGGTGCTATTTGAATCGTGCCGTTTTCTATATAATGTGCTAATTTTTCTGGAGCAATCATATCACGCAATGCATCATATAAAGGTTGCATATACGGATCTAACTTTTCTTTTAAATCACCTGGAAGAAATCCTAAATTCTCTCCAGCTTCTACAGCTGGACGTGTTAAAATAATTCGTTTAACCTCCTTGTTTTTTAAAGCTTGTACAGCTAATGCTACTCCTGTATATGTTTTCCCTGTTCCGGCTGGGCCAATAGCAAAAACCATATCATTTTTACGCATTAACTCCACCATCTTACGCTGGTTTGCTGTTTGAGCTTTAATAAGTTTACCGCCAACACCGTGAACAATTACTTCTCCACTTTGTACAGATGTTGTATAATCATCACTACTTTGGCTAGTTAATACACGTTCAATAGTGTTTTCATCTAACTTATTATATTTTGCAAAATGCTTTAAGAGCATGGAGATTCTACGGTCAAATTCTTCTAATAGCTCTTCATCTCCAAAAGCTTTAATTTTATTTCCTCTTGCTACAATTTTGAGTTTTGGAAAGTATTTTTTTAAGAGTTCAATGTTGGCATTTTGAGCTCCAAAAAATTCTTTTGGAGTAATCTCTTCTAATTCAATTATAATTTCGTTCAAAGGCGCAGGTTTTTATTTTAAATTTATTTAAGGTTACTTGAAATAATGTTTACTCAAATCAAATGATGTATTAGTTTTATTCACTATTTTTTGATTAAATAAATAAGACCTCATTTTTCCATATTTTTCATTTAAAACATAAAACTGAAAACGAAAAATTTATGTAGGTTTGTGAAACTCTATTCAACTCAAAAATAAACAAATTTGAGTGACAAAACATTAAAAACATATCAACAATTTTGGTTATGCCAATTATAACTCTAACAACAGATTTCGGAGAAAAAGATCACTTTGCTGGGGCAGTTAAAGGGGCTATATACAATGAACTACCTGATGTTAAAATTGTTGATATCTCTCACTCTGTTTCTCCATTTTATATTTCGGAGGCAGCATATATCATTCAAAATGCATATGCCAACTTCCCTAAAGGCACCATACATATTATTGGTATTGATTCAGAATTAACCCCTGAAAACAAGCATATTGCAGTAAAATTAGACGATCATTATTTTGTTTGTGCTAATAATGGCATTATGAGTATGATTTGCTCTGAAATTGCTCCAGAAAAAATTGTAGAAATTAATATTCATAATACCATACAAACCAGCTTTCCTGTATTAGATATTTTTGTGAAAGTAGCTTGTCATATTGCGCGTGGTGGCACTTTAGATGTCATTGGTAGAACCATCACAGATATAAAACCTATTCAAAACATCAAACCCTTTGTTAATGATGATAAAACTCAAATTATTGGTAGTGTTATTTATATTGACAACTATGGAAATATTATTACAAATATAAAACGTTCCTTTTTTGAAAACTTACAAAAAGGTAGAAGCTTTGAAATTTCAGCACGAAACCATAAATTTAAAACCATTTATAAAAGATATAGCGATATTGTTAATTTTGAATTACCCGAAGAAAATCGCCATTCAGATGGCAAAGGATTGGTGGTTTTTAATTCGGGTGGTTTTTTAGAAATTGCTATTTATAAAAGTAATAGTGCTACAATGGGAGGTGCTTCTACATTAATGGGATTAGATCTAATGGATTCAATTAGTATTAATTTTAGCGCAACATCTATATTACCTAAAACAGTGGAATTTATTTAACATTGATTAAATTTATAGCCAAAAAACAAATTGGTTTTATGATTCATCACCCAAAATGACTGTTTAACAAATAACAAATTTTGAATAAAAAATCTTATAATTTAAAAATGACACAAACGAATAACAAATGTTAGCAATTTTAAAAAAAGAAATAAGCTCATTTTTTGCATCGCCAATCGGTTATTTAGTAATTGCTATATTTTTAGTTCTTAACGGATTATTTTTATGGGTTTTTAAAGGCGAATTCAACATTCTAAATTATGGCTTTTCAGATTTATCTCCATTCTTCCTATTAGCCCCTTGGGTTTTAATTTTTTTAATTCCTGCGGTAACCATGCGAAGCTTTTCAGATGAAAAAAAACAAGGTACATTGGAATTATTACTCACAAAACCCATTTCAACATTAAATATTGTATTAGGAAAATATTTTGGAGCTTTTATTTTAATTTTAATTGCTTTACTACCAACAACACTTTATATCTATACGATTTATCAATTAGGAAACCCTATGGGTAATTTGGATATGGGTAGTACGCTTGGCTCCTATTTTGGACTTCTTTTTTTGATTGCTGCATACACAGCTATTGGTATTTTTACATCATCATTAACAGATAATCAAATTGTAGCTTTTATAGCTGCCGTATTTATTTGTTTTTTATTTTTTATTGGTTTTGAAGGTGCTGCAGACTTTGTTTCAAGTCATTTCATTGAACAATTAGGTATTAGCTATCATTTTAAAAGTATGAGCCGTGGAGTTTTGGACACTCGAGATATTATATATTTTTTAAGCATAACGATATTTTTTTTAATACTTACCAAGTTCAACCTAAATAAAGAACAAAAATGATACTTACGCCCGCTTTTGTTATTTCTATAATTATTGTTTTTATATTAGTTTGGCTATTTGTAATAACCATTGACAAGCGAAAATGGCTAAGTTTTTTAATCAGTGTTGTATTAACTCCTATTGTTTATTTTTATTTGTTTTACCCCATGTTAAATATATTTAGTAGTTATCACCATCAAAAGCATTTTGATTCTGAAGCATGGGTAGAAAAACCAGCGTTACGCTATGAAATGACCGATGAAATCATCAACAATAATATATTTATTGGAAAGTCAAAAACCGACATTAAAACCCTTTTAGGATCCAGTGAATGGTACAGTTGGGATGAGACCATAAAAGCAAACTCTCCAAATAAATGGAATTATAATTTAGGGTTTAAACCCGGTGCTTTTAACAACATGCAAGAATCTATTGAGATTATTTTTGTAAATGATACCGTTAATTCAATCAAACAATATCAAACAGAACAGACTTTTGAATAAAAAATTAAAACATATTGCACTACTTATAATCATTTTAATAGCAATTAACGTTATAAGCAATAGTATTTACAAACGGTTTGATTTAACCGCAGATAAACGCTATACCTTAAGCAAAGCTTCTGCAAACATTATTAAAGATGTAGATTCACCTATTATTATTGATGTGTTTTTAAGCGGTGACGATTTTCCATCAGAATTTAGAAAGCTTCAAAATGAAACCAAACAGTTACTAGAAGAATTTTCATCAAAAAATGATAATATCCTATTTCAATTCATCAACCCTATTGAAGATGAAGCCCATAGAGACCAAAACATCCAACAGCTCAGTAACCGTGGACTACAACCCATGCGACTTAGCGTTCAAGAAAACGGTAAATCTTCTGAAGAGGTTATTTTCCCTTGGGCATTAGCAAGTTATAACGATACTACTGTTATTATTCCATTGGTAAAAAACAAAATTGGTGCTACTCAACAAGAATTGGTAACAAATTCTGTTCAGCATTTGGAATATGCCTTTGCTGATGGTTTCAGCAAGCTTACCAAACCCAAACGTAAAAAAATTGCCATTTTAAAAGGGAACAATCAGCTAGACGACAAGTATATTTTCGACTTTGTAAAAAAATTAGGCGAATATTATTTCATTGCACCTTTTACTTTAGATAGTGTTGCCACCAATCCTCAAAAAACACTTAAAGAATTAAATACTTTTGATTTGATTATTTCTGCTAAACCAACTGAAATTTTCACCGAAGAAGAAAAGCTGGTTTTAGATCAATTTACCATGCAAGGAGGGAAAAGTTTATGGCTGGTGGATGCAGTAACTATGGAAAAAGACAGTTTATATCAAACAGGAAAAAGTTTAGCATTTCCAAGAGATTTAAACCTAACAGATTTCTTTTTCAAATATGGTATTAGAATCAACCCAGTTATAACAAGCAGTCTGTACTCTGCCCCAATAACCTTAGCCATTGGAGAAGGTAGTGAAAGTCAATTCCAACATTTACAATGGCCATATTCTCCATTAGCACCTGCTGCAAAACAGCATCCTATTACAAATAATATGAATTTAGTAAAGTTTGATTTCAGCAATCAAATTGACACATTAAAAAATAACATTAAAAAAACTATTTTATTAGAAAGTGCTTCACTTAGTAATTTAGAAGGAGTTCCAAAAGAAATTAGTTTAGATATTGTAACCAAGCAACCTAACCCAGCTTTTTTCAATAAAGGTAAACAAGCCTTAGCTGTTTTACTAGAAGGCAATTTTACATCGGTTTATAATAATAAAATAAAACCTTTTAAGCTTACTGAAGAAATAAATACTAGTAAGCTTACTGAAATAGTTGTTATAGCAGATGGCGATATTATTAAAAATGATATACTTAGGAATACACCTCAAGAATTGGGCTTTGATAGGTGGACTGGAAAAACCTATGGCAACAAAGAATTTTTGCTTAATACGGTGAATTATTTATTGGACGATGATGGACTTATAAACATTAGAACCAAGGAAATAGCCGTAGCCTTTTTAAATCAAGAAAAAATAGCCTCACAAAAAACAACTTGGCAATTAGTTAATATCCTGTTACCATTGGCCTTACTAACACTTTTAGGATATATCTTCAATTACCTGAGAAAGAAAAGATATGCAGGATGAATGTTAATAAGTTTGTTTCCATTTTTAGCCACTATCCAATATATTTGTAAGTAGTATTTATTTTAATTAAACTCATTACATCATAGATGAAATTTATAGTTTCAAGCACCTATTTATTAAAGCAATTACAGGTTTTAGGAGGGGTTATAAATAGCTCAAATACCTTACCTATTTTAGACAATTTTTTATTTGAATTAGACCATACCACATTAACGGTTTCTGCAAGCGATTTAGAAACTACTATGGCGTCTTCTTTAGAAGTAGAAAGTGATAATACGGGTAGCGTTGCTATTCCTGCTCGCTTGTTATTAGACACTTTAAAAACATTTCCTGAGCAACCACTAACCTTTGTTGTTGAGGACAATAATACCGTTGAAATTAGTTCTAATCATGGTAAATATGCATTGGCTTATGCAGATGGTAATGAATTCCCTAAAGCTGTAGCCTTAGAAGACCCAAGTAAAACAGTTATTACAGGTGATATTTTGGCTACTGCTATCAGTAAAACCATTTTTGCCGCTGGAAACGATGATTTACGTCCTGTAATGAGTGGCGTGTTTTTTCAATTTTCTACAGAAGGATTAACTTTTGTAGCTACCGATGCTCATAAATTAGTAAAATATACACGTGAAGATGTAAAAGCTAATCAAGTTGCGGAGTTTATCATGCCTAAAAAACCTTTAAATCTTTTAAAAAGCATTTTAGCAGCAAGTGAAGACGATGTAACAATTGAATACAACGATTCTAACGCTAAATTCACTTTTGAAAACTCAGAATTGATTTGCCGTTTGATAGATGGAAAATACCCAAATTATGAAGCTGTTATTCCAAAAGAAAATCCGAATAAATTAACAATTGCCAGAAACCAGTTTTTAAACTCTGTACGTCGTGTTAGTATATTCTCAAACAAAACAACACACCAAATACGTTTAAAGATTGCTGGAGCTGAATTAAATATTTCTGCAGAAGATATTGATTACAGTAACAAAGCCGAAGAGCGTTTAACGTGTGATTATCAAGGTGATGATTTACAAATTGGCTTTAACTCCCGTTTTTTAACTGAAATGCTAAATAATTTAAGTGCTGATGAAGTGCAATTAGAAATGAGCATGCCTAACAGAGCTGGTATTTTAACACCAATTGACGGTCTTGATGAAGGTGAACAAGTTACTATGCTGGTAATGCCAGTGATGTTAAACTCATAGAGAATAAATTACTCAATAAACAACAACAATATTAGTATAAAAAAAGCGCATCTAAATGATGCGCTTTTTTTATACTGGTAATGAAATATTAAAAATTTACTTCTATTAACAAAAAACTGAACCAACCTTGCTACTAACACCTTTTAAAACACTTACTTTAAGACAGTTAACCTGTACATCAAAATTCTTGTTATACAATTCATCAAGAGTCTAATTCTATCATAAAGTGAAATGGTATCATTGAATTCAGGAAATCCTAATGATTTTAATCTTTTTTTTGCTAGTTGCAAATCCTTCTCACTAAAATAATCAAACATTATTTCACTACTATAGGTATCAACTTGAATAGCAGAAATATTTTCAATTTTAGATAATTCTTTGTTAATCAATTTAACACAGCCATCACATACTAAATTTTGAACTATTATGATTGTTTTCATTTTAATACAGTCTTATGTTTTTGTCAAACCACTTATAAAACTCATCTACGCATCTTTTAAATTTTAAATATCTTCATGCATGACTAAAAATGGAATTTTTATATAAGATGCGAGTTTTTCAACAGTGTGTGTTGAAAAAAAACGTTCTAAAAAGGAGTACTTTCTACCTACCATAGCTAAAAGTTTTATATTGTTATCTTTAATATAATTATCTATGGTTTTGTATACATTGTTGTTTGTTGCATACATATATTCATAAACCACATCATCAAAGTATTCATTAAAAAAATCAATGCCTTTATTCATGTTATTTGTTGTTTCATCATTTTCACTAACATGCAAAACATACAATTTAGAATGACATCTTTTGGTTAAATTTATAAGTGGTTTTAAATCTCCTTGATGATATAAACTTTGAAAGCTTGAGGTAAAGGCTACAGCATTTAAATCTTTATACGTACAGCCTTCAGGAATGGCCAATACAGGTGTATTGGATCGCTGCATAACTCGGACGGTGTTACTCCCAAAAATAACCTTTTCTAAACCCGAAGCTCCTTTGGTACCCATTACAATTAAATCAATATTATTTATTTTAGTGGTTTGATTTAAAGAATCAATAAAATTATCATAATCTACTATAGAGTGGAATTGATGCTTTGTATTATTATGCTTCTTTTTAATTTTAGAAATTAAATTTTTAATAGACTTTTTGGCTGCATCAACTATGGTTTGATAAATAGTTGCTGATGCTGACACAACTACCATATCATCAGAAATAAATGTAGATGACTTTTGTACATTAATAATGTAAAATTCGCAAGAAACATCCTTAAACATAACCATTGCATATTCTATCGCATTTATTGATATTTTAGAAAAATCTGTAGGTAGTAATATGGTTTTCATAACGATACAGTATTTACAATACAAAGTAAATTTAACATGACATCATAAAAAAAACTATGACAATTATCAGTCAGCTATATTTTAGATCAATGAATAAAAAATTAGCATTATTATAGAATGCATTGTATTTTCGGCACAATAAATGAGCGACCCTTCTTATTAACTTTATGTTATTTTATGAAACACATGTATTTCTTAGTATTTTTTTTAGTCGCTCTAAGTGTAGGCGCCCAAAATAACGCTATAGCTGCAGGAGAAAGACTAACCTACACAGCTTCTTACAATATGTCTGGAATTTTAACAAACATTGCAGAAGTCACAATGGAAACAAGTGCTATTAAAACATCAAAAGCCACCTTATTAAGACTTAAATGTACAGCTGCCACATATAGTAAATGGGATCATTTTTTTAAAATTAGAGATTTATATGAAAGTTATGTAAACCCTAATACATTAACGCCATATTTATATAAGCGAGATATAAATGAAGGCAATTATTATAAGTTTGTTCAATATACTTTTAGCCATAAAACAAATACAGTAAAATCAATTCAGCGTAAAAGAAATAATCAAGAGCAAAAAAATGATGTTAGTATTAAACCTGACACCAAAGATATAGTTTCTACACTCTATGGCATTAGGTTGTTTGATTTTAAAAACATGACTATAGGTACCCATAAATCGCTTAATATCCTTTTTGACCGAGAAGAAGTAAAAGCTCAAATCACCTTCCTTGGCAAAGAAACTATTTCTACCGCTATAGGTAATAAATTATGTTACAAATTAGCTATTTATACTTCAGATGATGTGCTAAAGGGAGGAACAAAAAGTAACCTTGTTTGGTTAACAGCCGACGACAATAAAATAATAGTATATGGCAAATTTAATATTCCTGTTGGAAACGGCGAACTAAAAATCAAATCAGCCACTGGCTTAAAAAACTAGCATACCTATGAAACAACTATCTACCATTATTGCAGTTATAGCATCAATTTTCGCTATTGTTTTTTCTGTACTTCCTATCTCTAACTTAGCGATATTACCTGCCATAATAGCTCTTGTTTTTGGATATATTGCTTATTATTTATCTAAAAAAACAGGCCAAGTAAAAAAAATTATTCAATTTACATTTTTTCTAACTATCATTTCGCTTTCTATTACCATATACAAGGCTATATTTACAAATACAGAGGTTGGTAATACACAAGAATTAATCAACAAAGAGAATGCCTCTAAAGACGAAGCTCTTGAAGAATTAGAATCCCTTGACATAGAAGAAATCGATTTTGAAGAGGCGACAATTGAATAATTCTCATCAACTCGCCTTTGTTTATTCTATTTTTGATAAAAATAATTGTCTAATATTTTTCTTACATTATTATATTGTAAATTGCAAAACATTAATTATTCCATTTTAAATAAATCAGAACCATACTATGAAAACCTTTTGCATTCTCTCGGCATTTGCGTTAGTTGGTAAGTGTGCCACAACAAAATACACTACAAAAATTCAAAATTTAAAAGATAGCATACAAATCGTTGACAGTAGTCTTGTAAAAAAATATGCTAATACAATTACTGCTGAAGAATTAAGCCTGCATCTTTACGCTTTTTCTTCTGATAAGCATCAAGGTAGAAAAACAGGTGAAATTGGTCAAAAATTAGCCGCTGAATTTCTTAAATCCTATTATCAGAATGAAGGTATTAATTCACCACTTGGAGACTCTATTTACTATCAAGTAATACCAAAATCTTTTTTTCCAAAAAATATTGAATCATCAGAAAATGTATTAGCCTATATAAAAGGCACTGAAAAACCTGATGAAATTATTATCATTTCTGCACATTTAGATCATTTAGGGCTTACTAATGAAGGTCAAATATATTATGGAGCAGACGATGATGGCTCTGGCACTGTAGCTATCATGGAAATTGCCCAAGCCTTTAAACAAGCTAAAACTGAAGGCTACGGCCCTAAGAGAAGTATTTTGTTTTTACACCTAACAGCTGAAGAGTTAGGTAAATTAGGCTCAGATTATTATACACAAAACCCCATTTTCCCCTTAAAAAACACCGTTGCAAATTTAAATATAGATATGATTGGACGTGTAGATAGAATACACAAAGAAAACAAAAACTATATGTATTTAATTGGCTCCGATAGATTAAGTAAAGAGCTTCATTATCTTTCTGAAAAAATAAACAACACCACTACCAACATAAATTTGGATTACAGATACAATGAGCTTGATGACGAAAACAATTACTACTCAAGATCCGACCATTATAATTTTGCAAAACACGGCATACCTGTTATTTTTTATTTTAATGGAGAACATAAAGATTACCACCGTGAAACCGATACACCAGATAAAATTGATTATGAGTTGCTAAAAAAGCGTACGAAACTTATATTTGCTACAGCTTGGCAAATTGCCAATCAGGAAAATCGTATTAAAGTTGACAAGAGCATATAACCAGAAACCATGAAAAAAATTCCCTTCTTATTAAGTATATTCATCTTAATCTCCTCTTGTGGAGCTTGCCAGAATAAAAATAATGATAATAAAAAAACAACAAATGCCAATACGTACGCTAAAACCATAACGGTGTCAGAATTAAAAGAAGCGCTTTACATATATGCATCAGATGATTTTGAAGGCAGAAAAACAGGAGAACCTGGGCAGAAAAAAGCCATTGAATTTATTAAAAAACACTATCAAAATAACAATATACCTTCCCCTATTTCTGACGGCGATTATTTTCAAGAAATACCAGAATCATATTTTGAAGGAAAAGCTAGCGGTGATTCTGAGAATGTTTTAGCTTATATAAAAGGCAGTGAGAAACCGGATGAAATTGTTATTATATCTGCACATTTAGACCATATAGGTGTTTCTGGAAATGGCGAAATTAATAATGGCGCTGATGATGACGGCTCAGGCACCGTAGCAATTTTAGAAATGGCCGAAGCTTTTAAAATAGCTGCCGATGCTGGAGATGGCCCTAAACGCTCAATTCTCTTTTTGCATGTTACAGGTGAAGAAATGGGGCTTTTTGGTTCGCGTTATTATGCTGATGTAGACCCTGTTTTTCCTTTAAAAAATACCGTTGCCAATTTAAATATTGACATGATTGGACGTGTGGACGCTAAGCATGAAGGAAAAGAAAATTATTTATACCTTATTGGCTCAGATAAACTCAGCACAGAATTACACGACATATCTGAAGCTGTAAATAAAGCATATGTTAATTTAAATTTAGATTATACCTATAATGACGATAATGATCCTAACCGCTTCTATTATCGATCAGACCATTATAATTTTGCAAAAAACAACATTCCAGTTATCTTTTATTTTAATGGTGTACATGCCGATTATCATAAACCTACAGATACGCCAGATAAAATACATTATGAGTTTTTAGAAACACGTACACGCCTAATATTTCATACAGCTTGGGAATTAGCCAATCGTGAAGAACGAATAAAGTTAGATTAAATGACTTTATTCCAGTTATTTATTAATCTTTAGCCAATTAATAATTTTTAGTTTCATCTAAAAATGTTCTATATACATTTTAGCAGATTTATTTAAAGCCTACCTTATTATGCTTTTATAAAATTAAGGCTTGGATTTATTTGTTTGTAAGAAGAAGGCAAAATAAAAATTGAAACAGCTAAGGATACAATACATGCTGATTGTTTTAATTAAAAAAATAGAAGGTTTAGACTCATTTATAAATTATTAAACAAAAAGTTATAAATGAGTTTTGAACTATTCATAACTTTTAAAATAGCATTCAATCCCCTCTACACTGTTTCAAATAAAAACTTATTCCTAATGTAAAAAATTAGTTCTTCCTTTAAAACAAAATGCACCCATAAATAAAGGTATTGTATATACCTTCATGGTCACAAAATCAATCCCTTTAAAAGCTTACACGCAATACCATTTGCTATCTGCTAAATTTTAATTCCCGCTCTCGCTTATCCTAAGCAATATTTAACTTAAAAACCAATAGGCTTTTAGGTTAATCAAAATTCCAATACAGCACAAACATTCATCTGCCTATCAATATATTTATAGATTATAAAAACAATTTAAATATTGATTTAAAATAAAACTGTGAAATAAAAAATTATGAATATTATAGGAAACATTATCAAAAACGTTATTGACATTACAGAAAAATTAACTCCAGAAACCAATCCTTCTGAAAGTCAAAAAGAGGTGTTAAAAACATTACTACATAAAGCAAAAGACACCGCTTTTGGTAAATTTTATAATTTTGATAAAATATTAGAGTCCAATACAATTCAAAAAAGCTTTTCTGCCACCATCCCTTATTTCGATTACAACAAAATTAATGATGAATGGTGGAGTCAACTTCATCAGGGAAACAGTAATATTACATGGCCTTCATCACCAGATTATTATGCACTGAGTTCTGGCACAACAGGTAAAACTAGCAAACGTATTCCTGTAACTCAAGATATGATTGATAGTATAAAATCCGCAGGTATACAACAAATTGTAGCATTAAGTCATTTTAATTTGCCAGCATCATTTTTTGACAAAGGCATCTTAATGTTAGGAAGTTCAACAGATTTAATTGAAAAAAAAGATCATTTAGAAGGAGAAATTAGTGGTATAAGTGCTCACAATATTCCATCATGGTTTAGAGGATATTATAAGCCAGGAGAGAAAATAGCAAAAATAGATGATTGGGATCAACGAGTTAAAAAGATTGCAAAAAAAGCTAAAGAGTGGGATATTGGTGCTATAAGTGGAATTCCCTCATGGATTGAATTGATGCTTACAGAAGTTATTAGTTATAATAAAGTAAAAAATATTCATGAAATTTGGCCAAACTTAGAAGTATATACATCAGGTGGTGTTGCATTTGGACCTTATGAAAAAAGCTTTAATGCACTATTGGACAGACCAATAACAATTATTGACACCTACCTAGCTTCCGAAGGTTTTATTGCTTTTCAAGCTAGACCAGAAACCAATGCCATGCAATTAGTTACTAACGGTGGCATTTATTTTGAATTTGTTCCGTTCAAACCAGAATATATCAATCAAGATGGGTCTTTGGTATCGGATGCTCCAGTATTAACTTTAGACGAAGTAGAATTAAATAAAGACTACGTGCTTTTAATTAGTACTGTCTCCGGTGCTTGGCGTTATATTATTGGAGATACTATCAAATTTACAGATATTGAAAGAGCAGAAATTAAAATAACAGGACGAACTAAATTTTTCTTAAACACTGTTGGTTCTCAACTTTCTGTTAATAAATTGGATGATGCCGTTAAACATTTAGAAAATAATTTTAATATTAAAATAAAAGAATATACTATAAGTGCAAAACGTTATGATGATGAGTTTTACCATAGTTGGTATTTAGGTATTGATGACATTATTGAAACTGATTTATTAGTAAAAACCTTAGACGATTTTTTAAAAAAAGCCAACAAAAATTATCGCATTGCACGCTCCAAAGCATTAAAAGGCATAAAAGTGAAAACAGTACCCACCTCCATATTTTATAATTGGAATGCCGTGAATAAAAAAAAGGGAGGACAAGTTAAAATGGAACGAGTTATGAATGAAAATAAATTTGCTGAGTGGGAAGCTTTTGTAGAAAAAAATTAACTCTCTATTCCAATTCAGACAGTTTTGCTTTTTCATCTCGTTCTTCAACCAAAATCATAATTTCTTCGGGTGAAAGGTAAAAACGTTTTATTCTATTGGTATAAATTTCAGGAAAACCCGCTTCATTTAAAATAAAATCTTTAGTCGCTAAAATATAATCTTCCATACCATGTATAACCGCAAACGTATCGGCACTCCTTTCTGCGCTCTTCAATGCCTTTTTAGAAAATAAATATCCTATACCAAAACCTATTAAGTTAAAACCACTTCTGTGTTGATAGTCCATAATATGCCCTAATTCATGCCCCAACCAACCTATAAGCACATTAGATGGTATGTTTTTAGTTTCATATACCGTATCCAAAATTTTAAAGTTTTCACTAATTAACACCTTGTATTTGCGCTTTGACTTCTTACAAAAAACACTCCAGAAGTTTGGCTGTGCCTGCATAGTTGATTTTTTTATTTTATTTTTAAATTTAAATTCTATAGGTACTTTTTCTAACTCAGGATAATAAGATAATGCTTTTTTTACTTCGGTTTCAATTGAATTAGGATAGATGTGTTGAGCATTCAAATTATATAAGTTTAAAAAAATTAATACTAAAATAAAATTGGTTTTCATTAACTTGTTTTATAATAAAGGGCTAAAAAACTTGGCAAGGCCTTCTATAAATTTTTGAATTTTAGATCTGTTTTTAAAAACGTTATAAGATAATTTATCCGCATTTGAACATTCAATATTAAACTCGTCTAGAATTTGATTAGTAATGGTTTTATCATAAATAACAGCATTAGTTTCAAAATTATGCTCAAAGCTTCTTTGATCAAAATTACCAGAACCCACTGATGCTATTTCATTATCAATAATGATAACTTTACTATGCGAAAAACAATCGCGTACATAAACATTGATACCTACAGACAGAAACTCTTCAAAATTAGAAAACATAGAATAGGTTGCCAAAATAGAATCTCCTTTTTTAGGCACTAATAAGTTAACTTCAATACCACTTTGTGCCGCTATAACCAAAGCCTGCAATACTGCACTCCCTGGAATAAAATAAGGATTTGCTATAAAAATATTCGTCTCAGCTAAACTTATCATTGCAATATATTGCTGCATAATGGCTGGCTGGTTTGAATCTGGACCACTCGTTACAATTTGAACTGGTGAATTTCCAGCTTTCATAGGTTTAGGAAGATACTTAGAATCTAGCAGCATTTTCTTTTTGCTAGAAAAATGATAATCTTTAATAAAAACACGATGTAAACTATTTACAATTGGTCCTTCTAATTGAAGATGTAAATCTTTCCACACACCAAGGTCTGATATGGGCTTTATACATTTATCTGAAACATTTACGCCACCAGTAAAACCTACTTTTCCATCAATTACAATAATTTTACGATGATTTCTATAATTTAAAGTAAACAGAAGATTACCAAATCGAATAGGCATTACAGGATAAGCCTTCACTCCAATGTCTCGAAACCGTTTTTTTAATTTTCCACTAAAAGTAAAACTTCCAAACGAATCGTAAAGCAATCTTATTTCTACACCCTCTTTGATTTTAGTTTTAAATAATTCATAAAATTTATCTTGTAGCTCACCTTTCTCAAAAACATAGTATTGTACATGTATAAATTTTTCTGCTTTTTTTATAGCTTCAAAAATAGCCTCAAACGTTTCTTTTCCTGTATTAAGAACTTCTACTTTATTATCATCTGAAGCATACAAAAAAGTGGTATTAAAAATAAGTTTTGAAAGTTTTTTTGATTTTTCACTTGCAAAGTCCTTTTTAAAATCACTATAATATTCTTTCTTATTTTTTATGTTATATAGGTTTTCTCTTTGAGACCTTTTTAATTTAAAGAACTTAAATTTTCTTCTATTAACTCCAAATAAATAATATAATAATGCTCCAGCAAACGGAAAAACAATAATAGTAAATACCCAACTTAAAGATTTGGTTGCTCTAGAGCCATACATAATAACGTTATATATAGCCCATAAGTTTACTATTAAATATAATATGAGAATTAATTTATTCATACAAATGTAAGGTAACACAAAACCCGTATATCAGGCAAAAAATTATTATTATTTAATTTTTACTAAAGTGTAGCAAAATTTTATTAAAACAGAAATTAAACTTCGGCATGCTTATCCACCTATAATTTCACCTCCATTTACATGAATGAATTGCCCTGTCATATAACTACTACTGTCTTCACTTGCTAAAAAAACAAACGCAGGACCTACTTCACTTGGTTGCCCTGCTCTACCCATAGGGGTATCTTGTCCAAAATCTGCTATATCATTAAAACTAGCAGGGATAAGTGGTGTCCAAATTGGCCCTGGAGCCACACCATTAACGCGAATGTTTTTACTTGCTAATTGAGCAGACAAAGACCTTGTAAAACTTACAATAGCACCTTTTGTAGTGGCATAATCAACTAAATGGTTACTTCCTCTGTATGCCGTAACTGAGCTGGTATTTATAATAGTATCACCTTCTACTAAGTACTCTAAAGCTGCTTTCGTTAAATAAAAATAAGGGTATATATTGGTCTCAAATGTTTGTTGTAATTGTTTTTTAGTTATATCAAACAAAGAATCTTGAGGAAATTGTATGGCTGCATTATTTACTAAAATATTCAATTGTCCATATGTTTCAATACATGCCTTAACACAAGAAATACAATGAGCCTCATCTGATAAGTCTGCTTTAAGAAGCAAACACTTTCCTCCCATATCTTGAACTTTACCCTTTACAGATTCGGCATCTTTAGTCTCTTCTAAATACACCAATACTATATGGGCGCCTTCCTTTGCAAAATGTAATACTGTACTAGCTCCTATACCACTATCCCCTCCAGATACAAGTGCGACTTTATCTTTTAACTTCCCCGACCCTTTATAATTTTCACGTATTAATTTTGGAGTGGGAATCATTTCATGTTCATTGCCTGGCTGGGTCTGTGTTTGCTCAGGAAATTTTTTTGGCTTATTCATACTCATGTTTTATTAATTATCAAATTAAGACTTAAAATTGTTAAGTTTTAAACCTATTTGAATTAAAAATTAACTCAATAAAGTTGTGAATAGCATTTATATAAAAAAGCAACATAGTTTTTACAGTTATTATGATATGCGATTGGGTTAATTTATTAAAAAACTATCCTCTTTATTTGTAATACAGTCTTAAATGAATATAAAACACATGGGAATGATAGCTACTAAAGAGAATGAAATTAAATTATATTATAGTTCAGAAACTCCAATTGGAAAACAAGCTTATGCTTATGTTTCTTCATCTAAAAAAAAAGTATCAGCAATTGATGTGTCTAAAACAAAAGTACCTGGTAGCCATTGGGTAGAAATTGCCCATGGGTTAAATTTAGAGGTACAAAAATTAATAAATAGAAATCATCCAGATTTTATTAAACAATATGGAAACAAAACTATTGATTTAGATCAGCACGATTGGCTTCGTATTTTAGAAAGCCACCCCGAAACGCTCGCATTTCCTATAGCTATTACAGGAACTAAATTAATTGCTATTCATACCCCTTCCGATTTTGTAAAGTATATAGATTCTGACGCTAAAATCGGGTAAAAAATGAGTACTTTAAAAAACAATAATAAGCAAAAAATCAGTTGTCATTTAATATTAAATAGCAACTGATTTTATATTTAATTTAAAAGATTTTATCTATAAGTTAAATCTTTTTTCTGCCTGTAATTAATGAAATAACAAATAGAGCAATAAATATAAAGAATAAAACTTTTGCTATCCCTGCGGCACCAGCGGCTATACCACCAAAGCCTAATACACCTGCTATAATTGCTAAAATAATAAAGGTAATTGTCCAACGTAACATAATATTAATTTTTTAGTGAATAAATAAAAGTGAATCGATTATTAATCTGTCATCACTTTTTCTTACTCAAAGCTATATAAAACTTAAACGTATGTTTAACGCTATTGCATTTCTTATTAGCACAAACGCATATGAGTATAATTTATCGTCTAAAACGGAAATATGTTTGCAATGGATGTTTTTTATTCTGAAGCATAGCATGGATAACACTCATGCCTATCACAGAAAATGTGATACCATTACCTCCAAACCCTAATACAAAATAACTATTAGGAAAATCTGGATGTTTGCCAATATAGGGCAATCCATCTTTTGTTTCTCCAAAAGTACCTGCCCAAGCAAAATCAGATCTAAAATTATAGTCTGGTAGTAATCTATTTAATTTTTTGGTAAGCTTTTTATTTTTAAAGTGCAATAATAGATCGTTTTTTTTAGTATTTACAAAATCTTCGTCTTCACCACCAATAAGAATTCTATTATCATCAGTGGTTCTCATATACAAATAAGGTTTTGCTGTGTTCCAGAAAAGTGTATTGTTTAAGTGAGACTGATCGTCAATATTCTGCTCTCCAATAATAGCGTAAGTTGAAAGTAATTTTACAAACTTTTCTTTAATAAGTTCTGTACTCTCAAATCCGTTACAATAAATAACTTTTTTAGCTTTAATAATATTTCCAAATTCTGTGGTAATAAAAACACTGTCTGGGGTATATTTTACAGAACTAATTTCTGTTTTATCAAAAATCTGTAATCCTTTTTTATAATTATGAAGTAATAAATCATGTGTTAATCTAAAAGCGTCAATACTTCCTCCTTGTTTAGATAGAATACCTCCATGAGCATTTTTAATTTTATAATTATCTTCAATATTTTCTGAAGTAAGCCACACAACGGGTAGTCCACAATGTCTCCGCGCTTCAAATTCCTTTTTTAACTTAGGAACATCTTTTTTGTAAGCAGCAAAATAAAGCGATTCTTTTTTTTTAAAACCACAATTAGATTTTATATTTTTCACTAATTTTTCTAACTCATCAATAGAATTGTAACAAGCCCAATAATTAGCTTCTGCAGCCGTTTTGCCAATCATTCCTGATAATTTATATAATGGAATATCAATTTCATATTGCAACATACTTGTTGTTGCAGAGGTACTTCCATTAGCCACTTCTCTCCGATCAACTAATATTGTTTTATAGTTTTCTTTTATACATTTGTGAGCAATCAAGCTACCTGTAATACCGCCTCCAACTATTAAAATATCTGTTTCAATATCTCGCTTTAGTGAGGGATAAGAAGCCAATAAACCGTTTTTAATTAACCAAAATGGTTCGTTTGAAGTAAGTATCATAATTGAAAAATCAGCCTTTTAAAATTTTACTCAAAAAGTACCATTTAGGCTGTAATAGCCAATCTGTTTTGTTGATTCTGATAATGTTTAGGACTGCAATTGTACTTAGCCTTAAATATTTTAGAAAAATAGCTCCTGCTAGTAAGTCCAATAGTATAAACAATTTCTGAAATATTGAGCTCGGATGTTCGTATTAAATTTTCTGCCGTTTCTACCCGAACATTTCTAATAAAATCTGTCACCGTTCTGTTGTGCATTATTTTAAAGCCTTCTTGTAATTTAATAGGAGATAAACCTGATTTTATGCTTAAATATTTTAAACTGTACTGTATTTCTGGGTAATTTCTAATAAATTCAGAGATGTCTTTCAAGGCTTCCATCTCAGATTGTGATAAAGAGGTGCTATTATTTTCTGCATTTGATAAATCGTCTTTGTGCTGCTCTAACTCCAAGGCTAAAATTAAATATACCGTACTATTTATTAATAAATTTCTAATCAATCCTTTTTGACTAATATTATTTAAATGCTCTATCTTTTCAACAATCTTTAAATTAAAGGAACCAATATATGTCAATTCATTATTTTTTTGACTATTTAAAAATGTATCTTGTAAGTGAATTTTTAAGTCGCTGTCTAATACAGTTAAAACATCTACCAGGATTAAGGAAATTTTTACTTCTTCGCCTTTTTTGAAAAACATAAATGTTCTTTTTTTAGCTGAATTTGAAAAAATACCTGTTTGAAATTGAGAGAGTTTATTTTTTGTTCCATGTTCTCCAAAACTCTGAATAAGGCTACCTTTAGAGCAATATCCAAAATGGATAGAGTTTGAATTATCGTGTCTATAGGTTAGTGTAACATCATCTTTAAAAAAAATATTATATTCTATATACGATATTGCTGGTTCTACAGAAATTCCCGAAACAAAGCCTTCTGCAATATCATTGTTTATTTCCAATCTATATTCTTTAGATTTTGCTGTAAGTTCTCCACCTAATTGGGCTTGTATCTGCTCAAAAATTAATAAAAGATTGTTTGATGTTATTGATATAGTATTCATATTGTATTTTTTAAGTTATTATACCGATTGTTTTGGAAAGGCTTAGGGACACTAAAAATTATTTCTCTCTATTTTTCATTTACAGGAAAAACATCTAAATCATTATTTTCAATATTAGCAGGTGCTATATAATTTACAATAAACTCCTTAAGATTTAAGGTGCGTTTTACAATGGCATTTTGCTGGCTTTTAAAACTTGAATTTTTCATGGCTATTTTTTTTAAATTAGACAATTATCTTTTCACATTACAAAGTTCCGTGATTAGTAGTGTCATCCCGTTACATAATTTTTTTGTTATTTTATATAATTTGAATTAAGCGTTATCAATAATGGATTAATGCGCATAGAAAACTATTAGATAGCAACAATTTTTAAAATCAATAACGTCAATACTTTTAGTGATTCGATTAAACTTATTTATGGAAACTAACTTATTTTGAATAAATATTTTCTATGAATGAACAAACTAGCATACAATCTAACACCACATTCAAATTACCTCATTTACCCAAGCTTTTAATTAAAACCTATAAGTCATGGATAAAAAAAGAGCCTTTTAAATTAGGAGCAATAGTGGCTTATTATGCTATATTATCACTTCCTGCATTTCTAATTCTTCTATTAAACATAGTGGGAACAATTTGGGGAAGAGAACTAGTTAGGAATGAATTGCAATCTGAAATGTCATCTGCTTTAGGACCAGATACGGCAGCAGCCATTTTAAGAATGATTTCTGAAAAAGGAGATCAATCTACCTCTTCATTTGCTACCATTTTAGGCATTGGAGTCTTGTTATATGGTGCTACAGGTGTGTTTTATCAATTGCAAAATGCTTTAGATGATATTTGGGAAACGGAACAAACATTTTCAAACGGAATTGTATCTACTTTATTAGGGAGGTTAAAAAGTTTTGGATTTATATTAATTTTTGGATTCCTATTATTAATTAGTTTTGCGCTTACTGCTCTCCTCACGGCTTTTGCAAACAGAATATCAAATTTATTTTCAACAGATGTTGTAGGAATCGCTTATTTTATTGACATTGCCCTCTCTTTAATTTTTATTTACATTTTATTTGGAGCTATGTTTAAATATTTACCAAGTAAACCCATAAAATGGAAAGCCGTACGAGTGGGGGCTGCTTTAACCGCTTTTTTATTCATTATAGGTAAATACATTCTTTCTTATTACTTTGGCAAAACAGAACCTGGCTCTACCTATGGAGCCGCAGGGTCTATAATTATTGTTATGCTTTGGACTTCATATTCCAGCCTCATTCTATTTTTTGGAGCACAGTTTACAAAAGTTTATTCTGATAGATATTTAAGCTCTAAGAGTTGATTTAAAAAGTTTAAAATACTCCAATTAATTAGATGCTTTACTTGATTACGCTAAAAAAACTTCTCAATAGAGTTAATTTCATTTTTTAGTTAATTATATTTTTACTCCAAGGTATTTGATAAATCACTATCACCTTAAAAAATATAATATAAGTAGTATTCTATGATTTGTAGCTGCCTTTTTTACAATCATTTTGGAGTCATTACAATTCTCTATAATATCATTTCAAGAAAGAAAACCTTTAAATTAGGTTAAAACATTACAATTAACAAAAAATATGAAAAGACATACCACTGCCGTTTGGAGCGGTACAGTAAAGGAAGGAAAAGGATATTTAGTATCTGAAAGCAAAGCGCTACATAATATGCAATATTCCTACAATAGCCGCTTTGAAAATGGAACAGGTACCAATCCAGAAGAATTATTAGCAGCTGCTCATGCGGGGTGTTTTACGATGCAATTAAGCGCTAATTTAACAGACGCTGGTTATACTCCTGAAGTTGTAGAAACCAAATGCTACATCATATTGGAAGATGGTGCCATTAAAAAATCTGAACTTGTTGTTAAGGCTAAAATCTCTAATATTAAAAATGATGAATTCCAAAAAATAGCTAACCTGGCCAAAGAAAACTGCCCTGTTAGCAAAGCCTGTAAAGCCTTAGATATTAGCTTAAATGCCAGTTTAGAACAAATAAATTGATATTTATATCTTAAAAACCAATTCATACCTATGTTACATAAACCTCTTTTAATTTATTTAGCTGATGATGACAACGAAGACCGTATGCTTTTTAAAGAAGCTTTAGATGAGTTGCAAATGGATGTTATTGTTCAAGACTTTGATAATGGTGTGACGCTTATGGAGCACCTATTAAAAACAGATACCCCATTGCCTGATGTTATTTATTTAGATTTGAATATGCCTTTAATGAATGGCGAAGAATGTTTAAATGATATAAGAAATGAACCGAACCTTTTGGATATTCCAATAATTATATATTCCACCTATATTGATGAAACAATGTCTGACACATTGCAGGATAAAGGAGCAAACTGGTATTTAATGAAACCTAATACTTTTGGTAAACTTAAAAAGTTGCTACGAAAAAGTTTAAACTATGTTTATAGTGGTTCTGAAAACACTGCTTCAAATTTGGAATTTGTAATAACCACATGATTAATACCCCGAATATTCTTTTTTTAAAAAGATACCAATCTTTTATCATTTGAATTCCAGTAATGAGCGGTGTCAATATTTACATTCAGTAACACTAAATTAGAATCATCTTTATCATCAAACCAATTGTTCATCTCTGAATTCCACAATTCAACTACCTTCATTTTATCAACAATATGAGTTGCATTCCCATACATAGAAATATACGTTTGATTGGTATTATCAACATATATAATCTGCACTTTATTATCAAACTCAATGTCTGTAAAATGACTACTCTCTTTTGAAGAAAAAAACCAAATATCACCTTGTTCATCTATCTCTTGAATAGTCATTGGGCTAACCGAAACAGGGGTTTTATTTAATGCTGTTAACAGCATAACCACTTTAGGTTCCTGTATAAGCTTGCTTATTTTTTCTAATTTTTCTTTGCCTTTTATATTATATTTATTAGTATTCATCTTTTATTACTTTTTTTTTTAATAACTTATTTTAGGCCATATGTACTCGGCATTCCTGTGCACAAGCTATACAAGAAGCTGCACAAACTTTACAATGTTCATGAGCATGCTGCTGGCACTGTTCTGCGCACCACTCACAAATTTCAGCACATAACCCACAATATTTTTTCGTGAATAAATTATCAGCAATCATAAATTTGATACAAATCAAACATGCATCCACACAAAGCATACAACATTTGGGGCAATCGTTTCCGCTTTCCTTTCCCATCATTTCTGAAAGACATTTTTGACAATCTATAATGCATTGCTGACAAGCCTTAATACAACTTTCATAACTACGTACCATACTCTATAATTTAGATTAATATTTATTATTTCTAAAATAAAATAATGCCACGACGTTTTTTTTCTCAATAGAAAAAAATTTTAACCCAATAGATTAATTCTTAACCAAATAGAATTTATTTAAAATGATATATTAAGCAAAAAAGTTATTGCTCGGGTAGATACACATCAAATTGTGCTCCAATATTTTCAGTTCCTTTTGCAGTTATATAGCCACTATGGTTTTCTACAATTTTTTTACATATTGCTAAACCTATACCTGTGCCTGAATATTCATTTTTTTGATGCAAACGTTGAAATACCTCAAATATTTTTTCGGCATACTGTTGTTTAAAACCTATACCATTATCTATAAATGATATTTTATGGTATTGCTTAAATGCTTTAGGAATAAAATCAGGCATTTCTGTGGCTGATACCTTAGCATAATGAATTTTAATTTTAGGCACTTCATCCACTCGCTTATACTTTATAGCATTACTTATTAAGTTAGTAAACAACTGATCCATTTGAAATGTTACTCCCATAATTTTTGGTAGTTTATCCGAAACAATCTCTGTATAATAGGTATTGCCAATGTTACTCGTTAAATCTTCTTTTACTTTATCAAATACATGATTCAAATCTACTTTTTCAAAATCTTTTTTACTGACATTAATTTTAGAATAGGTAAGCAAATTCTCTATCAGTGATTGCATTCTACTAACCGCTTTAATTACTTTTCCAAAATAATCTGCACTTCTATCTGAAAAATTATCAGCCTCTGTATCCTTTATTCTTAGGGCAAATAATTGAATTTTTCTTAAAGGTTCTTGTAAATCATGACTTGCCACACGGTTAAATGATTCAAGTTCATTATTTTTATTTTTTAATTCCAAATTACTTTTTAACAACATGGCTTCAGCCTGAATACTTTCAGTTACATCTTGCACAACGCCAATCATGACCCTTTTTCCATTTTTATTTATAAATTGGCCATTGGTTTTAAAATGTTTTATGGTATTTTGTTTGGTTATTACACGATAAGTATACTCGGTTATTTCTTGTTCTGTTAGCACTTTTGCACCAACGCTATCATATTGATTTAAGTCTTCTGGATGTACAAACTCTCTGTATTTATCTAATGAAGGTTCAAACTCTTTTATTTTACAACCTAACATTAAATAAAAATTATCTGAAATTTCAGAAACACCAGTATCCAAATACCAAATAAAATTACCAATTTTAGCAATGCGTTCAGCTTCCGTTAAAATGGAGTTCTGTATAACCAGTTGCTCATTCAGGTTTACTAATTCATTTGCTTTTTCTTTTTCCTCAGTAACATCTCTAATGGTAATAGTAACACCATCACCTAATTTAATAGCTGTAGCCTTAAACCAATGTATCTGACCATTTTTAGTAAAAGGAACTTCATATTCTTCAGCTTTGTCATTTTCAACAGCACTCACTAAATGCTCAAAAACTCCAGAATTAAACGTATTTGGAAAGACCTCCGATAATTTTTTATTTTTAATATCATCTGGAATATCACCTGTTACGGGGCTAATTTTGTCATTAACAAATAACACCTCAAAGTCAATAATCTTACCACTCTGTTCTCTAATACTTTTATAATGCATCACTATATGTGAAATACTTTTAAAAATGTTAGTTAGAAAGGCCCGATTGTCTAACAACATTAGATTTTGATTTTCCAATCGATTTTTAAGCGCCAATTCCATTTCCTTTGATTCTTCATCTGCAGTAGAATTACGAGAAGTAACCAAAACACCATCAACAAGAGGTGTTGCTAAAGAATGAAACCACATTTTCTTTTCTTCAACAAATATTTGTCTATCAAAAATAACTTTGTCCTTATTTTCATAAGCGTCTATTAATTCCTCTATCTCATTTAATGATGTATGTAAAGGATAAACATTTAATACTGTTTTCTCCATTATATCATCTGGTTCAAGCCCTAAATAATCACGATTGCAATCATTCGCGTATATAATTTTAAAATCAATTATCTTATTATTAGTATCAAATATAGGTTCATAATAATTAACAATATTATCGGTTGTTGCTAACACACTTTTTAAAAAAGCTTCAGACTTCCGGACTTTCAACTTGTTATTATAAATCCTAAAAAATGAAATAACAAACACAAATAAGGCAAAAAAAGCCAATATTAAAAGCATATTAGGCGTAAAAGATTTATGCGAAATATAGGTTACTTTCCTTTCATTCATTAAGCGATTTTCATCCGAGAGCATTCTATCTTTTATGCTTTTTATTTCAACTAATGTATTATTAATTTTTGCCTTCTGTGATTGATTTGTTAAAATAGTATCTTCACTATCCTGATAATCAACAGAATCTAAATCAATAAGTAAGCTGTAAAGTTTATCTAATAATGATTCTAATGGCTTAATACGTGCTGAATGTAAAGTATTGTCTTTTGTTAGTACTTTTAAAGTATCTATTATAGATTTGCCTTCTAACTTATAAGAGTCAAAAACAGTATTTGGATTTTTATGGTTTAATAAATCTTCCCTAAATTCTTCTGATTGAGCTTTAGTAAAATGAGTCGTTAAATCTGCTATAACATTGTAAACTTGCAAAGTATGTACTACCTTATCAGCAGATTGTTGTGTTAACATAATTTGTCGGTAAGTGATACTTGTGGTAACCAACAACATTATTATTGCAGCAAATAGTAAGACTATATAAGTTTTTGAAGAAGTATATAACTGCTTAAAATTCATATTTTAAATACGAAATATAAAAGTTTCTTTATTTAAATTAGAAGTATGAATTACCCAATTAATTTTAAGAGTTTTCTCAACCATTTCACATAATTTAGTAAAACAACTTGGTTTATTTATATAAATATTGGCCCCTTTTAAATAAGAATCTTCAATATCTTTTTCTGAAGAAGAAGTGGAATACATTGCTATAAATAAATCTTTTAATTTGGGGTTGCTACGAATTTCCGTTAAACACTGAATGCCATTCACTTTAGGCATATTTATATCTAAAAAAATTAAATTTGGAAGTTCTACGTTTGGCTGAAAAAGATAATCTAACAATTCCTGACCATGTTTAAAAAGAGACAATGAAGTTTGTAAAGATATCTCTTCTAAAGCTTCGCTAAATAACATCCTATCATCCTCATCATCATCTGTTAAAATCACCTTATATATAGTATCGCTCATTTATTTATTGTGTGTAAAGTTTAATTTAACATATTGCTTTATCGTAAAAATATTTCACACAATCTGCACTATTACTACAAAGAGCAGACGAAATATGTAAATAAAAAAGCTAGACTCTTAAAAAAGCATGATGTAAAATATTGGTGTTTTTTTTTATTGAAAAAATCATTTCACATCAAAACTTTTATAGTATGAAAGGTATAACTTTAATTTGATAAATAAAACGTTTTATTCTATATTATAATAACTTATAAAACCTATTAAATGAGCATGATAAATAAATTATGATTTTTGAAATATAATTTATTATGACTTAAAAATATCTAATTGATAAGAGATATTATTTTTTATTAGTAACATTTTCAGCATTAGAAACATTGCTCTCTGGTATTTTCTTAAAAAATTCTGCCACTTCCAAATCAGCACTAGGACCATAACCTAACAAAAATGTACCTTTTTCACCATGACTTGTTTTTATAATATAAAGAATAGATAAATCAGAAGGGTCACTCATACCTTCATAGCGATGTTCTGCAACAATAAATATATCATGAGGTGCATAGTCCTCTTTCGTTTCACTATTTATGAGTTTTCCATTTTTAGCATGAAAATTAGCTGTAAACCCCTTTTCTTGATAAATTTTTATAAAATCTTTTTCATGCTTAGCAAATTCATTTTCCATGTCTTTATATTTTAATATTAAATTATTTATTTAAGGTATATCATTAATTAAAAATTCATCTATTACATACACCATGTGAACATCAAATTTGCAAAAAAAACTATAGAGATATTGACCCAAATGCTATGGTATTTAGCTCTATTCATTTTTTATTTACGAAACTGAATAGCAGGTAGTATAAACTCATTTATTAAGATAATTTAGTGGCATCCACCAATGCTTTCAACTCATCTTTCTGGAGAGCTTTTCCATAAATAGCTTTATGAGGATCCATAATATTTGTATCACTTAAATTTCCAATATACAGGGTATCAAATCCTATATCTTCAATAAGTTGTTTTCCTACACTCCTACCTTCTTCATCTTGAGCTGCAAACGGAATAGTTAGCTTATTATAGGTTTTAAAAGCGTCATTTTTTAAATGTTCTGCCTGTATCGTATTAAATGCCTTAACTGTTTTTGCTGTACCAAATTTCATTGCGGTATATTCTGAAGCATTATAATTTGCTTCAATAACTTTTTGTGCAAGAGCGCCATCTCTTTGTGGATATGGATTTGTAGCATCAATAATTACTTTATCACGATACTCACCTGCATATAATTCTGCTATTTCTCCAATAGCATTAAATGGTACGGCCAATAAATAAACATCTGCATTGGCTATAAAAGCGTCTGCTACTGATACCGCTTTAGCATTTTTACCAGATTCATTAACCAAACTTTTGAGGTTTTTTGGGTGTCTTGAACTAAACAAAACTTGATGTCCTACCTTACTCCAATGTTTCCCTAAATTACCTCCTATATTTCCACTTCCTATAACTCCTATTTTCATAATATTTATATTTTAAAATTGTTATCACTACATGCATTTTGTGGTTAATTGCTTTTCAATAACTACAAATTCATGATAGGTTAAGTTAATTGATAATTCAGTTAACTTTTAACGTAAACCAACATATTATTAACTTGATAAATTAAATACGCTAACCTCAACAATAAATAACGTTTGCCTAATAATATGTGAATAGATTAATGGCTAAACTTAAATACTGCTTACAATGATTTTAAACAGAAAACTTAATTTTAGATACTAGTTTTATATAAAAACGAAAGAATGAAATTTAGAGCCTGTTACATTCTTTACCAAATTCTTTTTTATAAATTCGAACCACTAACATGAACAGACTGATTAACAGCGGGCCAAAAACCAAACCTATAAAACCAAAAAGTGGAATTCCAATAATAACCCCTATTAATGTTATTAAAGGATGAACATTATCTAATTTTTTTAATACATATAAACGGATAATATTATCTGTAAGACCAACAACAACAATACCGTATAATAGCACACCCCATGCTTGCAATGTATCTCCATTAGAAAGAGCCAATATAAATACTGGAATGGTTCCAAGAAAATTTCCAACAAATGGAATCATAGAACCAATAGTTACAACAACAGCCCAAAAAAAGGGACTTTCAACACCAAATATTATAAAACCTATTAAAGAAACAAGCCCTTGAGCTATGGCCACCAAAGGAATACCCAATGCGTTTGAGCGAACCATCTCATTAATTTCTATACCTAAAGTTTTAATATTGTCCTTGTCAATGGGAATATAATCAACCAATGTTTCTTTAAGTTGCTTACGATTTGTTAACATGTAAAAAAGTAAAAAATACATAATTGAAATAGCAACAAAAGTACTAAAAGTACCTCCTAAAATATTAGTAATGCTTTTGGTTACGCCTTCTGAAATTGAGGTAGCATCTATTTGATCTGTAATATTGTACCCCAGGTAGTGTTCCCACTCTTCTGATTTCGCTTTAATAGCATTTATAACTTTTTCAGAATTTTGAGTTGCATTACCAATTTTATCACCCAACATTATCACGGCTCCTGCTATGGGAAGCAAAATAGATATAAAAGATAAAAACAAAAGTAATCCAGCTGCCATGTTAGGATTCCAACCTTTCTTTTCCAGTGTATTCATTAGTCCTTTTAATAATATAAACAGAGTAATAGCTCCTAAAATACCTGAAAAGTATGGTATCATTTCTCTAAAAATTAAGCTTCCCATTAGAATTATTAATAGCAGCGAAAATATTTGACGTATTATTTTTGGGTTTATTATATTCATTTCATTGATTTATAAATAAAGGTAATTAGTTATTTCTTAAGGCATAAATAAGCTCAGCTTTATTCATTTTAGATCGTCCATCAATACCTACATTTCTTGCCTGTTCATACAAATCCTTTTTTGTCCATTTTTCATAGGCTTTGGCTTTACCCCCTTTTTGGCCTGCATTAGGGGTATTGGCTATTCTTGCTGATTTTTGTTTGCTATAACCTTTCTCTCGAAGTGCTTCATATTGATCTTCGTTTTTTACACTTGGAATGTCCATAACTCTATTTTTTAATTAAAATCTGTAATTTATAATTCAAATTTTATAATAAAAGTCTAAGCTACTTAACCTAATCACATTTATTATTAACTCCAATCCAAAATAGACTTTTACTATTGCATTAAGAAATTATTTTTTTGAGTTAATGAAAAAGATTTTGTTCCTATAATTTTATTACAAATTATTAACTTAAAAATTTTAAATCATGAATAAAGATCAAATAGAAGGTAAATGGAAGCAAATTAAAGGTAAGTTAAAACAAAAGTATGGAAATCTTACCGACGATGACCTAACTTATTCTGAAGGTAAATTCGACGAAATGTTGGGTAATCTTCAAGAAAAAACAGGACAGAAAAAACAAGATTTAAAAAATGAAATTGAATCTTGGAAATAAACTTTTAATGATTAATAGCAGTATCCTTCTATTCTAAAAAATTAGGAGGATATTTTTTTATATAATGAATTTTAAAAACAACTAAATGTTCATTGTTTCTATTACCAATTCAAATATTGCAGTGTTTTTAAATTATTTATATTGCAAGAAAAACTACATAAAAACAAACATGAATGATTTTTTAATAGGGATTGGACAACGCATTAAAAAAATTAGGAAGAAAAATGCTATGACAATTAGTAAATTAGCGGATAATGCGGGGGTAAGCAATGGGTTAATTTCCAGAATTGAAAACGGGAGAACCATACCTTCTTTACCTGTTTTGTTAGAATTAATCAATGCTTTAGAAGTTAACCCTAGTAACTTTTTTGAAGGCGTTGAAAAAAAAGCGGGAGCTAAATATATTCATGTAAAGAAAAAAGATCAGAATTTAATTGAAAAAGAAGTTGATGCTAAAGGATTTGAATATTTTCATATTTTTAGCAAAAGTTTAAATACAATTGGCTTTGATGCTACTATTTTAACCATTTCGCCAAACTCTAAAAGAGAAAAAGTTGTGACTGAAGCTTGGGAATTCAAATATATTCTTAAAGGCTCATGTACTTACATTATTGATGATGAAGAGGTGGAAGTAAAAAAAGGGGACTCCATTTATTTTAATGGCAAAATCCCTCATGTCCCTGTTAATAAAACAAATAAAGAATGTATTATGCTCATTCTATATCTTTTTTCAGAAACCCTTTAAAAATACTTTAAACAATATTTTTATATCATTTTCTACGTTTCAAACCCCTTTAAGGTTTCAATAATAATACTAACACAATCTAATAATTGAGGTTCTGTTATTACCAAAGGTGGAGCAAAACGAATAATATTTCCATGAGTGGGTTTAGCTAATAAACCTCGATCACGTAAAGCTAAACAAATATTCCAAGCAGTTTTACTGTCTTCTGAATCATTAATAACAATGGCATTAAGCAAACCTTTCCCTCTAACCAACCTAACAATACTACTTGATTGAATATAGGTGTTTAACTCACTTCTAAACAGCTCTCCAAGGGTTTGAGCTTTATCTGCTAATTTTTCATCTTCAACCACTTTTAATGCTGCTATAGCAACTGCTGCTGCTAATGGATTTCCACCAAATGTACTGCCATGAGTTCCAGGTGTCATAACATCCATGATATTATTGTTTGCCAAGACTGCACTTACTGGGTACACACCTCCACTCAATGCTTTACCTAAAATTAAAATATCTGGTTTTACACTTTCATGATCTACAGCTAACAACTTACCCGTTCGCGCAATACCTGTTTGAATTTCATCTGCAATAAACAACACGTGGTATGCTTCACACAAAGCTTTTGCTTTTGCTAAATAACCCTCAGATGGCACATAAACACCTGCTTCTCCTTGAATAGGTTCCACTAAAAAACCTGTTATATTAGGATTGCTTTTCAAGGTATCTTCAAGAGCAATCAAATCATCATAATCTATGTTTATAAACCCTTTTGAATAAGGTCCAAAATTATTATTGGCAATTTTATCATTTGAAAAAGATACAATAGTTGTGGTTCGTCCATGAAAATTTTTATTGCAAACAATTATTTTTGCTTCATTTTCTTTAACACCTTTAACCTCATACCCCCATTTTCTACAAATTTTTATAGCTGTTTCAACGGCCTCGGCTCCTGAATTCATTGGCAATAATCTATCAAACCCAAAATAGTTACAGGCAAATTTTTCGTAAGGCCCCAACATGTTATTATAAAATGCCCGGGAAGTTAACGTTAGAGTTTGTGCTTGCTGCGTTAAAGCATTTACTATTTTAGGATGACAATGCCCTTGATTAACAGCTGAATAAGCGGACAAGAAATCATAATATTTTTTACCATCTACATCCCAAACAAAAACACCTTCTCCTTTACTTAAAACTACTGGAAGTGGCTTGTAGGTATTTGAACCATATTTATTTTCTAACGCAATTGCCTGTTGAGATGACATATGTTCTGAAATAATCATTTTTAATAGATTTTAATTGAAAAAACAAATATTCCTTGCTTATCTTGAAAGGTTACAAAGACGGAGAGAAATCATCCTTTAAAATAGAGTTGCAAATTACTAAATTTAAGTTACTATTTAAAACATATGTGCGATGAAAATTCGTAAATCAAAAAATCGTAAATCGCAAATCGTTTCATTACTTTTGCAGCATGTCTAGAAGAAATAAGAATAAAGTTTTCACAAATATAGAAGTGATTGATGCAGGAGCCAAAGGTAAAACCATTGGCAAAGCACCCGATGGCAAAATTATATTCTTGCCTAATGCTGTCCCTGGTGATGTAGTAGATGTTCAAACTTTTAAAGCCAGAAAAGCATATTACGAAGGAAAAGCTACGGTATTCCACACGTTTTCTAACAAAAGAACGGAACCGGCTTGTGAGCATTTTGGAACCTGTGGCGGCTGTAAATGGCAAAATATGGCCTATGAGCACCAATTATTTTATAAGCAAAAAGAAGTAACTAATAATTTAACCCGGATTGGGCACATAGAACTCCCAGAGGTCACTCCTATTTTAGGTTCCAAAAAACAATACTTCTATAGAAATAAAATGGAGTTTTCTTTTAGTGACAGCCGTTGGTTAACCATTGAAGAAGTGCAATCTGATGAAGACTTAGGGGACAGAAATGCATTAGGATTTCATATTCCTGGTATGTGGGATAAAATTTTAGATGTAAAAAAATGTCATTTACAAACCGACCCTTCTAATGCTATTAGAAATGCTGTTAAAGAATTTGGTTTAAAGCATAACTTAGAATTTTTTAATACGCGCAACCAAACGGGATTGTTGCGTACTATGATGATTCGAACCTCAAGTACTGGAAATGTTATGGTAATGATTCAATTCTATAAAGACGATAAAACTAAAAGAGAACTGTTGTTAGATTTTATAGCTGAAACTTTCCCACAAATAACCTCACTACAATATGTTATTAATGAAAAAGCAAATGATACTATTTATGATCAAGAAGTGATTTGTTATAAAGGTCATGATCATATTTTTGAAGAAATGGAAGGCTTAAAATTCAAAATTAATGCCAAATCTTTTTATCAAACCAATTCTGATCAAGCTTTTGAATTGTATAAAATTACTCGAGAGTTTGCTGGTTTAACAGGAAATGAATTGGTTTATGATTTATATACAGGTACAGGAACCATTGCTCAGTTTGTTGCTAAAAAAGCTAAAAAAGTTATTGGCGTTGAAGCTGTTCCGGATGCTATTTTGGCCGCTAAAGAAAATGCACAATTAAATCAAATTAATAACGTTGAATTTTTTGTTGGAGACATGAAACACGTTTTTAATGCAGAATTTATTAATAAACATGGACAACCAGATGTTATTATTACTGATCCACCTCGAGATGGTATGCATAAAGATGTAGTACAACAAATATTAAATATTGCTCCAGAAAAAATAGTATATGTAAGTTGTAATAGTGCCACACAAGCCAGAGATTTAGCCTTGATGGACGCTACATACAAAGTAATAAAAACACAAGCTGTAGACATGTTTCCTCAAACATTTCATGTTGAAAATGTTGTACTTTTGAAAAAAAGAAAGCATTAAACTATAAAATGATATTCTAAGCTTGTTGAAAATCATTCAAAATATAAAAATGAAATATTTAAAATCACTATCAATAGCAGCCCTTTTTACTATCGCTCTATTTACAAGTTGTGAACGTGATGATATTTGTCCTGCAAGTACACCTACCACACCAAGATTGATTATTGAAGCTTATGATGCAGCGGTTCAAGAAAATAGTAAAAATATATTTGGATTGGTTGTTTTAGGTGTTGATAATGATGAGGTTTTAGATGGCTACAGTGTAGTGTCTACAGATGAATTAATACTGCCTCTCAGAACAGATACTACAACAACTCAATACAGCCTTATTTCAGGGTATTCGTATGATGATAATGACACTCCTGATGATACTTCAGATGATATTATAGAAGGTAATGAAGATATTATTACCATATCATATACAACCGAACAAGTTTATGTGTCGCGAGCTTGTGGTTATAAAACCATTTTCAACAATGTATCATTTACTATTGAAGATGACGGCGATAACTGGATATTATCAAGATCAGCACTAATTGACAATCAAACTATAGAAGATGAAACAGCAGCTCACTATAATATATTTCATTAATATTACTTGTATGCTGCTTTTTTGTGCCAATATACAAGCACAGAATGACAGCATAAACACCAAAACGACTGATACTTTAAAAATTCCACAAAAATATGGCTTGCGTATTGGTGGTGATGTAAGTAAACTTATTCGATCTTTTTTAGATGACAATTATAAGGGGTTTGAAATAATGGCTGACTTTAGATACAGTAACCGAATGTATATTGCAGGAGAAATTGGTATTGAAGAAAAAGAATCGGTTAATGATTATTTAAATGTTACTACTAAAGGAACTTATTTTAAAGGAGGGATTGACTATAATTTATATCAAAATTGGTTGGATATGGATAATATGATTTACACTGGTTTTCGCTTAGGAGCCAGTTCCTTTTCGCACACACTCAACACCTTTAAAGTTTATAGTACAAACCAATATTGGACACCTCAATTTACATCTGAAACCAGTCAAGATTTTAATGGCTTAACTGCTGTTTGGCTTGAAATTATTATTGGTATAAAAGCTGAGATATTTAAAAACCTTTATATTGGATTAAATGCACAATTAAAAGGCTTGGTTACAGAAAAAGACCCTGTGAATTTTGAAAACATTTATATTCCTGGGTTCAATAAAACTTATGATAGCAGTGGTATTGGTACAGGTTATAGTTATTCTATTTCATATAGAATTCCACTCTATAAAAAAGAAAAAATTGTAGCTCCAGTTAATTAGGTTTAACTTTTAATTATTAAATAAAATTTTTGCCAAAACAAAAAAATGAAAAAAACTCATTTTAAAATAAGAAAACTTACTATCATAATAATACTTGCTTTTGCAGGTTTGGCATCCTATGCACAAAACTCTACTTTAGTTAATGCTTTTTACAGTAGGGCACAACAAGAATATACATTAAAAAATTATGCACAAGCTATTTCATTTCTTGAAATGGCTGAAAAAGAATTGGGTACGACTATAAACCCAAAAATAACTTATTTACAAGCTAAATCGCATTACCAATACGACGTTAACGCTTTAAAATCCAAACATTTATTTTTAAAATTTCTTAATGAATCAAATTCAACCAACCATAAAACAGAGGAAGTTTCTGAAATAATTAATGATATTGAAAATTCTAATATTGTTGACTCTCTTGGTTATTTTAAAGATTTATCTGGTAGAAATGGTATTAAAAAAACTTTTTTTAATGAGGGCAATTTACATAAGGTAGAAAACTACAAAAACGGACTTTTAGATGGTGTTTATCAAGAGTATTATGAAAATGGTAAACTATTTAAAGAAGGAGTTTACAACAAAGGGTTTTTAAAAGGTCCCCTTAAAACATACTACATTCATGGAACTATTAAGCATATAACCGAATATAACGAATCGGGAAAACACGGTATTCAAGAAAAATATAATATTGATGGTACTTTAGCAGAAATTCTTACATATGCCATAGATAACAAAAATGGTAGTTTCAAAAAATTTCATGAGGATGGTAAAACATTGAAAAAAGAAGGTAGCTACAAAAACAATATTCTTGCAGGTATCTATAAGGAATATTATAACAATGGCGATATATCTCTAAGTTGTATTTATAAAGAAGGTTTTAAAGATGGCCCAGAAATAAAATACTATGAAAATGGCAATCAACAGTGGGTTAAAAACTATGTTAATGGTAAACTCCGTGGCATACAAAAATATTTTTATGACAACAAACAACTAAGTAAGTGGGAATTCTATAATGACAATGGTAAACAACATGGTGAAAATAAAGAATATTATAAAAATGGTAAACTTGCCATTACAATTCTCTATGAAAACGGGCGAGTTGTAGATGTTATAGAGCAACAAAATTCAAAAGGCAGAAATATTAATAAAAGTAAAGTAAAACAAAATCCTTATGCAATAGGAAACATTATAAAGCTTTATGATAATAATAAGATTCGTTTTTATGCCACTTATACAGATGGTGTTTTAGATGGTGAAATAAAAGAATACTATGAAAACGGACAGCTTAAATGTGAAGGTTTTTATAATTATGGTAGTCGAGATGGTAAATTTAAATATTATTACCCATCAGGAGTATTAAAAGCAATTGTTAATTATAAATCCAATAGCGAATTAGGTTTTAAAGATGGAGAACATATTGAATACTATGAAACCGGTGAAATAGCCTATAAAACAACCTATCAATACAATCAAGAAATACAAAAAATAAGCTACTACAAAAATGGTACTAAAAGTGGAGAGTACAACTATTTAAATGATGAATGGGATTATTTTCCAAAAATGTAGCAATCTTGATTGATAAATTTAAAATCACAGTATAAACTCCTATTATTTTTCCCGAAGCTTAACCAGCTCAAATTAATATTATTTACACCAAAATAGATACTTGAGAAGGACGTATGGACATCTATTCCCTCCCAAAATAAGAACACCCTATTCCTATGATAAGGATGTATATGCAAAATTCCTAAATAAAAAAAACATAAAGTATACCGAAAAAAATGCGGCCATTTGAGAGAGTTAAATTTATAAAAACCACTACTAACTTCAAAAATTAAAATTTTGGTTAATATAAAGTGAATATGATTTTGCAATAAAAGAAATTCTATATTTGCCAATCCGTAGCCATTACTACTGATATTCAAAATCAGAAAATAAATCAAATCATTTTATTAGAATTTCACATGCATGATAAATTCTATTTTTAATACTGAAACAAATATACTTGAAACAGAGTTTATAAACGACATTACAGCTCTACAAGTCATAAATTATATTGTTGCTTTTAAAGACAACACGAGTTACCCTAGGAAATTAAAAAGCGTTATAGATGCTACGCAGGCTACCTTTAAATTTTCATTTAGAGATTTAAAATCATTTAACGCTGCAAAAGCAAATTCTTTAGTGAACTATGACAGTGTAATGATTGCCATTATTATTAGCAATTCTACAACAGCAGCTCTTAGCGTATTATATGAAGCTATAGCCAACAATAAAAAATATAAATTTAAAGTATTTTCTTCTGAAGAAGGTGCTATAAATTGGTTAGAATCTTTTAGAATTTAATTTACCATATTGAGTGTAAAAAATGTATCCATAAAATTAATCACAGACAATCATTTCACAAAGTAGCATCCATAAGATTTATTTTTTCATATACTTTCCCTTTTTACTCCCTTCATACATAACATATTTAACTAAACGGGCCTCTAATTTTGCATTAAATAAATGTACTTTTCTTGAAGGTCTTAACCCAACATGCTTTAGCGCATCTAGGTTTGAAGTAATAAACCACGCATCAGTACCTGGGTAATTTTGCTTTAAGGTATCTCCTATATTTTTATAAAACAATTCCATGTCAATATTTAAACGCTCTCCATAAGGAGGGTTAAATACCATGTGTAATTTTTCATCGCCACTCTTTTGAGTTTTAAAAAAATCTTCATGCTTAACGTCTATAAAATCTTCTAATTGAGCATTTTTAACATTTTCTTTAGCTTTAGTTACTGCACTTGGCGCTTTATCATAACCAATAATTTTATAATGAAAATCTCGTGTTTTACTTAACAGTGATTCTTCAATTTTTTCAAATAAATCTACATCCCAATCTTGCCAACGCTCAAAAGCAAATTCCTTACGCATTAAGTTTGGAGGTATATTACAAGCTATCATAGCTGCTTCAATAAGCATAGTACCTGATCCACACATGGGGTCCATAAAATCAGACTGACCATCCCAACCAGAAAGCATAATGAGTCCTGCTGCTAAGACTTCGTTTATAGGAGCTATATTAGTGGCTGTTTTATAGCCACGTTTATGAAGTGAGTCTCCTGACGAATCCAACGAAATGGTACATTGGTTTCTATCTATATGCACATTTACTTTTAAGTCTGGAAATTTTAAATCCACATTTGGGCGCTGTCCAACAGTATCTCTAAATTTATCAACAATAGCGTCTTTTGTTTTTTGTGCAATAAAAAGAGAATGTGAAAACAAATCGGAATGAATCGTAGCATCTATAGCTAAAGTCCCCGTTGGTTTCAAATACGGTGTCCAGTCCATAGCATAAATTTTATCGTATAAATCTTTTTCATTTTTTACAGTAAAATTATGAATGGGTTTTAAAATTTTAACAGCGGTTCGCAGCGCAAGATTAGCTTTGTACATAAAGCCTTTGTCTCCAGAAAAAGCTACATTTCGTATGCCTTTTTTTACGTGCTGTGCACCTAGTTGGGTGAGTTCTTTTTCTAATAATTCTTCAAAGCCAAAAAGAGTTTTGGCAACCATGTTGAAATTTTCTTCCATTTTTTTCGTCAAATACTTTGCAAAAATAATGTAATTTTGTGGCAAACACGAAGTTTATTGATAATTCGGGTTAAGGATTGAAGCGCCATCCTTTTTAAAACTAATATGTACTGTAGCTTGTGAGAATTTTGAATGGCAGATTGCCACCTTATACCTTCTTGTAATAGCGTTTTAAAAAGATATAGCAGAAAGCCTGACCCCCGATGTTTTTCGGGGGTAACCTCCAAAATAATATATGACAAATAATACTACAAAATGGTTTTCGTCGTGGTTTGACACGCCTTATTACCATATTTTATACAAGGACCGGGATGATACTGAAGCGCATGCGTTTATGGATACACTTACTAATTATTTAAATATTCCTGTGGGTGGTACAATTTTAGATTTAGCTTGTGGAAAAGGGCGTCATGCTTTGTATTTAAATAAAATTGGCTACGATGTAACAGGGGTTGATTTAAGTGAAAACAGTATTGAATTTGCCAAACAGTTTTCAAACCACCGCTTGCACTTTGAGGTTCATGATATGTGTAAACCATACCCAAAAAAATTTGATGCCGTATTTAATTTGTTTACAAGTTTTGGATATTTTGAGGATGATACAGATCATTTAAAAACAATTGCATCTATAAAAACAGAACTGAATGAGTTTGGTTTTGGTGTGATTGATTTCATGAACAGTGAATTTGTCATTGACAACTTAATTCCTGAAGAAACCAAAACGGTAGATGGCATTGATTTTTATTTAAAACGTTATGTAGAAAATGGTTATATTATAAAAGATATTACTTTTACAGTTGATGATAAGCCTTATAATTTTCAGGAACGTGTCAGGGCTTTTACCTTAGTTGATTTTGAGTTGCTTTTTGAGCAAACTGATGTGCATTTATTAGATGTTTTTGGCGATTATAAATTGCATAAGTTTAATGCAAAAACATCTGAGCGTCTGGTAATGATTTTTAAGTAGATTGATAATCCGCATTTTTTCACTCATAGTAATTCGTTTATTTGATATAGTTTAAAATTAAAATGAATAAATTTATTTTACCCTTATTGGCTGTTATTTTTGGCTTTATTTTAGCTATAATTACTAACAAACAAAAATCATTAAACACCAAACTTCTACTATCTTTTAGTGGTGCTTTTTTATTAGCATTAACCCTGTTTGAACTATTACCCGAAGTTTATGCTCATTTAAACACTAAGCTTTCTGGCCTTTTAATCATGTGTGGTATCATGTTGCAAATAGTCTTAGAATTATTTTCTAAAGGTGCTGAACACGGTCATGTACATATCCATAAGCACGAAACAATTTTTCCTTGGATGCTATTTATTAGTTTATGTATTCATAGTTTTTTAGAGGGTTTTGCCATACATGATCATAATGATATGGTATATGGGGTTTTGGTTCATAAAATACCTATTGCCTCTTTAATTACTATGTTTTTATTACAGTCTAATTATAATAAAAAGCAGATAGCTGTATTTTTAGTGATTTTTGCCTTAATGACACCTTTGGGAACTTTAATTTTGCATACATCGACAATTTCTACTGATTATGCGCACATGATTAACGCCGTAGTTATTGGTATATTTTTTCATATCTCCACAACGATTCTGTTTGAAAGTGGCGAAGGACATAAGTTTAATCTATCAAAGTTTATTTCAATTATTTTAGGGGTTACTGTAGCTTATTTAATATGATATTTCCAAATACAACTAAAAAAAGAACTTATATTATTAAAACATCCATTAATCTAGTTTAAGATTCAAAATATATTTCATTGCCATGTTCTCTAAAGAAGAAAGCCGTTTACTCAGACAAGAATTTTGGACAAGTTTTGGTAAGTCATTTCCAAGGAAATGGATTTTATACGATACGAAACTAAAAGGATTTTCTTTTAAGTTTCATTTTGATAACAAAACAGCATTAGTGGCTTTGGATTTAGAAGATAATCTTGAAAACCGTATCAACTATTGGGAAAAACTAATAGCTCTAAAATCAATTTTATTGGAAGAGTATTTGCCAGATGCTATTTTTGAAGAGGAATATTTTTTAGATAACGAAAAGGAAATCTCTAGAATATATCTGCCTTTGGAGCGAAAAGTTTCGATACACAACAAAAACACATGGCGTGAGGTTATGGAGTTTTTTAATAAAAACATGAGCTTGTTTGAATCCTTTTTTCAAGAATACCGGGATGTTATTGAGGGATAAACAATTGAGATTAAAGCAAAGTTTTAATCATCTCAAAATCATCCATAACAAATCCATTCCCTATATCTGTAACTAAAGTACCTGATTTTTGAAACCCCCATTTTTCATAAGCCTTGATAGAGTTTGTATTATTTATATTAACTGTTAGTCTAATATTTTTTAAGTTTTTATTTTTTGCGTTTTCTTCAATAAAACACAACATTTTTCTACCCAAATTTTTCCCTCTATGATTATTTAAAATGTATATTTTACTTAAAAACAAAAATTCTGGTTCTTGTTTCACCGCCATATAACCTACAGGTTTTTTATCAAAAATCACTATAAAATATTCAAACCCATTATCAATTTGTTCTTTTATAGCACTAACAGATTGAAATTTTTCAAGCATATAATTTACTTGATTTTCACCAATAATTGGCCTGTAGTGTTCATACCAAATAGTGTTTGCCAAAGCTTCTATCTGTATATAATCCAAAATGGAAGAGGCTGCTTTAATTTCAATCATATTCATATTAAATAACATATAATAAAATCATAAAAAAATGACAAACAGCACCTGCCAACACAAACAAATGCCAAATAACATGATTGAAAGGTATTTTATGAATAGCATAAAAAATAATACCTACGGTATAAGAAAGTCCACCTGCAAATAAAAATAATACACCATAATCTCCAATAATGGTGGATAAATTAGAAAAATCTAACACAACTAACCAGCCCATTACCAAATACAAAAGTGTTGAAAAAACCTCAAATTTTCCTGTAAAAAAAAGTTTTAAAACTATACCAAAGGCTGCAATTCCCCAAACAATATAAAAGAGTATCCAGCCCATACTTTGCTCAAGTGAAATTAAACATATTGGTGTATAGGTACCTGCTATAAGAAAATAAATACTGATATGATCTACAATTCTAAAATAGTGTTTTCGCTTTTCTCCTCTTGCAGCATGAAATACCGTTGATGCACTAAACAATACAATAATTGAAATACCATACACAATAACACTAAATAGGCTCCAATTTGTTTTATTCGTATCATACACAATTAAGAGTACCAAAGCTGCAATACCTAATAAGGCTCCAAGACCATGCGAAATGGAATTAAGTATTTCCTCAAAAGATGTTTGTTTGCGCATGTATTAATTTTTCACTTCAGGGCTGTGCAACCATTTTTCCGTTAATTCGTAAAAGTCAAATTTTACAGCAGATTCTTGACGGTCCAATAAACCACTTTGAAAACTTCGTTGCAATATATCTTCTATAAGATAATCTTCCTTTTCAATATTCGGGTTAAATTCTTTTTTTAGAGATATATCAAATAAGCTAGCTGTGGTATTATACCAAAAGGCACGCCAGCCATTTCGAAGTTCTTTTACTAAATCAAAGGCTGTACTTCCGGTTTGTCTATGAATTAGTTTTACTAAAATCTGACCTTCAGTTCTACTCATTTTTTTTAATTCTTCCGAAAACTCATCTTCTAAATACTTTTGAACTTGTTTAGAATACCTATTTTTATGACGCTTTTTTGTTAATGTTGCCAATCTTGAGTTCATGGAATCCAATCGCTCTGCCGCCATTTTAGCATAAGGAAACACCTTTAATGTTTTTCTTCGTAATATTAAATATCTAATTTTTGCGTCTCTATCTTTAAAGGTTAATTTGTGTAGAATCATAACTTCTTCTAAATCTATAGAACGTCTCGGTATGGAATCTCCTTCAATAATAAGGTATTCAATAGATGTAGAGTCTTGCTCAATTTCATTTACTTGAGAAAAGAGTAAAACAGGGAATAAAAGACATGTTAGTTTTAAAAGATTCATTTATAAAAAACATTGGGGCATTGACCTTTCAAATTTAAGAATTTACACTCTCAAAAACATTTTTTTTTATCTTTTATTCAATATTCTTACATGGGTATGATGTAATCTATTGATCACTAAAATAATTGTTTTAACCAATGTAATAATTATTTATAATTATGTCAATTTCTATTTATATTATTAATTTAGTGCAAAATTTAAACAAATGGCAAATAAGAGCATTCTTAACAAAAAGTCAATGGACTTTTTAGAAAAATATTTAAACAATGCGGCCCCTACGGGTTATGAGTGGGATGGACAAAAAATATGGATGGATTACCTAAAACCATATGTTGATGAGTTTATTACAGATACCTATGGTACAGCTGTTGGAGTTATAAATCCTGAGGCTAAATACAAAGTTGTAATTGAAGGTCATGCTGATGAAATTTCTTGGTACGTTAATTATATTTCTGATAACGGTCTCATTTATGTAGTAAGAAATGGTGGTAGCGATCACCAAATTGCTCCAAGTAAAATAGTTAATATCCATACTAAAAATGGTGTTGTAAAAGGTGTCTTTGGATGGCCAGCTATTCATACGCGTGATAAAGGTAAAGAAGAAGCTCCTAAACCAGATAATATTTTTATTGATTGCGGGTGTAAAACCAAAGAAGATGTTGAAAAATTAGGTGTACATGTGGGATGCGTAATTACTTATCCTGACGAATTTCATGTCCTAAATGGGGATAAATTTGTTTGCCGTGCACTTGATAATCGTATGGGAGGTTTTATGATTGCTGAAGTTGCCCGTTTATTAAAAGAGCATAAAAAAACCTTACCGTTTGGTTTATATGTCGTGAATGCAGTTCAGGAAGAAATTGGCTTGCGCGGTGCTGAAATGATTACTCAAAAAATAAAGCCTAATGTAGCCATAGTAACTGATGTTACGCATGACACTACAACTCCAATGATTGATAAGAAAGTGCAAGGTGATTTGGAAATTGGCAATGGCCCAGTAATAGCCTATGCACCTGCAGTGCAACAAAAATTAAGAGATTTAATTACCGATACTGCTGAAACTAAAAAAATTCCATTTCAACGAAATGCCTTGTCTCGTGCTACAGGCACAGATACGGATGCTTTTGCTTATAGTAATGGAGGCGTTGCTTCTGCCCTAATTTCTTTACCGCTAAGATACATGCATACTACGGTAGAAATGGTACACAGAGAAGATGTTGAAAACGTAATTAAGCTAATTTATGAATCGCTTTTAAATATAAAAAACGGAGATTCATTTAGTTATTTTAAATAATAATATTGTCATTCCCGCTAAGGCGGGAATCTTTTTTTGGCTAGTTATAAATGGACGAATATATTGACATTGTAGATGCAAATGGAGTTCCAACAGGAACAACCGAACTAAAATCGATTATTCATCAAAAAGGGTATTATCACAATACAGCTCATGTTTGGTTTTATACTAAAAATGGCTCTGTTTTATTATCACAACGCTCAGCTAAAAAAACCATTTGTCCACTGATGTGGGATGTTTCCGTAGCAGGACATATTGATGCAGGAGAAACCGTAAAACAAGCAGCTATCAGAGAAACTAAAGAAGAAATAGGTTTGACTATTTCTGAAAATCATTTAAAAAAAATAGGTGTTTTTGAGTGTTTTCAAAACTATGATAATGGTATTATGGACAATGAATTCCATAACACCTTTATAGCAGAACTGAAAGTACCTATTTCTGAATTAATTATTCAGGAAGAGGAGGTTGAAGCTTTGAAATTAATATCACTTTTTGAATTTGAAAAACTTATTAAAACCATTACAAACAATGGTAATCATTTTGTTCCTTCAAATAAAACTTATTATGAATTCATTTTGAAAGAAATAAAAAAACATACAACAGAATGAATTTGCTACTCGCAGCTATTGCACCTATATTTATCATAATCATATACATTTATGCTAAAGATAAATACGAAAAAGAACCGAAACAATTATTAATTTTAAACTTTATACTTGGTGCGGTTATAAGTATTATAGTAACCAGTATTCTTTACTATTTCTTTGATATAGCGTTACCTCTCTACAACCATACTAGTATTTTTGAACAATTTATAAAAGCTTTTTTTGTTGTTGGCTTAACCGAAGAATTTAGTAAGTACATTATAGTTCGGTATTTTGCGCAACCAAATAAAGCCTTTAATGAACCTTTTGATGGCATTGTATATGCCGTGATGGTTTCCATGGGCTTTGCTGCAACCGAGAATATTTTTTATGTTATGGAAAGCGGCTATGAAACAGCATTACTAAGAGCCTTTACTGCAATTCCTGCGCATGCTACCTTTGGAATATTAATGGGGTATTATATGGGAAAAGCTAAGTTTTCAAACAATAAAATTACGTTAAACTTAGCTGGTTTATTTTTAGCCGTTCTCTTTCACGGTGCATATGATTTCTTTTTGTTTATAGACTTTATTCCAGGTATTTGGGTAGGAGCTTTCTTTTCCTTATTTATTGGAATATTCTTATCAAGAAAAGCAATAAAAAGGCACCAAAATAATTCTAATTTTAAGGTTTAGAAAACTATAATTGCTATATAGTATTTATAAAATTACTTACTCTTTACAACTTGAGCATTGTACATAAACGATTCTCTCCAACGTTCAAATCGGTTATCAAATTTTGAAGAAAAAATTAAATATTGACATTTGCCAATACTTTCTGGTGTCCTGGTAACTTCAGCAAAATTATTGTTTTTGAATAAAAATTCGGCGTCATCAACAACACAAATTTGCAATTTATTTAAATTGATGCCATTTAAATAAAAAATCTTATTCAAACGTTTTGGTGTTGCAATAACAATATCAGCGCCCAAATAAAGTTCTTCACGCTGTAACTCGATATTATGTTCTTCATACGCACAATAAATCCTTAAATCTGTTCTTCTTGTATAAGATTCAAATTCAGATTTTAAATTTAATGCCGTTTCTTTATCCTTTACAAATATTAATGCTCGAGGAGCATCTTCAAAAGCTAAACCGTTTAATTTTTGAACCACACTTAGTATGAGGCTCGTTGTTTTTCCTGAATCCTTAGGAGCAATGCAAAACAAACTGGCACCGCCTTTAATTTTGGATAGAATTAGTTTTTGAAATGGTAAAGGTTCATAAAAACCTTTATTATCAAGAACATCTTTTAAAGGCTCAATTAATTTTTTAAAGGACATAAAAGTATAGTAGTGTTCAACAACAAATATAGTGTTAAATCTGCTAAAGAGGCTTTTCATTAAAAATAAATACCCGTATTAACTAAGATTACATGAAAATTACAGCCGCTTGTTTTATAATTATTTTTAAAATAACTCAAAAACATAACCTAATAACCAATATAAAATCACGAATACAAAAACGGTTCCAAAACATCCACATGATCCTCCTCCAATTTTTTTAGCACCCCAAGCAGCCCCTATAATTCTTAATAATTTTTCCATAATTATCAATTTTTTAAATGAATTATTTTGTTTTATAACCTAAACACTAATGTATAAATTAATTTTTATTAATCTCTGTTTTTGATAGTAATGAATGAATGAAAATCAATTTATCTAATACTGGTTTCGGCACAATAAATGGATAGATATCCATCAAGCCCATGGATCTGTTTAAACTATTTACAGAACAACTCAAGGCTAAATTCGCATTAAATATTTTTCTAAAATCTTCTGTTTGATAAGGGTTAGGGCAATGTTTTACCATTAATTTTTTCACATAATCTTTTTCTGGTTGAAAACAAACCCCTAAGCTATTGGCTGTTTCCAGAGTATCCATTAAATGTAAATAATGCGCCCAAGTTTCAGCCCAATCCTCCCATGAGTGTGAACTAGCATATTTACTTATGAAATTTTCATTCCAATTATTTGGAGCTCCATTTTTATAGTGATTTTTCAGAGCATCTCCATAATGTATGCGCTCATCACCAAATGTATTTCTATAAGATGCTAAATTTGATTCGTTAAAAAGAAGCAACCAATAATAATGACCTATTTCATGTCTAAAATGCCCCAATAAAGTTCTATAAGGCTCATCCATCTGTTTTCGTAATTGTTCTCGTTGTACAGAATCCGCTTCTTTTAAAATTATAGTTACTACACCATCAACATGGCCAGTTACGGCCTGATTATAATTGTTTTCTGACAAAAAATCAAAAGCAATACCATCAGGATGGGTTAATTTAGGGGTTACTGGTAAACTAAGTCTTAATAATTGATAGATTAATCTATGTTTAGCTACTTCCAGTTTTTGCCATTTTTCAAAATCATCAAGATTTGATTTATTTGGAACAACCCTGTTTAAACTACAGGCAATGCATAATGTGTCATTTTTTGTTTCATCCACAAGCCAATTACAAACTTCCAAAGCATGATTAGCACATAATTTTAAATCGTTAACTGAAGCGTTAGTATTGTTGTTTATTATTTCAAACTTATCTAAAATTGAATTATATCCTAAACTCGTATTACAGTATTGGCAAATCGTGTTTTCAAAAAAAACTGGCGCATTGCAATTGGGACATTCAAAAATTTTCATGTAAATTTATTTTATCAAAAGTATGATTAAAAAAATGTTCTATTCATAAAATTTTTGACTCAAAAAAAAAGTGTTCATCTCTGAACACTTTTTTAACAATTACTTTTTTACTTTTTAGAATTCTAAATCTGCAACCAAATCAAATTCATCATAGATCGCTTTATCTTTTAAGCTTTCAAAAATACTAGCTGATTTATATTCAATACCATATTTTGTTCTATCAATTTTTAAAGATGTTGTAGCTTTATTTCCATAAATGGATATAGAAAATGTAATAGGATTTGTTTTCCCTTTAATGGTTAAATCTCCAATAATAGTATAGGCATTTTTTCCTGAAGCTTTAACGTCTTTAAAAACTAAAGATGCTGTAGGATGCGCATTTACACTAAAAAAATCGTCATTTTTCAAATGTGCATCTAACTTATCTTTCATATTCCCACTTATATCTGTTGTGTTTATGGAAGTCATGTCCATAACAAACTCACCTCCAGTAAGTACTTCCCCATTAAAATGTAATGAACCTGATTTAATAGTTATCGTGCCTTCATGCGAACCTGTAACTTTATACCCTTTCCAAATTACTTTACTTTTTTCAGTATTAATTTCTTTTTTATCGGTATTCACAGTTGTAAAAGAAAAAGTAATAAATGCAATAACAGTTGCTAATGCCAAGGTTTTAATTGTGTTTTTCATCTTTAAATTGTATTTTTTTAAGTATTTAATTTTTTACAAATATCAGGAGCAATATACGTTATGAAAATAAACTAGATTATAAAATAATGTTAAACTAGTTTAACTTTTATTCCTCTAAGGCCAATTGACCTTTAATCTTACTTAAAAACTCTTTAGTAATTCCTAAATAAGAAGCTACCATATATTGCGGTATACGCTGTTCTATTTTTGGATATTGATTTTTGAAATACACATATCTTTCTTTGGCTGTTTGACTAAAATTTCTCACCAATCTTTTTTGCATGGCTACAAAACCTTTTTCTACAATAGACCTAAAAAAGCGTTCTAACTTAGGAATTTCCCTGTATAAGTCTTCAATATCATCATAATAAAACATAATTAATTGGGTGTTTTCAATACACTGTACATTAAAATCGGCTGGTGTTTGCGTAATAAAACTTCCCATATCTGATACCCACCAATCTTCAATTGAAAACATAATAATATGCTCCTGCCCTGCATCATCAACATAAAATGTTTTTGTACAACCAGAAATCACAAAGCCTTCATATTTACAAATGTCACCTTGCTGAACCACATATTGTCCTTTCAAATAGTTTCTACAACTTATTTTTGAGCTAAGTATGTCCACTTCTTCATCAGTTAATGTGACAAAATTGCTTATATAATTTAAAAGTGGTTGAATATGCATTTGTATTTATTGAAAAGTATCAAATTTAACAATAATAACATTGTTTTATTAAATCAAAATTAACTTTATAAGTTTTTTAATAGTGTATTTTTGTAAGATGCAAAAACCACAACATTTCAAATTTGAATTTGTAGCTCTAATGGCTTCATTAATGTCTATTGTAGCGCTGTCTATTGATGCTTTACTTCCAGCCTTGTCACAAATTGCAAACTCTATTGGTATAACAAACCCCAAAGACAACCAATTATTAATAACCATGATTTTTTTAGGTTTAGGTGTTGGACAGCTTATCTTAGGACCTTTATCAGATAGTTTTGGTAGAAAACCCATTGTTTATATAGGTTTTATCATATTTATAATTGCGAGCATTATTTGTGTAACAACTCAAAGTTTTGAAATGATGATTTTTGGCAGACTACTACAAGGTGTTGGTCTATCTTCTCCAAGAAGTATTAGTACTTCTATGATTCGAGATGAATTTAGTGGCGATTATATGGCTAAAATTTTGTCTATAGTTGTTATGTTTTTTATTTTAGTTCCTGTAGTGGCTCCTACTTTAGGTCAGTTTTTAATAAACTTTTTTAGTTGGGAATCTATATTTTATTTTAATCTGATTTTTGGGATTCTTATTATGCTTTGGTTTTGGTTACGCCAACCAGAGACGTTGGCTAAAGAAAAACGTATAACTTTTTCAAAACATCTTTTTATTGATGGATCAAAAGAGTTTTTTAAACATAAACAAGCTGTTGCCTTTACTATTATTTCTGGTTTTATTATGGGGTCATTTATGGTGTATTTAAGTACCTCGCAACAAATTTTTCAAGAGCAATATAACCTTGTTGAAATGTTTCCATATATTTTTGCAAGCTTAGCTATATCCATTGGTTTAGCAACCTATTTAAACAGTCAGTTAGTGGTTAAATTTGGCATGTTTCGTATTTCATATTTAGCTAATTTGGCTTATGCATTTATTTCTATTTTATATGTCGTTTTATTCTGGTCTGGAACAAACCCTAGTATATATGTTTTAGTATCATTTTTTGCTTTACAATTTTTTGCCGTTGGTTTTCTATTTGGTAATTTAAGAGCATTGGCTATGCAACCTCTGGGACATATTGCTGGAATAGGAGCTGCTTTAAATGGCTTTTTATCAACCATTATGGCAGTCCCAATTGCAAACTACATTGGTAATTTTGTAACAAACTCGGTGCTTCCATTATTTATTGGGTTTTCCTTTTTTGGAGTGCTTTCTGTTTTAGTTTTTATGATTTTAAAACGACAAAACAAATTAATACGTGCCTGATATTTAACTCCTAAAAAAGCAACCCTATTTATTAAAAATTTTCACTAACTATTTCTCGGTTTCTAAAAAACACTGCTAACATTTCATTACAAAGCTATTTCATAAATAGAAAATAACTTATTGCCACAAATATAAATGAGGTAATAATAAAAGTATCCCTATTAGGAGAGATTGTTGTGTGTTAGAAAAGCAGCTATTATTAAGCGCTTTAAAAGGGATTACCAACCGCCTCCACCGCCGCCGCCTCCACCGCCGCCTGAAAAACCACCACCAGAAGAACCACTGCTGCTGCTAGAAGGAGGTGTTGCTGAACGACTAATAGAATTGGATAAGGTTGAATTCAATGAGTGGTTAAAAGCAGAAAAATTGCCAATATTACCAACATACCAGATAGGCTTGTAATTTTTATCAATTATGGATTTGTCTATTAGATTTTGAAATTTTTCTCCCCATACATCTTCAGCGCCTAACACAATAGCATATGGCAATAACTTTTCAAAAATTTCAGGGGTTAAATTGGGTGGATTAAATCTGGAAATTTGCTTTTCTTCTGCTGCACTCATATACATTTTAAATCCATCAATTAAAGATTTAAGGCGAAGTTTTTCAACAGCAGGTTTACGAATTAAATATTGGTAAAATAAGAAGAAAAAAACGTTTACAACAATAAATAAAAAGAAAGACAACATGTCATTATCACCTTCAAAGTATTGAGTAGATAGAAAAACAAATAAGAAACCATAAGTAACTAACGCTAATATCGGAACAATCCAAAACTTTAAATTAATACCCTGATAAATTAAACTATGGTGTTGTTTTTTTAATGAGGCTTTAAATACAGCAACGGCACTTTCTACTTTTTTATCGTATTTGCCATCTAAAACTAAGGACGATTTGTCTGAAAATAATTTTGAAAACAAAACATGTTCTTCATTTTTATTTATTTCTGCTCCCTCCTTTAACTTATGAATTATATAACGTTTGGTTTTAAACAAACCAAAAATATATGATTCAATATCTTCTTCTATTTTAAGATACCCGTTAACTGCTAAATTTAATATAGAGCCTGTTATCAGATCACCATAATAACGTTGTTTATCTATCATTCCCACAGAAGCTGGCGTCATGTTTTCTGGCACATCAAACTGAGGAAACACAGTAGGTTTTACAGGGTCTACCCCAAATTTCAACCAAGTATAACCATAGTAAAACAAAAGTAAAAAACTCACAAATACACCTAAAATAAGAGCACCAAACTTTTGCATAAATGTTGGTGGTGGCGGTTGGTTTACAATACCTTTATTAAAACCTACAGCAATAGTTAAATTTTCACCTGCCTTTAAGTTATCAGCATTAAAATGAATACTATTGTTTGATACAATTCTAGCATTACAATTTGTGGCATTACTACCATATACTCCTGTATAGCAAGCATTTTTAGTGATTTCCCCTCCTAAAGGAAGCGTTACTTGACTTGAAACTTTCTCAAAAGGTAAGTTCCACTCAAAACCATTAACGTTCCAGTAAATTTCATCATAATTATTAAAAAAACCTATATGCCCTATCATACGATATGTTATCGTATACTCATAGTTGCCTTTATTTAAAAAAACATCCTTCTCCCCTACGTAAATAATAACTTTACCATTTGCTGTTTCTGTATGAAATTTGGAAATTCGACCATCTTTTTCTACAGATAAAATCTTAAAATCTATTTTGCTTTTTCTACCCAAACTATCTATTTTTTCAATTGGAATGGTTCGAGTAATCCCTCTTTTAAAAATAGTCCCTGTGGCATAAATTTTAATGGTTTCAGCTACAGTAATTGCACTGGATGTATCTATTTTTATTTCTGAATGAAAAGAAAGGATACTTTCACTTTGCGAAAACAAAGAAAAAGTGCTGGTAATACATACAATAAATAGAAATAGCTGTTTCAACATTTAAAATTTTACTTGTGGGTTTTGCCTCTCCTCTTCTGTTTCAATTTGGAAAAATGCAGCTTTATTGAAGTTTGTCATACCAGCTATAATATTTGATGGAAAAGAATCTATTAAAATATTATAATCTCTAATAGTACCGTTGTAATAACGTCTTGATTTTTCAATATCAGATTCAACAACAGATAATTCTTTTTGTAAACTCAAAAAATTCTCATTTGCCTTTAATTCTGGATACTGTTCTGCAACTGCAAATAAATTTAATAACGATTTGTTCAATTGATTCTCTGCAACTTGTTGCCCTTCAACAGTAGAAGCACTTTGTGCTTGACTTCTCGCTTTTGTTACATTTTCAAAAGTTTCTTTCTCATGAGTTGCATACCCCTTAACTGTTTCTACTAAATTTGGAATTAAATTATAACGCTTTTTTAATTGCACATCTATCCCACTCCAAGCTTCTTCCACCAGTGTTTTTAATTTTACTAATCTATTATAGATTCCAACACCATAAAATGCTGCTAATAACACAAAACCTATTAATACATATAATATTATCATAATATCTAATTATTTTATGAATTACAAGGTATTAAAATATAACGAACAAATTCCTTAGCGTGATGCTATTTTTAAATAAATACTTATATTAAAACCCCATACATTATCTTAAATAAACTTAACATTAATAGTATATTTACGTTTTTAAAAAGGGAAATTAGCCATTTTGATTACTAAAAAAACCGGACTATTTTTTTAGTGTTAATTATAAAAACCTGTTAGCTATAACAATATTGGAAAATAAAATAAATATTACTCCCAAAATGAAAGAAAACAAAAAAAGATGGATTCATAAGGGTGAAACTGAAATTGAAAATAAAATTAAGGTTATTTCTTTATTCTCAGGTAGTGGCGGTTTAGATTTGGGTTTTTTAGCAACGGGAAAATATGATATTATTTTTGCAAATGACTTTAATAGTCAAGCCTGCGAAACTTATTCGCATAATATTGGGGACCATATTGTTTGTGAAGATATTCAGAAAATTACCCATTTAAAATATGCGGATATAATTGTTGGAGGCCCTCCTTGTCAGGGATTTTCCTTAGCCAATCCGTCAAGAGCTTTTGATGACCCAAGAAATCATCTTTTTAAAGAATACGCAAGGATTTTAAAAGAAGTACAACCTAAAATGTTTTTAATGGAAAATGTTTCAGGGATGGTAACCATGCAAAAAGGAAACGTTTTTGAACTTATAAAGAAAGAACTCTCAAATTGCGGCTATAATTTATTTCATAAACTCCTTAATGCTAAAGATTTTGGTGTTCCTCAAAACAGAAGAAGAATTATTATTATAGGTGTTAGAAAAGACATTAAAGAGCCTTTTAAATTTCCAACACCTACTCATGATGAAACTAATTATTTAACTGTTGAGAATAGTCTTTTGGACACCCCTATCCCCGAAAGCAACCCAAATCACTTAATTGGTAAACTGACTGATTTAAATTTAAAAAGAATACAAAATATTCCTGAAGGAGGTTCCATGAAAGATTGTCCTATGCACCTCCAAAACAATAGTGATTTAAACAGGTCTATGCGACGACTAAGTCGGAAAAATGTTAGTCATACTATTGTGCATAACAACTGCGACCATTATTACCACCCCATTGAAAACAGAAGAATAACAATCAGGGAAATGGCAAGAATTCAAGGTTATCCAGATGATTATATTTTTTTTGGCAGTAAATCTGAACAGTCTCGCCAAGTAGGAAATAGTGTACCAATAGGTTTAGGTAAAGCTTTAGCCAAATCTATCTATGATTTCTTTAATAAAATACATTTAAAGTAACTCTACAGATGTAAGTTCTATTATTATAAATTATCAATCTGAGAATTTATTCATTTCAAAGTTTTACACTCTTACAAGCCTAAACTAAAACTATGCAATAATCTTTTTCTATACCATAGAAAATCTAAAATTACAAACCAAACCCAAAAAGTAAGTTTATTTTATATCTAACCGATAAGGTAAAAGAAGTTGAACCCCTTTTCGTTGAGACATCGTTTTAATCTCTTTTAGTATTTTATAGTTTTCCTCTCCCAATTCTTCCATTAAAATAGTTTCTTTTGATTTTATTAATCCAAAACTTTCAAAAATCTTATCCAAATCTTTTTCAAAAACAGGAAATTCACTTACTTTATAATCCTCTATTTCAGCAAATTCAGCTGCTCTTTGTAGCGCTAAATCCAAACCTCCTAACTCATCTACTAAACCATTATTTAAAGCATCAACTCCTGTCCAAACACGACCTTCGGCTATGTTTTTAACAGCATCTTGAGACATATTTCTACCTACAGCAACGCGGTTTGTAAATAATTCATATACATCAATAATACCTTCTTTTAAAAAATCATGTTGCATTTCGCTTAATGGCTCAAACAAACTATAAGTTATCGCATTGGTATTGGTAACAACTTGCTCTGCATTAATACCCCAATTATCAGCTAAACCCTTAACATTTGGCAGAAGTCCAAAAACACCTATACTGCCTGTAATTGTGGTAGGTTCGGCAATAATTTTATCTGCATTGCAAGCAATATAATATCCGCCAGAAGCTGCCAAATCTCCCATGGACACTATAACTGGTTTTATTTTTTTTGTCAATTCTATTTCACGCCATATAAGCTCACTTGCTAATGCGCTACCACCTGGAGAATTAATTCTCAATACTACGGCCTTTATATTATCATCTTTTCGAGCCTTTTCTAAAGACGCTCTCATCGTACCTTGTCCTACATAATTTACATCTCCTTCACCATAAATAATCTCACCTTCAGCAAAGATAACTGCTATTTTGTTTTTATTAATAGGAGATAATTTATTTGATGTAGAATAAACATAATCTAATACCGTTATTGTCTCTAAATCATCCTCCAAATTTACACCAACTACGTTTTTTAGGCTATTTACATACTCATCATAATATCCTACTTTATCTACCAATTTAGATGCTATTGCCAAAGAAGCATTTCTAGTGAGTAAACTATCTGCAATATTATTAAGTTGTTCAACTGAAACCATTCTACTTTCAGATATTTCCTTTTTAATCTCGTACCAAATAGTATTCATTAAACTAAAAATTTGTTCTCTGTTCTCATCACTCATTTCATTCAATAAAAAAGGCTCTACAGCACTTTTATACTTACCAAATCTTACTACTTCAAATTTTAAACCTGTATTTTCTTGAAAATCTTTAAAATATAATTGCTCTGAAGATAAGCCTTTAAACTCCAAAATGCCTGTAGGGTTTAAATAAATGCTGTCTGCAACTGAACTTAAATAGTAATCTTTTTGACTATATATATCTGAATACGCCGTGATAAATTTACCTGATTCTTTAAATTCCAATAATGCATCGCGCAAGGCTTTAGTTTGAGAAATTCCTGCATTAATAAAATTATTTTCAATAGAAATTCCTTTTATATTATCATCGGTTTCAGCATATTTTATAGCATTTATAATATTAAACAAGCCATTTTTTTCTTCTTCGTTTAAAAAAGGATAATCTTTAAATTCTATTTTACCCGCATAATCTTTTATAGGGAAATCTAATTTGAGTTGTAAAACAGAATTTGGTTTAACAGCAACTAAACTATCTGAATTAGCACCAAATATAAATCCTATTAACAATAAAAAAACAATACAAATACTAAAGAACACAAAAATTCCAGTAACAGTAGACAAGACGCGCTTAAAAAAATTCATTTTAGATTTTTGAAAATTAGTTATTATTTTACTGAAATATTTAATTTCTGTAAGTTCTTTTTACGATGAATTTTACCTGAAGCTGTTTCAATAAACTTAGCTATATTAAACACTTCTTTAGGCTTTTCATATTTATCTAAATCATTAAAAACAGAAAGATCTAAATCATTCGTTTTTTTCTCCAAAACTAAGATTAACTTATCTCCAAACATATCATCTGGTTTAGAAGCTATAAAAAATTGTTCTTTTATTTTACTTCGAAGCTTCTTTTCTATTTGCTCTGGAAATAATTTAATTCCCCCAGAATTTATAACATTATCATAGCGACCTAGCCATTCAAATTCAGTTTCGGAATGAATTTTAACTAAATCATTGGTAACGATGGTTTCGTCTGAAAGCAAAGGCGCATCTATTACCAAGCAACCTCTATCATCTTGAGAAATAGATATATTTGGTAACGTTTTAAAATAATTATTGGAAATGGATTCTGAATCATTAAAGTTGTTCAATCTTTTTACAGCAATATGTGATACTGTTTCTGTCATACCATAGGTTTCATAAACCATAGGTTTTTTATCCTTAATGATTTCAATGGTTGATTCTGGTACCTGTCCACCACCAACAATAGCCATTTTAATATTCAATAAATACTTAGAAAAACTTTTAAGTTGCATAGGTGTAAATGCACAAAATGTATAGTCTTTTTCGTAATCAATTAAAGGAAGTACAGCTGGTTCAGTCATATCTAATTCAAGCCCAAGTATAATAGCTCTAACAATCATCATTTTCCCAGCAATAAAGTTTGAAGGCAAACAATGTAGCACTTTATCTCCTGGTTTTAAACCAAAATAATCACCAGTAACAATGGCTGAATTTACCATAGCCTGCTTCTTTATTTTTATTTTTTTCGGTTTTCCAGTTGAGCCAGAAGTTTTAACCTCAATATAATCTTTTTCATCTAACCAACTAAGTAAAAAATCGCCTAACTCTTGCTGATATGGCTCCCCTTCTTTAACATAGCTATATGCTACTTCCATAAGATCGTCATAAGTATAGTATAAACCATCTAACTTAAACTTTACGTGTACATTGGTATAATTTGGTGTCATATTTTCTTCTAAATTTAATAATCTTTAACTGATGATTCTATAACTTTTCCGAATAATTTATCTTTCCAATTCGTCCATTTATATTTTTTAGACAAGATTAACAAAAGAATTGGAAAAACCACAAAAACAGGTATAAAAATCTCCATAAGTCCCATTTCAGATGGTTCTGATAAATCTTTTAAAATGGAATGTGTTTGAAAAGCTGTCCAATCAGAAGTTACCAAAAGAGCTGTGAATAAATTATTGGCTGCGTGAAAGCCTAATGAGAGTTCCAGCCCCTCATCCATTAATGTTAAAATTCCTAAAAAGAACCCAGTACCAATATAATATATCATAATAACATAGCCCAATTTATCTACTTCAGGATTTGCCAGATGCATTAAACCAAAACATACAGATGTAATTACCAATGGTAACCACTTATTTTTAACTATCACACCTATACCTTGCATTAAGTAACCTCTAAATAAATATTCCTCAAAACTAGTTTGTAATGGTACTAATAAAATTGCAATAATACTAAGTAATAAAAAGGGTTGTAATTGAAAATTTAATTTAAAATTTTCTGGAGACAAATAAAAATCAACCAAAACAAAACCACTAGATACCATTCCCCAAATAAAAAAAATAAACCAGAACCGTTTCCAATCTATTTTTTTTCGTGAGGTTGTTAAACTAACTATTGATTGTTGATGAAGTATTTTTGCTGTAAAAATAATCCCAACCAAACCAATTGCAAATGATAAAAGCATTAAAAGCAAAAACATATTGCTCCCCAAAACACTTATCATTTGAGGAATTTCAGTAGGAATTTCACCTGTTTCTAAAACTTTTAATCCCACAACAATACCTAATGGTGTCATGCCTATAAATTGCCACACCATTATTATAATAAAAAAACCAACTAAATAACGCCACCAATCATGTAATGCGTTAAATGCTTGAGCTATATACATCCTTTTATAAATTTATGTGCCATTGCTTTTTATTGTTATAGTACAAGGCTCCATTAAGGACTTGTAATGGCGAATCAAAGTTATTAGTAAACAAACTACCTGTACCCAAACCTTGAGGCAAACTACTTTGTTTTAAAAACGTGTATTGAGCAATGGCATTTAGTCCAATATTACTTTCCAATGCACTTGTTATCCACCAACCAATGTTTTGTCGTTCTGCCATTTCTATCCATGCGTCACTTCCTTTAAAACCTCCAATTAAACTTGGTTTTAAGATGATATATTGTGGATTAATAGTTTGTAGCAATTCTTGTTTTTTTGTTACACCAAAAACACCTATTAATTCTTCATCTAATGCAATTGGTAAAGGAGTTTTGCTACATAAGTCAGACATAGCCTCTATTTGCCCTTGTTTGATTGGTTGCTCAATGGAATGCAAATCAAATTCTGACAATATTTTTAATTTTTCTAAAGCTTCAGAAGGAGTAAATGCGCCATTGGCATCAACTCGCAATTCAATATCTTTTGAAGAAAAATCATTTCTAATAGATTTTAAAAGATATGTTTCTGTTTGAAAATCAATAGCCCCAATTTTCATTTTAATACAATTGAAGCCTGCTTTTATTTTATCTTCAATTTGTTGTTTCATAAAAACTTCATTCCCCATCCAAATCAATCCGTTAATATTGATAGATGCGTTACTCTGTGTGAAAGCCGATGGAAATAAGTCAAATAAGCTTGAGCTTTCTAAAGACTTCAAAGCCATTTCCAAACCAAATTGAATACTTGGATATTCTATTAATTCTCCAAGTAAATAATCAAAATCATTATTAATGTTTTTACACAACCATTTTAGTTTATCTTCATAGTCTAAGGTATCATCAACGGACAATCCTCTAAAAAGACCACACTCTCCAATGCCCTTCCTTTCTTCAGAATTTAAAATTAAAAACCAAGTTTCCTTAGTTTTTAAAACGCCTCTAGAGGTTCCACTTGGCTGTTTAAAATTTAAGATGTGTTTTTTATAAGAAGCTGTAATCATCTATAGTTCAATATAATCACCAATTTCTAAAAGCATTAAATCCTTATCCTTTTCGAAGAATTTTCGCTTAGCTTCTTCATGGTCAATTTCAATATAGCCAAAAGTATCATAGTGATACCCTAAAACTTTATCACAAGCCACAAAATCACTTGCCAAAATAGCATCTTCAATTCCCATGGTAAAGTTATCACCAATAGGTAAAATTGCTAAATCTAATTTGGTTTTTAATGGAATAAGTTTCATATCAAAGGTTAAAGCGGTATCACCTGCTATATAAATATTTTTATGTTCCCCTTCAATAACAAAACCTCCAGGTTGCCCTCCATAGCTTCCATCAGGAAACGATGATGTATGAATGGCATTAACATACTTTACAGTTCCAAACTCAAAATCCCAAGCACCTCCATGATTCATCGGATGTCCTTCAATCCCTAATTTTTCAAAATAAGATACGATTTCAAAATTAGAAATTACAACCGCTTCAGTGCGTTTTGCTATAGCTTCCACATCCACAATATGATCTTGATGCGCATGGGTTACCAATATATAATCCACTTTTAATTCATCAATATTAATACTTGAAGCTTTTGGGTTTGCTGTTATAAAAGGGTCTACAAGAATATTTATCCCATTAACTTCTATTCCTAAACTAGCGTGACCGTAAAATGTAATTTTCATATGAGCATTTTAAAATAGAAAAATACAAAAATTTAAAGCAAATGCCCAATCCCCATAAGAATTGCTAGAAAAAAAGTTGTTAAGGCTAACTTTTTTAATTCTGGGTCTAAATTTCTTGGCTCTTCATTAAAGTAAACTTTTTTAAGATGAAGCAATAAAGGGACATAGGCAATCATAAAAATTAAATTGAATGGCGATGTATAATATAATATACCAAACAATCCTGATAAACATATAGCTAATACAATTAAAGCAAAATGATATTTTTTAGCATTTTTTGAGCCTAATTTTACTGCTAATGTTATTTTATTTGATTTTTCATCTGAAATTATATCGCGCATATTATTCAAATTCAAAACTCCCGCGCTTAATAAACCAATAGTACATGCAGGTAAAAACACCACATGATCTACCGTTTTGGCATATAAAACATAACTACCTATTACACTTACTAGTCCAAAAAAAATAAACACAAAAATATCCCCCAACCCTCTGTAACCGTAGGCTTTTTCACCCACTGTATATTTAATAGAAGCTACAACAGAAAAAACTCCTAACACAAAGAACAATAAAGTCAGCCAAAAATGACGCGATCCAAAAGCTAAAAAAATAAGAGAAAATGCTAAACCTATAGATATTAAAATATTTATTCTTATTGCATTAAACATGTTTTCGGGATTTATCGCTCCACTTTGAATGGCACGTTGAGGACCAACCCTATCATCATTATCTGTGCCTTTAACTCCATCACCATAATCATTAGCTAAATTTGAAAGTATTTGAAGGCTTAATGTTGTTAAAATTGCCAATACAAATATCTTGTAATTAAAAAGCCCGTTATATTCTGCTAAAAAAGAAGCTACTATAATTCCAGAAACAGAGAGTGGCAATGTTCTTAAACGCATGGCAGACACCCAAAGCGTAATGTTTTTCTTCATGGAATCCATTTTTTATCAAAATTTGGCTTACGTTTTTCAAGAAATGCATTTCGTCCTTCAATAGCTTCTTCTGTCATATAGGCCAATCTTGTTGCCTCTCCAGCAAATACCTGCTGACCTACCATACCATCATCTGTTAAATTCATAGCAAATTTCAGCATTTTTATTGATGTTGGTGATTTAGCTAATATTTCTTGAGCCCAATCATAAGCTGTAGATTCCAACGAATCATGAGGGATCACAGCATTTACCATACCCATCTCAAAAGCTTCTTGTGCGGAGTAATTTCTTCCTAAGAAAAAAATTTCTCTTGCTTTTTTCTGTCCCACCATTTTAGCTAAATATGCAGATCCGTAGCCTCCATCAAAACTGGTTACATCAGCATCCGTTTGTTTAAAAATAGCATGTTCTTTACTTGCTAAAGTTAAATCACAAACTACGTGCAAACTATGACCACCACCAACAGCCCAACCTGGAACAACAGCAATAACAGCTTTAGGCATAAAACGGATTAAACGTTGTACTTCTAATATATTAAGACGGTGATAGCCATCCTCACCTACATAACCTTGATGTCCTCTTGCTTTTTGGTCTCCTCCACTACAAAATGAATACACCCCGTCCTTACTTGACGGCCCTTCTGCAGACAATAAAACAACTCCAATATTTACATCTTCATTGGCATCATAAAACGCATCATATAATTCACTCGTGGTTTTGGGCCTAAATGCATTTCTAACATCTGGTCTGTTAAATGCTATCCGGGCTACACCATTGCATTTTTTATAGGTTATGTCCTCGTATTCTTTAACAATTTCCCAATTTGGTTTATCCATATTACATATTTTGCTCAAAAATAATTTTTATTTTTTTATAAGAGCGAATCCAATAATAAAAATAGCTCTTAAATCTTTTGCTCAGAAGCTAACACGATATAAAACAAACTATTAAACAACTATAATTGTATTACTTTATGAATTTAATAAAAAAGACAAGAAATCCTTAGCAAATCGTATTATTTATAAAAAAAATAAAAATTGATTCGAAATCTTATTGTAGTATATTATTTGTTAATTTTTCAATAAATGGTAATTATTCTGACAAAAAAAATACTATTCATAGTTTTTTTTCGTACTTTGCCGACAACTAAACCTCAAACAACTATGTTAATAAAATTTACTCTTGTAATATCAGTGCTTGTAATAATTAATTTTTTATTGTTAAAATTTAGCACAAATAAAACAGTTAAGTCTACTAAAACAAATAAAAAGCCAATAGTTTTAAATCCAAACATCACCACTGAACAGGCTTCTGAAAAGCTTGCTCCAACAGGAAGTTAGTTTTACTGAAACATTTATTACCAAACCAATAACCTCTATTTGCACTTAATGGAGATGGGTGTCCACTTGTTAACACACTATGCTTACCTGTATCAATTAGTTTTATCTTTTTCTTTGCGAAACCTCCCCAAAGCAAAAAAACAACATGTATTTTGTGTTTGCTTATTATTTCAATAACAGAATCTGTAAAAATTTCCCACCCCTTTTTTTGATGACTTCCCGCTTCGTGGGCCCTAACCGTTAGTGTAGCATTTAATAACAACACTCCTTGATTTGCCCACCGTTCTAAGTTACCACTTTTAGGATATGGAAGCCCTAAATCATTATTAATCTCTTTGAATATATTTGTAAGAGACGGAGGGTGTGAAACATCATCAGCTACGGAAAAACACAAACCATGTGCTTGCCCAACTCCATGATAGGGATCTTGCCCTATAATTACTACTTTTACATCATCAAAATGGCAGTAATTAAAAGCGTTAAAAATGACTTCAGAAGGAGGAAAACAAAGATTATTCATGTATTCTTCATCAATAAAACCCATTAAATTTTTAAAATATGGCTTCTCAAATTCCGTTTCTAAGTATGGAATCCAACTTTTGTGTATTTTAATATTCATTTATTATAAATTAAAATCGAACTAAAATAATATTATCTTTAGTCTTTATAAAATTTATCCAACATTGATTAAAATAAAACTTCCAAGCGCACAAACCATATTATTAATTATAGCGGCTTTAGTAGCCTTACTAACATGGATAGTCCCTGCTGGGAATTATAGCACATTAAGCTACAACCAAACAGAAAACATGTTTACAAGGTTGGATTCTAAAAACACCACAAAACTTCCGGCTACACAAAAAACACTTGATGATTTAAATATTAATATTCCTTTAGAAAAATTCACGAATGGTGATATTTGGAAACCTATTGGAATTCCTAATACTTATAAAAAATTAGAATCTAAACCTCAAGGCCTTTTAGAATTTATAAAGTCTCCTATTAAAGGAATCATTGAAGCAGCAGATATTATTTTTTTAGTACTAATTATTGGAGGCCTTATAGGAATTATGAATTACACTAGAGCTTTTGACGCTGGTATTTCATGGTTAGCAAAAACATTAAAAGGAAAGGAGTATATATTAATTATTTTAGTTACTTTATTGATATCTATTGGAGGCACAACTTTTGGTTTGGCCGAAGAGACCATAGCGTTTTATCCTATTTTAATCCCTATTTTTTTAGCTGCAAAATATGATGCTATCGTAGCATTAGCTTCTATTTATATTGGCTCTTCTATTGGTACCATGTGCTCAACTACAAACCCCTTTAGCTCCATTATTGCGTCTGATGCTGCTGGAATTAATTGGACTACCGGACTTACAGGACGTTTCATCATGTTAGGATTAGGCTCTTTAATTTGCATTCTTTATATTTTAAGATATGCTCAACGCGTTAAAAACAACCCTAAACTATCAATAATTTTTGACCAAAAAGAAGCGATTGAACAACAATTTGGAAATACTACAGACTCTACCATTAAACTAACTGGAAGATTCAGAATTATTCTAATTCTTTTTAGTTTGTGTTTTGTGGTAATGGTGTATGGTGTTTCTCAACTTGATTGGTGGTTCATTGAAATGACTGCGGTATTTTTAGTTGGTGCCATATTGATTGGTTTTATTGCTAAAATAGAAGAATCAACTTTTATAGATATTTTTATAAAAGGTGCTGGTGATTTGTTAGGAGTTGCTATTATAATTGGTATTGCAAGAGGCATAACCGTTATAATGGATGACGGCTTAATTAGTGATACAATGCTTTATTACGCTAGCAATATAACAGCTGGTATGAACAAAGGTGTTTTTATTAATGCCTTACTCTATATTTATGGTGGTTTATCCTTTTTTATTCCTTCATCATCTGGAATGGCTGTTTTAACAATGCCTATTATGGCCCCTTTGGGAGATAGTGTTGGTGTTAGTAGAGAATTTGTAGTGTATGCTTATCAATATGGCATGGGACTATTCGCTTTTATTAGCCCAACAGGATTGATTTTAGCCTCTTTAGCCATCGTAAAAGTTGGCTATGATAAATGGTTGAAATTTGTAATGCCTTTAGTCATTATTTTACTTGCTTTTACTATGCTGTTTTTAACGCTTTCGGTTTACCTATAAACCCTTATTACCCCATGATTCTTACTAACATTTCTTTTAACAATTGACCTTCAGAAACAGCATTAGAATTAACCCCTTTACTTTTTACATCAAACTCATGTAAAATAGCTATAACTTCGCTTACTTTTCGCATTGGATAATTCCGAGCAGCTGTAATATATTCGTCTACAAAATATGGGTTAACCTTTATAGTAGAGGCTATATTTCTTGGCGATTTATCTTTCATACCATGTAAACGTAATAACTGCGAAAAAAAACTAAATAATAAAGACACTGTTACCACCATAGGATTATCCTTTGGGTTTTCTGCAAAATAATGTGCAATCTGGTGTGCCTTTACCACATTTTTTGAACCCACAGCCTTGCGTAATTCAAAATTATTAAAGTCTTTGCTAATACCAATATTCTCTTCTATTATTTCAGGAGTTATTTGACTGCCTTTGGACAAAATAATTTGAAGCTTTTCTAATTCTTTATTAATTTTACTTAAGTCTGTCCCCAAAAACTCAACTAACATTTGAGCTGCTTTTGGAGTTATGGTATATTTTTTAGAAGACAACACCCTACGTATCCAATCGGCTACTTGATTTTCATAAAGCTTTTTACTTTCAAAAACCACCCCATTTTTTTTTAATGCTTTATAGAGGTTTTTCCTCTTATCAATCTTTTTATATTTATAATTAAACACTAAAATTGTTGTAGGCTGTGGTGTATTTGCATAATCACTAAGTTTTTCAATGGTTTTAGATAAGTCTTGAGCTTCCTTAACAATAACTACCTGATATTCTGACATCATTGGGTAACGTTTGGAAGTGCCAATAATATCTTCCATTGTCACATCTCTACCATACAAAACAATTTGATTAAACCCTCTTTCTTCTTCAGTAAGTACAGAAGCCTCAATGTAATCAGAAATTTTATCAATATAATAAGCCTCTTCCCCCATTAAAAAATAAATAGGTTTCAATTTTCTGTTTTTAATGTCGGTTACTAATTGCTTTACTTCGTCCAAATCTGAAAAATTATAAATTGAAAATCCGAATTATTAGTAGCGGATATTTGGTAATTAATTATTGAAGTTTAACTTTGAAAAATAAACACAACATATTGCAAGCACTTAATTTTCCTCAATTTTCATTTCGATTCAAAAATAACGAAAATAAAATTTCTATTTTCGATGAAATTCGTAAAAAGTTTGTGATATTACAACCTGAAGAATGGGTCAGACAACATTGTGTTCAGTATTTAATGAATGTAAAAAAATATCCAAAATCACTAATTAATGTTGAAAAAGAACTGATAGTAAACACCTTAAAAAAGCGTTATGATATTGTTGTATTCAATACAAACGGAAGTATTCATTTAATTGTAGAATGTAAAGCACCAAAAATTACTATCAATCAAAAAACTTTCGACCAAGTAGCGCGTTATAACTTGGAGTTAGATGCTTCTTATTTAATGGTTACCAATGGATTAAATCATTACTATTGTCAAATGGATTTTAATAACAAATGTTTTCATTTTTTAAAAGATATTCCAGAATACATTTAACTGCCAATACTTTCTAAAATACTTATAAATCAAAACAAACAACCTTATAAACAAATAAAAACTTAAACTTTTAAATTAAATATTGAAACTTGCGATAATCATACTAAATTGGAATGGACAAAAACTTTTAGAACAGTTTTTACCTTCCGTTATTAAATACTCCACAGAAGCCACTATTTATATAGCTGACAATGCTTCCACAGATGATTCTGTTTTTTTTGTAAAAACAAATTTCCCCTCTATAAAAATCATTCAAAACAAGGAAAATGGCGGGTATGCCAAAGGGTACAACGATGCTTTAAAACATATTAAAGCCGATGTGTTTTGCTTATTAAACAGTGATGTAGAAGTTACAGAGAATTGGCTGACCCCTATTTTTAAAATTTTTAAAAACGAAAGCAATACAGCTATTATCCAACCAAAAATATTAGATTACAACAGAAAAAAATATTTTGAATATGCTGGTGCTGCAGGTGGTTTCATTGATAGATACGGTTACCCTTATTGCAGAGGTCGAATTTTTAATTCTATTGAAAAGGATACGGGTCAGTATAACGATACCGTAGAAATATTCTGGGCTTCGGGGGCTTGCTTATTTATTAGATCAGATGTTTTTAAAACCTTAAATGGTTTTGACGAACGATTTTTTGCTCACATGGAAGAAATAGACCTTTGTTGGCGTGCAAAAAATTTAGGCTATGCTGTAAAATATGTTGGCACATCAAAAATATATCATGTTGGCGGGGCAACACTTAATAATACCAACCCAAAAAAAACTTACTTAAATTTCAGGAATAGCCTATTTACCTTAACAAAAAATGCTAACGGTTCTTTATTTTTAATCTTATTTGTACGTCTATTCTTAGATGGAGTTGCAGGAGTAAAATTCCTATTAGAACTAAAGCCAAAACATACTATTGCTATAGTGCGAGCACATTTTAGTTTCTACAGCCATTTAACATCATTGATTAAAGACCAAAACAATCACAAAAACAAAGTAAAGTACTACAAAAAAACATCTATAGCATTTGATTATTTTGTGAATAAGGAAACTAAATATAAAAGTTAATAACTCAATAGTAAAAGTTTTGTTAAAATGCTGAAAACAGCTGATTTTTGTATATTTTTGTAACTAAATCTAAAGAAAAAATTAATCCTTTAATAATTATGAGAAAAGTTCTATTACTTAGCGTATCGGCCATGATATTATTAAGTTCATGTGTATCCAAAAAACAATTTACAGACCTTGAAGCAAAACAAAAGGAAACTCAAGACTTGCTTAATTCTGCAACCGTTAAATTAAACTCTTGTATAGAAGAGAGAGCTTCTGCAACAGCTAGAGCAACTGCTTTAGAAGAACAAGTAATAGATTTGCGTAAAAGCAATGACAACTTAACAATTCTATCTTCTAAAGGAGCAAGCAATATTGAAAAAACATTAGAAAGCATTAAAGAAAAAGAGTTAAAAATCACTCGTTTACAAGATGCACTTACACAAAAAGATAGCATAACATTAGCATTAGTAACAAGCTTGAAACGTGAGGTTGGTATTAACGATCCTGATATTGAAGTTAATGTTGAAAAAGGTGTAGTATACATCTCTATAGCTGACAAATTATTATTCCAAAGCGGTAGTTACAATGTAAACTCTAAAGCAAAAGATGTATTAGCAAAAGTTGCTAAAGTAATAAATAGCAAACCAGATTTTGAAGCTATGGTAGAAGGTCATACTGATACAGTACCTTACAGAAAAGAACCATTATTAGACAACTGGGATTTGAGTGTAAAACGCGCTACTTCCGTTATCAGAGTATTACAAGATCTTGGTGTTAACCCAAAACAACTTATAGCTGCTGGACGTGCAGAATACGTGCCATTAGTGGAAAACAATACTGCTGAAAACAGAGCAACAAACAGACGTACACGTATTGTTGTATTACCAAAAATCGATCAGTTTTATGATATGATTGAAAAAGAAATGAAAAACTTAGCTGCTGGTGGGAACTAATCAGTTTTAAATAAAAAACAAATAAAAGCTCAACTGTGAAGTTGGGCTTTTTTATTTCATGAAATTTGTGTTTCCAATTAAAATTCAAGTGATATTTGCAATATATTAACTGATGTGTTATAATGACCAAAAAAAACAAACAACGTATATCTTTAAGTGTTTATTTTTTACTTTCTGGAGTTTGTTTTGCATCTTGGGCTTCTAGAATCCCTACAATCAAAACGCTTTATAATTTAAATGATGCAGAATTAGGAAATTTACTTTTAGTATTGCCTATTAGTTCATTGATTGGCCTACCTATTTCTGGTTGGTTAGTTTCAAAATTTGATAGTCGGAAACCATTAATTTTTTCCTTTATCTTATTTTCAATAGCATTAATTCTTATAGGAATTTCAGATTCTATAATAATGCTAATTGTTGCTTTATTTCTATTCGCTTTTAATTTGCGAATCCTTAATATTTCAGTTAACACTCAATCTTTAACTGTTCAAAAAAGCTTTACTAAAAAAATTATTGGTTCGTTTCATGGTGTATGGAGTTCTGGAAGCCTATTAGGCGTAGGATTTTCTACACTCATGGTTAAAATGGAAATCCCCATTTCCTACCATTTTATTAGTGTTGCGCTAGTTGGTTTATTAGTCGCTTTTTTAGCATATCCGTTTCTTCTAAAACAAGACAAATCTCCTCATGGAAATAAACTAATTTTAGGAAAGCCTGACAAAATGATTATGCTTTTAGGTATCATCATATTTTTTGCTGCTGTTTGCGAAGGTGGTATGTTTGATTGGAGTGGTGTTTATTTTAAAGACGTTGTTAAAGAAGACGTTTTTACACTTGGCTATCTCATTTTTATATTATTTATGACTCTTTCTAGATTCTTTTCTGATATCTTAATGGATAAAATTGGATTTTCAAAACTATATATATTAAGTTCCACATTAATAGCCTCTGGTGTTTTAACAGCAATAATTTTCCCTTATTTCTGGCCTGCACTTATTGGATTTAGCATTGTAGGCATTGGTGTTGCCGCTATTTTCCCTATGACGTTTATGCTTGCTGGAACTTCTAAAAAATACTCGGCTGGAATGGCTGTTTCCATTATTACCACGTATGCTATTGCAGGAATGCTTATGGGGCCACCATTACTGGGTTATATTGCTCATGCTTTTAATCTTAAAATATCATTTCTACTCTTTGTATTTTCAGCTTTAATGTTTATCCCTATTTCAAAACTATTTTTTAAATACCAAAAAAAGCAAGCTTAAAAAATTTCTAAATTTCCCTTTCCCTTTCTAATAACTACTGGCTCTCCTTCAGACAAATCAATAACTGAGGAAGGTTCATTATCGCCATAGCCACCATCAATTACCAAATCAACCAAATTATTCCACTTTTCTAAAATTAATTCGGGGTCTGTTGTATATTCTATGACTTCATCATCATCACGAATGGATGTTGAAATAATCGGATTGCCCAGTTTTTTTACAATCTCCAAAGCTATATTATTATCAGGCACACGAATACCAACCGTTTTTTTCTTTTTAAAAGGATTGGGTAACGATTTTGAGCCCGGGAGAATAAAAGTGTAAGGTCCTGGAAGTGCTCGTTTCAATATTTTAAAAACCGATGTATCAATCTGTTTTACATAATCACTCAAATTACTGAGGTCATGACACACAAACGAAAAATTGGATTTTTCCAATTTCACTTGTTTAATTCTTGCTATACGCTCCAGAGCTTTTATATTCGTAATATCACAGCCTAAACCGTAAACGGTATCTGTTGGGTAAATAATTATTCCGCCTTTTTTTAAAATAGCAACTACCCTATCTATTTCTCTTGGGTTCGGATTTTCTTCATATATCCTAACAAATTCAGCCATAATAACTATATTGTAATTACGTTTACAAAGTAAATATTATTTTTATTATGAAACTATTTAAACGCATAATCTTAAATACAATTATTGTTTTTTCGTTTAAGTAATAATGATAATGAAGTAAAAACAACAACTTATATAAAAAATATGAACTAGTATACTTTAAGGAAGGCTCTGCTAAAAAGTAAAGCTGCCATTTCATAAAACTAATATTTATCCTACATAACAAACATTTATTTACTAAATTGGCTATTACAACAATTGGGTGGTAATTCATTTATTTAATCCCTTACTATTCTTATACGCGAACATTGTGCTTAATTTGATTAAATCTTGAAAACAAATACTGAAAAAGCGAATCAACATTATGTTCCTAAATTTTATTTAAGATATTTTTCATATTTGGGTAATCAAAATCAAATTAGTGTATTCAATACAAAATCTAATTTATCATAAGAAATGATTTATAAAATAACTAGTTGCTGGCTTCACAACAACTTGAAATCGATATCTAAAGGCTCACAGAACTGATCGTGATTTAGAAGTAAAAGAGAGAGGACTATCAATGTTGTAGAAGTCTAAAGCTTCACCGTATAAAGTAACCTAAATTCTCTCTTTTGTTCTTTCTGGTTTATATCTAATTTAATAGAAATCAAACTTAAGATGTATAAAATTAATTCCTACCAAAAGCCTTCCTAAGTAAACACCTACATATTTTCACTATGTTATATACATGCTAAGTTAAGTACTTACTCACACCAATAACCTTTATTCAAAAGCATAGATAGCTATTAAACCTAAAAAATGAAAAATTGGAATAAAATTGGAAAAATAAAAAGTTTAGTGATTTTTATTCTATGTGTTATATCAATATCACTTCTGAATCTTAATGGAAACGCTGAATCGAAAAATGACTTTTATATAGAAATTATTATTGTGCCTTTTCTATTTATGGTATTAGGCCTTCCCTTAATCACAAAATTTTGGAATCTAATGAGATTTAAGTTTGAAAAACCAAATTGGAATGAAAATCCTATTACTTTTTAAATTTTTAAAAAGTTTTATTTTTTTTCAATTTATAGCTTTTTGGTTCATATGCTTGGGGTTTATAAATCTTTCAATTATCGGAGTTTTAATCAAAGGGTGTTACAATTGTTTCTTTTTATTTTCCTTCCAAAAAAATTCTCGTATATAAACACACTACTTTCTAAAAACAAAACCCTTGGCAACATATAAGAAAACCAATAAAAGAACGTTAACTTTGTACTGTGTTAAGTAAAATAAAAAATAGCATATTTATAAAATGCCTTTGGGGTCTGATAGGACTTCATCTGTTAAATATAAGTGTAGACTCAAAAGACCCAAACCCTGAACATATTCCTGAAGATTTATCATTTAACGACCAAGAAAGTATTATTGAAATAGTCGTGGAGAAAGTTTTGGGTTTTGAAGATGCTATTAAAGAATATGATGACCACGATACAGAAGACCATAATAAAAAAACAAATGTTAAAATTGATTTAACAACACATTCAATAGTTGCTAATACTTTAAATCCTTTAATATTTGAAACGGCAAGACACAAATTCCCCAATTATAAAGCCCATTTAACAACCGGTTTTAATAAACTCAACCTTCCTCCACCCAAGATTTAATTTGTTTTACAATTTGATAAGTTCCTACTACAAAAATTGTTAGTGGGACCACCTTTTAATACATAAAACAAATTAAAAATGAAAATAAAAACATCAATGATGCTTATAATTTTATTAGCATCTTCAACATATTCAATCGCACAAATTACAAAAACTGAAAAAGACAGTATTTATATTCAACAAATAGAAGACCACAAAGAACCGGACAAAGTTTTACACGCAGAACCACTCTATATAGACCTCATTCGAGATTTGGGAGCGCGAAAAGGAGAAAAAGAATGGAATTTAGGTTTAGGTTTGACAGATAATCTGAATTTTGATGCTTATGAAGCATTAATTGAATATGAATGGGCGCCTATTGACAGACTTGGCTTAGAAGTTGAATTGCCTTTTACTTTTTATGCGCCACAAAGTGGAATTGATAGAGATTTAATACCTTCGAATAGTCTAAATAGCATCAAAATAGCTACACAATGGTCATTCTTTATTAGTGAACCTATGGCAACTTCTATGGCGCTTGGATATATCAACGAGTTTGAACTTTCAAACTTTAGGGATTTTGGAAGCCCACTCTTAAAAGGAAATATTTATAACCCATTTTTTGTAATTGCAAAACGTTGGGGTAACAACTTTCATTCTTTGATTTATACAGGGCCAATGATTGAACAGAATTTTAGTGCCAATACCTTCCATACCACCTATGACATCAATACAAGTTTTCATTATATGATATCAGGTACGCGAAACTTTATAGGTATTGAATTCAATAAAACAATGGACAATGGCGACTTTGACATGACCATACGACCTCAAATGAGAGTTGGAGTTACTGACAACTTGCTAATTGGAATTGTAGCAGGAATTCCTGTGAGTAGAGAAAATGAAAGATTCAGCTCCTTTTTAAGACTCATATGGGAACCGAAACACAAACATAAACATAAATAAAAATACGGTATTCACAAAGGATATAAAAAGCGGTTTAGATTTACACCTAAACCGCTTTTATTTTTAATTTAAGTAATATTCCACTGAAAATTACGTGTAAAAATCTACACCTTTTCATATATGAAGAAATTCACACACACCACTTACCCAACTACTTCTAACTTTGCAAACCGCAATAACAACTTTTTAACTCCTCCATGCTGAAATTTAATTTCTGCTTTAGTATCTGTACCCGTTCCTTCAATTTTTAAAACCTCGCCTGTTCCAAACCTAATGTGTTTAACCGTATTACCTACAACCAATTTACTATCAAATAAATTGGTAGTTTCACTGCTATTGGTTTTTGCAACTGGTTTTAAATTTTTGGGGGTTGTAACTTGAAATTTTTGGGGTTCTTTTTTAGCAGTATGACCTTTTTTAAATACAGGTTGTTTTGCTGGTTTGTATCTTATTTTATTAGGATTTACATCTGTATGTTCTGCATCACCAAAAATATCGGCACTCAGCATCGGATTAAATCTACGCTCTTCAATTGGAGTTACTATATCCAGATACTGTTCGTCTATTTCTTCAATAAACCTACTGGGATCAGAATCTACCAATTTTCCCCATCGGTACCTTGACAAAGCATAAGTTAGGTAGGCTTGTTTTTCAGCTCGAGTTAAAGCTACGTAAAACAAACGCCTTTCCTCCTCCAACTCACTGCGCGTATTCATACTCATAGCACTTGGAAACAAATCTTCTTCCAAGCCCACGATAAATACATACGGAAACTCCAAGCCTTTAGCTAAGTGTATAGTCATTAAAGCCACATGGTCTGTATCTCCTTTATCGGCATCCAAATCAGTTGCCAATGCCACATCTTCTAAAAATTCCGCCAAATTACCTGTAGTATCTGCTATTTCTTTTTGACCTTCTACAAAGTCTTTCATACCGTTTAAAAGCTCCTCAATATTTTCCATTCTGGTAACCCCTTCAGGGGTAGCATCTTTTTTAAACTCGGTAATTAAACCACTGGTTCTGGTAACATACTCTGCAAGCTCAAAAACATCGGCGGTTTGATTTAAAACCTGAAAGCTTTCAATAAGCGTTACAAAATTTTTAAGCTTATTTTTAGTGCCTGAATTTACATTAACCTCTGTTTTGTCAATGTGTTTCATTACTTCAAAAATAGAACGCTTATAGCCATTGGCAGCTACAATCAGTCTATCAACTGTTGTTTGTCCAATACCACGAGGGGGAAAATTGATGATACGCTTTAAAGCTTCCTCATCTGCAGGATTAATAATTAACCTTAAATAAGAAAGTACGTCCTTAATTTCTTTTCGTTGATAAAAAGAAAGCCCTCCATAAATTCTATAAGGAATATCGCGTTTTCTTAAAGCATCTTCAATAGAACGTGATTGAGCATTGGTACGGTATAAAATGGCAAAATCGCTATTTGGCAACTGATGGTTCATCTTGGTTTCCCAAATGGTACTTGCTACATAACGCCCTTCATCTCCATCAGTTAATGAGCGGTTTACTTTTATTTTAGCCCCTTCATCATTCGCTGTCCAAACTACTTTGTCTAATTTCGTTTGATTTTTATCAATAATAGAATTGGCTGCATTTACAATATTTTTAGTAGAACGGTAATTTTGTTCTAAACGAAATACTTTTACATCGTCATAATCTTTCTGAAAATTGAGGATATTGTTAATATTTGCTCCACGAAAAGCGTAAATACTTTGCGCATCATCACCAACAACGCAAATATTTTGAAACTTATCTGATAATGCCCTTACAATTAAATATTGTGAATGGTTGGTATCTTGATACTCGTCTACCAAAATATATTTAAATCGGTTTTGATATTTCATTAAAACCTCTGGATACCGCGTTAACAACTCATTGGTTTTTAAAAGTAAATCATCAAAATCCATTGCTCCGGCTTTAAAACAACGCTCGACATATTCTTTATAAATATCGCCCATGCGAGGACGTCTTGCCATTGCATCTGCTTCCTTCAATTCTGGATTTTGAAAGTAAGCTCGCACCGTTATTAAGCTATTTTTATATGATGAAATTCTGGAACGTACTTGCTTGTATTTATAAATATCTTTATCAAGACTCATTTCTTTAATAATAGATGCTATCAATCTATCAGAATCTTGAGTATCATAAATAGTAAAATTACTTGGATAGCCTAACTTATCTGCTTCAATCCGCAAAATTTTAGCAAAAACGGAGTGAAAAGTTCCCATCCACAAATTCTTAGCTTCACTTGCTCCAACTATGGTTGCAATACGTTCTTTCATTTCGCGCGCGGCCTTATTAGTAAAGGTTAGCGATAAAATATTAAAAGGGTCAATACCCTCACTCATTAAATAGGCAATGCGATACGTTAGCACACGGGTTTTTCCTGAACCTGCACCAGCAATGATAATCATAGGGCCTTCCTTTTGAATGGTGGGTTCTAATTGCGCTTCGTTTAACTGACTTAAATACTTCTCCAATTCATTTTCATTTTAAGACGTGAAATTAACCAATGTTAAGCTTTTTTTAAGGTCGATTTATTAATAATTATAAACATAATGATTTAAGGTTTCATTAATTAGTATGCCACCCTCCTTTTAACGCCTTAAGTCCTTGAAAATTTGCAACACACCTAAGCGATGCATATCATTATTGCATAATACGGTATCAAAATAACCGACCGAAAAATCTATACACAGATTTTTTTATACTAACTTTTAATCGGTTTCATTTTTTTTACCATCTCCAGTCATAGCATTCAATAATCCTGCTTGTATATTGAGCCATAAATAATTAAACACCGATTTATTTTTAACTCTCTCTATATCGGATTTAGAACCATGCCTGAATTCATCAGACTTATCCTTGCTATCTTTAGAAACAAAAATATTAACCAAACCTGATAAAAATTTATTTTCCTCTTTGCCATTCTCTTTCAATACTACCACATCAAAATCGTCATATCTCAACTTCAAATCAATGCGAGATGTGTTATCATTTCCATTAATAGTAAAATACGTTTTATTAATTTCGCCTTCTAACCGCACATTCAAATTAGGAATCATAAACTGATTCATACTATCTGCATTAAGCTTTCCTAATTCTCCTTCAAAAATAAATTCGTCAGCCCTATTATTTACATCAAAATCCCATTGTACTCTTAAAGGGGTTGCCTCCATAAAAACAGCCTCAATATTAGCAGAAGTTAGTGTGTTTTCTTTTGTATAGGTATTGCTTAAATTTGTTATTTCCGCATTTAATTTTGAAAACAATAGTTGACCTCCTTGCGTATCCTTTTTCACTTTTTCTATATAAGTAACAGAGGCATTATTAAGATGTAAAACATTTAAAGTCATTTCAAAGTCTAAATCCCTCAATGATTTACTATATAGCGGTTTGTATGACATATCATCTACTACCAACTTATCTCTATAAACTATAAAATTAGGCTGGTAAAAATCTACACATTCACTCTTAAAATAAAATAAGGAATCTTGTTTAAAACCAAATTTTTGATTACTAATTTCAACAGAATCTACTACCAAATCAAAATGATCTCGCTCAACTGATATTTTATGAGATAAAGTCTCTTTTGAATATTTTGTTTTGAGCTTAAGTCCTTTAAATTTTGATGCAATTGAAGTTATTTTCAAATGCTCTAAGTTCAAGTTTTCATAACTATTTACACTGTAAAAAACAGCATTAGAAGATAAAGTAAAATCATTATAACCTGTCAGTTTAATTTCCTTTGAAGGGTTGATTTCAATAAGATCCATTTGAAAATTCAGCTTTTCAGTTTTCAACATTAAAGAATCATTAGAAACATCATAAACCTCAACATCGGCGTCTTGAATTTGGAAAGATTTTATATAAACCAACTGCTTTAAACCTATATTAGTACCATTTTTATAAGAACTTGAATTTACTTTGGCATTATGGTAGTACTTTACATTTGGCTGATTGATTATTAGATTATCCACTGAAATTATATCATTTGTGAAAAAATTCCAATACCCAAAACCGCCAACTTGAAGAGATTCTAATCCAATTTGAACATTTATTTCTCCTGTAGTTTTTCCATAAACCGAAATTAATGGTTTTAGTAGCTTGGCACTTCCGTTTAATACGTCCACCTCAACAGATTCATATAAAATCTCTACGGTTTCAGGTGTATTTTCTATCTGGTTTTTAAGTTTATTCTTAATAATATAATTAAGTATAACAACACTTACTAGCAATAAAACACTGATGCCTACAGATACAATTATTACTTTTTTTAATCTTGAATTCATAACTTAAAGATATGTATTCAAAAGTTTCATTACAATTTATTTTAAATATCTTTATCCAAATTAAGTTTATAATGGATTTCTTATTAGTTATTTTATCAAACATCGCTTGGTGGGGCTGGATTTTAATAGCTTTGGCTCTCGTTGCTATACGAGATGTTTTTTTTCAAAAAGCACACACTATTAGCCACAATTATCCCATTTTTGGGCATTTACGATATGTATTGGAAAAATTTGGTCCAGAATTAAGACAATATTTGGTAGCCAACAATAGAGAAGAATTGCCTTTTAATAGAATTGAACGCGGCTGGATCTATGCATCTGCCAAAAAAGAAAATAATTACGAAGGTTTTGGTACCGATAGAGATATTTTTGAACACCAACACATTTTTATTAACAATGCGATGATGCCCTTTAAAATAGATGACAATCATCCGAATGTAGTTGACCAAACATTTTTACCATGTGCTAAAATTATTGGTGAATTCAATAAACGAAAGAAACCTTATCGTCCAGCTTCTGTTATTAATGTTTCAGCTATGAGTTTTGGGTCTTTATCAGCTAAAGCTGTAGAATCACTAAATAAAGGTGTTCAAATGGCAAGCGCTTACCATAATACTGGTGAAGGTGGACTATCACCATATCACCAAAATGGTGGCGATGTCGTTTTTCATTTTGGAACTGGGTATTTTGGAGTTCGCGCTGAAGATGGTGGATTTTCCATGGAAAAAATGATAAAATTAGTTGAAAACAACCCCTGTATTCGAGCTATTGAAATAAAATTATCACAAGGTGCCAAACCGGGAAAAGGTGGTGTTTTACCTGGTGCCAAAATAACTAAAGAAATTGCAGATATTAGAGGGGTTAGAATTGGAATAGATGTATTATCTCCCCCTAATCATCGTACATTTAGTAATGTACCAGAAATGGTTGATTTTATTGAAAAAATTGCTGAGGCTACAGGATTGCCGGTTGGTATTAAAGCAGCCATTGGCAAATTAGAACAATGGGAGGAATTAGCAGATATTATGCTAAAAACCAATAAAGGTCCAGATTTTATAACTGTAGATGGTGGTGAAGGAGGAACGGGCGCTGCTCCTCCAAGTTTTGCTGACCATGTATCACTCCCTTGGGTTTATGGTTTTGGAGATTTATATAAGTTATTTAAAAATAAAGGTTTAACTGAACGCATTGTTTTTATTGGTAGTGGCAAACTTGGATTTCCTGCAAAAGCCGCCATGGCATTTGCTATGGGTGCTGATTGCATTAACGTTGCCAGAGAAGCCATGATGAGTATTGGTTGCATTCAAGCACAAGTGTGCCATACCAATCGTTGCCCGAGTGGTATAGCTACACAAAGCAAATGGTTGCAAAATGGTATTGACCCTACTCTGAAATCAGTTAGGTTAGCACAATATTTTAAAACATTTAGAAAAGAGTTAATAGAAATTACCCATGCCACTGGTTACGAACATCCTTGCCAATTTAAAATGAGTGATATTGAGATTAATGTTGATGACCACAATCTATCTAAAGAACTAAGTAAAACCTACATGTATGAAAAAACAGAGGTTCCCTTTAAGGGTATGCAACATTTAAAAGATTGTGTATATTTGGGTGGTAGTAAATAGTTTTTAATCTCCATCATAATTTTTAATAAAACATCATAATAAACAACCTCTTAATTACCTACTCTAATATGGAACCACAGAGAATTTTAGACTTATTTTTATATGCTACTCCTACCTTAATTACAGGACTTATTGCTTATTATTTTTTTAAAGAACATACCAAAAATGAAGATGGTAGAAGACGTTTTTTACTAAAAAAAGATTTACAAGTAAATTCTATGCCATTACGTTTACAAGCATACGAACGCATGGTTCTTTTTTTAGAACGCATTTCTCCTACTAAATTACTAATTAGAGTAACTCCTACTTCTTCAGAAAAAGAACAATATGAATCTTTACTTATACAGAGTATAGAGCAAGAATTTGAACATAATTTATCTCAACAAATTTATATAAGCGATAAATGTTGGGGAATTATTTTAGCAGCAAAAAATGCCACCATTCAAATAATTAGAAAAGCCAGTTTATCTGAAAAAACAGATACAGCTAATAAACTTAGAGAAGTTATTTTAACTGAAATGATGGATCGCAATTCACCAAGTGATGCGGCACTTTCATTTATAAAGAGTGAAGTTTCTGACTTATGGTAAAATTATTATTTCATACTAGTAAACTTACGCTCAAGAATCAATTCTCAACTCATTTGATAATGCTTGTTTATCTCTATTTTTAGCATACTCATAACCTTGTTTCCACCAGGATAGCATTAATTTTTTATTGAAAATTAGTGAATTTTCTGTTAATTTTGAGGGAGTGTAGAACAAATTAAGTTTCACATCTCTGTTTTTTGCCGCAAGTTTTCCTATTAAAATATCACTGCGCTCAACTTGATCCAATAAATGCCCATATAAATTAAGCATTAAAGAAAATGGATTCTTCCCTAACACTTTCATATACTCCATATTTTCAGACTCTAAAACAACGGCATCAATCTCAGTAGCCCCACGCTGAATAGCTTCTCGAATAGGCACTACACAACCAAAAGCACCATCAGCATACTCAAAACCATCAACTTTTGCCAATGACATAAATGGAATATAGTTACAAGATATCCAAATCCATTCACAAAACTCATCATAAGTAAAATCTTTTATAGACTTATATTCCACTCTGTTTTTTGATAAATTTGAAACCGTAACAACCACGTCTTCTTTGGTTGTTTTAATAAAATTATATTCTGCTTCAGTAAAATGCTTTTTTAAATATCTTTTCAATGCCTTACTTTCTCCAAAGGTTCGTTTCATCTTCATAAATTGCCATATAGAATTCATGAAATTTATAGAAACATATTCCCGATCTCCTTTTTTTCGAGATATAAATGGACTGACACTAAAAATATTACTTTGTTTTACATTAGTAAACACACTATGTATTTTGTCTATTTTGTTGGCAGCTAAATGAGGTATTAACAAACTGCCTGTTGAAGTCCCTACAAATATATCATATTTATGTCCCTTAACTTTCATTAAATATTCCGCAACACCGCCTGCATAAGCGCCCTTACTTCCTCCTCCAGAAATTACTAATGCTCTCATAAATTAACGCTCTAATTGACTAATATCTTTATTTTTAAATTTAGCAAAGTTATAACCACTTTGCCACCATTCAGTCATTTTTTCTTTATCGAATATAAGGGAGTTTGTTGTTAATATGGTAGGTGTGTAATAAAAATTTATAATAGCATCATTATGTGAGGCTACAAATTTTGCAATTTTTATATTTTGAGATTCAATACGATCTAACATAAACCCAAACATATTGGTTATTAAAGAAAATGGATTTTTAGTAGGCATTCTATTCAACTGGTTGATTTCCGTTTGCAAAATAATAGCATCAACTTCTGTTGCGCCACGACGAATAGCTTCTTCAATTGGCACCATATTCCCCATGCCTCCATCGGCATATTCACAGCCCTCCTTTTTTACTAAAGACATAAACGGCGTATAATTACAAGAAATCCAAACCCAATCACAAAAATCCTCATAACTAAAATCTTTTAGTGACTTATATTCTACCTGATTGAGAGATAAATTTGATACCGTAACAACAATATCTTTCTTTGATTTTTTCAAGTCAATAAAATCACTTTCAGAAATTGTTTCTTTTATTAATCGTCTTAAATGATGACTTTCACCAAATGTTTTACTCCCTCTAATAAAATTAAGAATGACGCTTAAATGCTTTATGGCAATATTTTGAGTACCATATCTTTTTTTTATAACAAAAGGACATACGCTAAAAACACTATCATTATTAACATTGGTATAAACTGCTTTTATCTTTTCAATTTTACGCAATGCCAAATGAGATACCAATAAACTACCCGTTGAAGTTCCTAAAAACAATTGATAATCTCGTTCCATTTCCTCAATAAGATATTGAGCTACTCCTCCAGCAAATGCACCTTTACTACCCCCTCCTGAAATTACCAATGCCCTCATTTAATAAATTTATTATAAAATAAAACAAATATTATCAATTAATATAAGAATTAAATAATTTTTATACGGTAATGAACTATGTGATTTTTACATCAGCAATTATCCACATTTTATAGAAAACTTTGTGATTTGACAGATTTTAAGCACGTTAGCTAAAAAAAACAACTATTTTAGTGCCCATATAACCACCATTTTATATGACCAAAAACTACCTCATTTTAGCTTTATGCTGCACTGCTATTACCATTTCCTTTTTCGGACTCAACAAAATAGCTACCACAGACTTTTCAAAATTAAAAAATAACCTTACAAATTCATCTGAAAGCCTTTTACCTCCATCTGCAAGTATTACAGGCTCTGCAGATGTTTGCAGGAATGATTCTTCTCCTATTATAACATTCAGTGGCTCTAGCGGCACAGCTCCTTATACGTTCACTTATTCGATTAACGGCGGCGCAGACCAAACAATAAGCACTTCTGGAAGCAATAATTCTGTTTCTTTTGGCGCCATCACGAGCAATGTTGGTACAACTGTATATGAATTAATATCTGTAACAGATAGCAACAATGACACATCAAGCGCTAATGGAACAGCCACCATAGTTGTAAGCGAACCTACAGTTGACTTTACTTTTGATAACAGCGGAGCCTGTTCTGGCACGACAGTAAATTTTACTTCAACAGTAACTGGGATTGGCCCATTTACTTATAATTGGAGTTTTTCTGATGACGGAAGCACCTCTTCAAACAGCAACCCTACCCATAGGTTTACGGTTCTAGGTTGCGGTCCTAATACTCAAACCGTAGACGTTACGCTTACCGTTACAGATGACAACGGATGCAGCAATTCCATAACAAAAGCAGTACCTGTTTTACCAAAACCTGATTTATCTTTTTTTGATGTTGATGCCGCTGCTAATTTTACAGAACCATTCAATAACTGTGGAAATAACACAACCGACCCAGCTTACACTATTACCGTTGGCAATAATTCTGCGTCAACTTCTTGCGTCAATTCCTATGACGTAAATTGGGGAGATGGCAACACCGAAACCGATGTTACCTTTCCATTAACCCATACGTATTTACAACTAGGGTCGTTTAACATGACTATAACAGGAAATGGCACCAACTGCAACAACTCCGTTACATACTTGATAAAAAATTCCAGTAACCCCACTGGAGCCATTGTTACTCCTGGAAACACGGTAAATTTATGTATTCCTGTAGCGCCATTGGAATTTTACATCGGATCTTGGGGCACCAACCCTCCGGACACCAGTTATAGAATAGATTTTGGAGATGGCAGTGCTATTGAAACATATACCCAAGCTGAACTTGAGGCATCCACCTATTTCAATGCGGCCGACCCTGCTAATTCGCAAGGCTTTCCCATTCCACACACATACACAGATTCAAATTGCCCGAATTATAGCTACACTGTTTACTTAGATATTACAACATCTTGCGGTGTTTCCAATTTAACAGCGGGTCCTATTATCATTTTGAAAAAACCGGATGTTGATTTTGAAAATCCTTCAACCGGATGTGTAAATACCCCTGTTCTCTTTGAAAATACTTCTTTAGAAGGTTATAATCAAAATTGCGATACAAGTGCAGGCTATTTTTGGGATTTTGGAGATGGCACAACATCAAATTTAAGAGACCCGTCACACACATACACATCAACAGGAACCTATACTATTTCTCTATACGCACAAAACTTTTGCGGAACAACCGATAACATAACTAGCACTATTTGTATTGAACCAGAATTAACCCCCGCATTTACATTAAGCACAAATAATGGATGCTCGCCGCTTACGGTGCAAACTACAAACACAACAGATTTAAGCTCAAGCTGTGGTGGGGACACTTATTTATGGGAAGTTAGTTATGCAAATGGATTTTGCGGAACAGCACCAGAACAATGGAGTTTTACCAATGGTACTGATGAAAACTCTGCCTCGCCCACCTTTGAATTCAATACTGCAGGAACTTACACTTTAACATTAACAACTACAAATTCCTGCGGAAGCAATTCAGTTTCCGAAACTATTGAAGTAAAAAGACCACCTACAACAAGCATTAACACTATTGCAGATTTTTGTGGCACTGCATCTATTAGTCCAACAGCTATAGTTGACACCTGTGCCCCAAGTTCCGAAACCCCAACATATAGCTGGAGTTTCCCCGGAGGAACACCTGCTACATCAAGCGCCTTAAACCCTGGAACTATCACTTATGCTACCCCAGGAAATTATCAAGTTTCTTTTAGTATTACCAACAGCTGCGGCACCACAACTGATACAGAAGATTTTGTTGTAAACCCCATTCCGTCATTAACAAACACCAATTTAACCCAAACCATTTGCTCAGGAACAGATACCTCCCCTGTTAACTTAACATCCAATATTACCGGCACGACTTTTACTTGGACAGCTTCAGCCCCTGCTGGAGTTTCTGGTTTTACTGCTTCAGGCAATTCAGACATTATACCTATTCAAACTATTTTTAATTCAAATACCTCATCAGAAAGTGTCACTTTCAGCATAACCCCTTCTATAAACGGTTGCGATGGGACTCCTTTAAATTTAGTGATTACAGTTGACCCAGCCCCATCGTTTATCAGTCAACCCCAACCTGAAACCATTTGTTTAAATGGACCTATAAGCCCTTTATCCGTTTCTGTAAATGGTCCCGGCGCACCATCCTACCAATGGTATAGCAATACCATAGATGCTAACACAGGGGGGACTTTAATTTCTGGTGAAACAGCCGCAACATACACACCGCAAAACACCCCTTCGGGTGTAACATATTATTATTGTATTGTGTCATTTACCTCAGGAGCAGGTTGCAACGAAATCATTTCCAACACCGCTAGAATTGAAATCGTTGATGGCATTCAAATAGACACCCAGCCCACACCAACCCAAAGTATTTGCAATGGAGGCAATATTCCTGCACCTTTATCGGCAACCCATTCTGGAGGTACTGGAACAATCGGTTATCAATGGTACAGCAATACAACAAATTCCAGCACTGGAGGCACCATCATTTCTGGTGCAACCAATATTAACTATATGCCACCGACATTTACATCCTCTGGAAATTATTATTACTATTTAGTTATAACACCAAGCGGAAGTGGCTGTAACGATATTACAACTGATGTTGCTGAAATAATTGTTGCTGATGACCCCATCATTACCACACAAGCTTTAAGCTCCCAAACACTTTGCCAAGGCACAGCTCCTCAAGATTTAGAAGTAGTTGTTAATGGCGGACTAGGAACTGTTTATAATTACCAATGGTATAGCAACACTACGAACTCGAATTCTGGAGGAACTTTGATTTCTGGAGCAACAAATGCCATATACTCACCACCTACCACCAACGTTGGTACTATGTATTATTATGTAAACATTACACAACCAAGCGCAGGATGTGCAGTACTTAGCGATGTTTCAGAAGTTAACATTAATGCTGCCCCTACATTTACATCGCACCCCATTTCAAACACATATTGTTTTGGAGACGTTTTAAACCAATTATCTGTTGCATATTCCAATGGAGTAGGCACTCCAACCTATCAATGGTATTCCAATACAACAAACAATAACACAACAGGAACTCCCATAACTGGTGAAACAGGAGCTACTTTCACCCCTCCTTCTGCAAGTATTGGGGCTGTCTATTACTATGCAATTATTACATTCTCATCTGGAGGCTGCACCCAAGTAACTTCTGATGTTGCTGAAATCACCATCAACCAAACTCCAAATATCAGTTCTAAATCTGAAATTATTTGTAGCGGAAATACTTTCACCATAACACCCAATAATTCTGGAGGTGATATTTCACCCATTGGGACAACTTACACTTGGACCAACCCAGTCATCAATCCTGTTGGAACTATCACTGGAGCTTCCAATGAAAATACTCCTCAAAGCAATATCAGTCAAACATTAACTAACACAAGTACCAACCCTTCAACCGTTACCTATACCGTTACCCCTACTTCAGGCATTTGTGTTGGAAATGATTTTACAGTCACCATTACAGTCAACCCGTCCATTAGTATTACCCCCAACCAGATAAACAGCAATTGTTATTTAGCCAATTCGGGGTCTTTAGATATTTCAATAACTGGTGGCGTACCGTTTTCTACAGGCAATCCGTATCAAATATTATGGACAGGCCCTAACGGTTTTAATAACACCAATGAAGATATTTCCAATTTAGAACCTGGCAATTACACCCTACAAATAAATGATGATGGTGGATGCCCTTTTACAAGTAATTTTACGATTACAGAACCCGAGGAATTAATTTTCAGCTCCATAAATTTTGATCCCGAAACCATATCGTGTTTTGGCGCAAACAATGGCACAATCGGTATTGAAATTTCTGGAGGCACCATGCCCTACACTTACAATTGGACAAGAAATGGCGCTTATTTTTCAGACACGGAAGACCTTTCTAATTTAGAACCCGGCAATTACGAGATTACCGTAACGGATGCTAACAATTGCATTCCCATCATTCAAAGTTTTTCAATTATTGAGCCAACAGAATTAAGCGTAAATTTAGTAAATCAAGTAGACATTATTTGCTTTGGAGACGCCACAGGTGAAATAACCATCAATACCGTTGGAGGCCGCCCCATTGAAACAAGCCCTGGTGTTTTTGACTACACCTATGCTTGGACAGGCCCTAATGGATTTACTAGCAATCTTCAAAATTTAACTGGATTGATCGCTGGCACTTATAATTTAACAGTAACCGACAAATCAAATTGTACAGACACGTTAGAAGTCGTTTTAACACAAACTGATGAAATAATCATTGATTACACTGCAACTGAAATTAGATGTTATGGAGATAACGATGCTTCCATTACAATTAACAACATATCAGGCGGTAACGCTCCATACACCGTAGCTTGGAGCAACTTAGGCTCAGGAATGACCCAAACCAATTTATCTGCCGGAACCTATGTTATAACTGTTACCGACAACACCAATTGCGAAAAACAAGCCATCATTGTAATTGATGAAGCACCTATTTTTGAAATAAATCCAATAATCAATAATGTATCATGTTTTGGTGAAAATGATGCACGTATTGTTTTAAATTTAGTAGGAGGTATAGCGCCTGTGACACTGGTTTGGAATGACAATCCAACTGCCGGTGTAGAGCGAAACAATCTGGGTCCTGGCTCCTATACAGTTACTATTACTGATGGTACTCCATGCGTTATTACAGAAACATTTATCATTACAGAACCTAATGAGCTTACACTATCTGCAACTACTACCGATGCTTTAGATTGTGATGATGCTAATAGTGGCGCTATAAATTTAATAGTTACTGGTGGCACTCTACCACTAACTTACGTTTGGTCTAATAATGCTACTACTGAAGATTTAAATAACATCCCTCCAGGAAATTATTCTGTAACAGTTACAGATGCCAATAACTGCCAAATAACGAGAAATTGGGTGATTAACCGATTTGAACCACTTGAAGTTGACGTTCAAACTATAACAGACTTTGATTGTGACACTAAAGAAGTTAACCAAACTTTTGTCGCTAATATATCTGGCGGCCTTCCTCCCTATGATATAAATTGGTCTAGCGGAATAGTTAGCGGTACTAATGGAGAAATCATGAACACCAATCAAAACGGACTGATTATTATTGATGTTAGCGATAACATGGGCTGCTCAACAAGTTTTTCACATAATGTAGATATTCCCGTTTTAGGAAATGCCGATTTTAATATTACCTCTAACGCTTTATCAACCTTTGGATTTTATTCTATTGAAGACCCTATAGCCTTCACCAATACATCAAGCGGAAATTATATTTCAGTTTTGTGGGATTTTGGTGATGGTCAATTTTCTACTGAAGAAAATCCGTCTCATACCTTTATAAACGAAGGCGTTTACACAATCTTACAAACTGTTTATTATCCTTTTGGATGCGTTTATACAAAGCAAATTTCTGTAATAATTGAAAAAGGATATAGCCTCATTATACCAAATGCGTTTACTCCCAATGGCGATACTATGAATGCGTATTTTGTTCCTGAATCCATTGGACTATCAGACATGAATTTTAATATCTATGATACTTGGGGCAGCTTAATTTATTCTGAAAAAGGAGACCATATAAAAGGTTGGAATGGAAAAATAAAAGATGCCGAATCAGAAAATGGCAATTACTACTATACGCTGGAAGCCAAAACATTTTACGGCAAAACAATTAAAAGCAAAGGAGCCTTTGTATCTATTAAATAAGCAACAGATAAAGATGAAATTAAAAATAACCTTTATAATCATTATGAGTTGCTTTTCTATAAAAGCAAATGCTCAAGACCCGGTTTTCACACAATACTTTTTAGTCCCCGAAACTTTAAACCCTGGGTTTTCTGGGTTTGAAGATGCTACTTATTTTGGTTTAATCCACAGAACCCAATGGCCAAACTTAGGTTTAAGAATAGATACTGAATATGCATTTTTTAATACTTGGATTGAAAATATTGGAGGCATTGGTTTTAGCATTTTAAATCAACATGAAAACAATACCAATTACAACCATTTACAAGGAAATGCTAATTATGCATATCATGTAAGACTGGCAAACGATTGGTATTTCCGACCTGCTATTGAAATCGGTTTTGGAACTAAATCTTATAATTTTAGAAATCTGGTTTTAGCAGACCAAATTAATATTAACTCTGGTAGTGTTAGCCTTATTACTTCAGATCAATTAGCACTAAATGCAAACAGAAACATAACCTTTTTCGATTTTACTACTGGATTTGTTTTTGATAAAAAAAATACGAGAACCGACACTGATTTATGGCTCGGTGCTTCCATTAAACATTTAAACCGTCCCAATATTTCTTTTGTTGAAAATGGCAATGTGCCCTTGGATATTTTTTATTCACTACATATTAATTACAAATTCCCTTATTTTGACCGTAATGATATGCTTATTTACGCCAACTATATGCAACAAGGTTCATATAACAGATTAGACATTGGTTCAACCATTAAATTAGAAAAATTATTAATTGGCGCTATAGCAGTTACCAATCCTGCTAAAAATGATACTAATAGTCATTTATTAACATCTGTTAATACCTTTATTGGCTTAGAATTCGATCAATTACGCTTTGGCTTTTCATATGATTTAAATACCTCTAAAATAGGTAGGACAGATGGTGTATACGAACTTTCTATTACCTATTTGGCAGATTGTTTAATATGTAGAAACCCTGCCAATACAGAACGAAGGAAATAAACCATTTAAAATCCTATTACTAAGATCAAGATGAAGAACATCTTTTTATAAATCGTATATAACTTTTAAAATATATGCTAAAAGAAACGTCATAAAAAAAACAACTATTAATTGTACATTATTAATTATTAACTATCTTTGCACGCAATTTCGGATTAACCTCTGGCGAAAATCGTGAATGTTGTTCTGAATTAATTAAAATTAAATTTAAAGATATGGAATCTTTAGTAAAATTTGTACAAGACGAATTTGTAACAAAAAAAGAATTACCTGCATTTAGTGCTGGAGACACAATTACTGTTTACTACGAAATTAGAGAGGGTGAAAAAGTACGTACTCAGTTTTTTAGAGGTGTTGTAATACAAAGAAGAGGCTCTGGAACTTCAGAAACTTTTACGATTAGAAAAATGTCAGGAACAGTTGGAGTAGAACGTATATTCCCAATTAATCTACCTGCTTTACAAAAAATTGAAGTTAATAAAAGTGGTAAAGTACGTAGAGCTCGTATTTTCTACTTTAGAGGACTTACTGGTAAAAAAGCTAGAATTAAAGAAAGCAGACGTTAATTTTACTTTTTCAATCACATATAATAAAAAAAGCCTTGAATATTCAAGGCTTTTTTTATTAACAATTGTTAATAACCTTAGTTAACAACCAGTTGATATCTATACACTTAAAATAGTCAAATAAATCTATAAATTTAGTAACTTAGCGTAAGCGGATTTAATAACTGCGAAAGCTGGTTTCACTTCAACAATGAATATATATTAAATTCCAACTAAAGTAACGTTCATTATACAGTTGTTTTTTTGAGATTTGAAAGTTTATTACAATAACATGTGTAAACTTAAAATCATGAAGTTGTAAAAGATTCCAATGTTTATACAAATGGTCTATCACAACTAATAGTTTTTAAAAATGGTAAAAGTGAAAGCAAATACCATAATAAAAACAATGCTTGAAGAAAACTTATTGCTAAAAGTAATAAGTATTCAATCGCATCAAAAAAACAATTAATCAGGTTCATTTTGTCAATAGGTCAATACATTTTGAAAATTACAACATGAGCCTCTTGAAATTTCTGAACTTGAACCACTTCATTTGAACATGTGTTTAAATGAAAAATAGCAGCAATGCTAAAGGTCTCGGGAAGTCATTTCAAAGAAAGCCATATCAAAATAGATTAAATTCTATAGTGATATGGCTTTTGTATTTTAATATTTAACTGTTTTTATTCTAATTTTTTATTTATCAATTCCTTACACAGTTAATTTTCTACATCTTTTTAGTTTTTAACATGACTTCATTCACAATATGTGAATTTTAAAAATGAAATTTTGTATATTCGCAACGCGAAAAAATACGCTTTAATTCTTAGCTTATTTTTCTTTTAATCATTAAATCCAACGAAAAAACCAATGTCAAAGATTATTTACACAAAAACGGATGAAGCTCCGGCTTTAGCTACAAGATCATTATTACCTATTATCCAAGCATTTGTTAAATCTTCTGGTATTGATATTGAAACCAAAGACATTTCTTTAGCTGCTAGAATTTTAGCTGTTTTTCCAGATTTTTTAAATGAAGACCAACGTGTTACTGATGATTTGGAAATGTTAGGTGAATTGGCTAAAAAACCAGAGGCTAATATTGTAAAATTACCAAATATCAGTGCTTCTATTCCTCAATTGAAAGCTGCTATTAAAGAATTACAATCTCAAGGTTTTGAAATTCCTAATTACCCAGACGAAGCTAAAAGTGATTCAGAAAAAGATATAAAATCTCGTTACGACAAGATTAAGGGAAGTGCTGTAAACCCCGTTCTTCGTGAAGGAAACAGTGACAGGCGAGCGCCAAAAGCCGTTAAAAATTATGCAAAAAAGCATCCGCACTCTATGGGAGCTTGGTCAAGTGATTCTAAAACTCATGTAGCCACTATGAGTCATGGCGATTTTGCTCATAATGAAAAGTCTGTAACAATTTCTGATGCTACTAACATTAAAATAGAACATACAAGTGCTAATGGTACGACTACTATTTTAAAAGACAGCTTCCCTTTATTAAAAGGCGAAATAATTGATGCTACTGTTTTAAGTAAAAAAGCTTTATTAAGCTTTTTAGAAACACAAGTTACAGATGCTAAAGAAAAAGATGTATTGTTTTCTTTACATATGAAAGGTACCATGATGAAAGTAAGTGACCCTATTATTTTTGGGCACGCTGTTAAAGTATTTTTCAAAGATCTTTTTGAAAAACATGGAAAAACATTTGAAGAGATTGGTGTGAATGTGAATTCAGGTTTTGGTAATGTTTTAGAATGCATCCAACAATTACCCGAAGCCAAACGTAAAGAAATTGAGGCTGATATTGAATCTGTATACCAAAATGGTCCTGCAGTAGCCATGGTAAACTCTGAAAAAGGCATTACAAATTTAAATGTCCCGAGTGATGTTATTATTGATGCCTCTATGCCTGCAATGATTAGAACTTCTGGCAGAATGTGGAATGCTAAAGGCGAACTTCAAGATACTAAGGCTGTAATACCTGATAGTAGCTATGCTGGAATTTATTCAGCTACCATAGATTTCTGTAAAAAACATGGAGCTTTTGACCCTACAACTATGGGTACAGTTCCCAATGTAGGATTGATGGCTCAAAAAGCTGAAGAATATGGTTCGCATGATAAAACCTTTGAAATCCCTTCAGACGGCACTGTAAAAGTGATTGATACTGAAGGAAATACATTACTACAACACAGCGTTGAAGAAGGTGATATATGGAGAATGTGTCAAGCAAAGGATGCGCCTATTCAAGACTGGGTGAAATTAGCTGTTACTCGAGCAAGAGCCTCACAAACACCAGCAGTTTTTTGGTTAGATGAAAACAGAGCTCATGATGCTGAATTAATTAAAAAAGTAAATTTATATTTAAAAGATCACGATACTTCTGGATTGGATTTAAGAATCTTATCACCTATTGACGCCACTATTTTTACATGTGAAAGGCTTAAAGAAGGTAAAGACACTATTTCTGTTTCAGGAAATGTTTTACGTGATTATTTAACAGATTTATTCCCAATATTAGAAGTTGGTACCAGTGCTAAAATGCTATCAATAGTTCCTTTAATGAATGGTGGTGGCTTGTTTGAAACTGGTGCTGGTGGATCGGCTCCAAAACATGTGCAACAACTGTTAGAAGAAAACCACTTACGCTGGGATTCTTTAGGTGAATTTTTAGCACTTGCGGTTTCTTTAGAACATTTTGGAGAGGTTAACAATAATGAAAAAGCAAAAATTTTAGGACAAACCTTAGATGATGCTACTGACAAATTGTTAGAAAACCAAAAAGGACCTTCAAGGAAATCTGGTGAATTGGACAATAGAGGAAGCCATTTTTATTTGGCTATGTATTGGGCTCAAGAATTGGCAAATCAAACTAAAGATGCTACTTTAAAAGAAGAATTCACCTCCATTGCTCAAAAATTAACTGAGAACGAAAGTACTATTGTCAATGAACTTAATAGCATTCAAGGCAAACCTGTAAACATAGGTGGCTATTACGAGCCTAACGAAGCACTTGTCAATCAAGTTATGCGTCCTAGTAAAACATTCAATGCTATTTTAGAATAGTTTTTAAAAAATATATTATATTTCAAAAGCTCCTTTTCGGGGGCTTTTTTTATTATTTTTATACAAAATTATCGCATTTCATGAAGCTCATATCTTGGTTGCCATTTATATTTTGTTGCTTCATCATTTCTAATGTATTAGCCCAAGAAAAATACACCATTAGCGGAATCATTACGGATAAAAAAAGCAATGAAACACTCATTGGTGTAAATGTTATCTTTCCTGAAATTCAAGCAGGAACGTCAACCAATGCCTATGGTTTCTATTCCATTACCCTTCCTAAAAGCACCTACAAACTTGTAATTAGTTATTTAGGTTTTTCATCCGTAGTAGAAACCATTTCACTCACTCAAAATATTACAAAAAATTTTAGTCTATTGGAAACATCAGAAAGTTTAGACGAAATTGTAATAACTGAAAATATTGAAAAACTAAACATCAGAACACCTCAAATGAGCGTGAATAAACTAACGTCATCTAGTATAAAGGAAATACCTGTGGTAATGGGAGAACCTGATATTATTAAAGCCATTACCCTATTACCGGGTGTAACAAATGCTGGTGAAGGAACTTCTGGCTTTAATGTTCGTGGTGGCGCGGCTGATCAAAATTTAATTCTTTTAGATGAAGCCACTATTTACAATTCCTCTCACTTATTTGGCTTCTTTTCTGTATTCAACCCTGATGCTGTAAAAGATTTAAAATTATACAAAGGAGGTATTCCTGCCAGATATGGTGGAAGAGTATCATCTGTTCTCGATATTTATCAAAAAGACGGTAATAGCAATGCCTTTCATGTCAATGGTGGCATTGGGTTAGTATCAAGCAGATTACTTGCTGAAGGCCCATTAAAAAAAGATAAAGGAGCCTTTCTTTTTGGTGGTCGCTCTAGTTATGCTCATCTATTTTTGCCGATTTTCGACATTAACAATATTGCCTATTTTTATGATTTAAACACCAAACTAAGTTATAAGCTAAACTCACGAAATAATATTTTTTTATCTGGATATTTTGGTCGCGATGTATTTAGAATTAATGATGCTTTTGAAAACACCTATGGTAATTCTATTTTAAATTTTAGATGGAACCATCTATTTTCTGATAAATTATTTTCAAACCTTTCCTTTATTTACTCTGATTATTACTATGGATTAAAACTAAATTTTGTAGAATTTAATTGGGATTCAGGAATTAAAAATTTTAATTTTAAGTATGATTTTAAACATTATTTAAGTAATAAATTAAAATTGCAATATGGCTTAAATAGTATTTATTACAAATTTAACCCCGGCGATATTAAACCAACTGAAGAGTCGTCTGTAATAAACCCACTTAAACTCATTGACAAATATGCGTTTGAAAATGCCATTTATTTAGATATTGAACACAAATTATCAGATAAGTTGGCATGGTCCTATGGGCTGCGGTTTAGTAGTTTTTATAGAATGGGACAAAGTGAACTCAATATTTATGAAAATAATCAAGCTGTAGTATTTAATAACGATTTCAAAATTTACACAAAAGCAAACCCAATTGGCACAAAATCTTTTAAAAAAAGCCATATTATTAAATCATTTTATAATATGGAACCTCGTTTATCATTGGCATATAAACTAAATAATAGTACCTCTATTAAAGGGAGTTATAATAAAATGACTCAATATTTACATTTGTTATCAAATACCAATTCCCCTACTCCTCTGGATGTTTGGGCGCCTAGCGGAAAATACATCAAACCACAACTATTAAATCAATTTGCTATTGGCTATTTTAAAAATTTTAATCAGAACAACTACTCTTTAGAATTAGAAAGTTTTTATAAAACCGTTAAAAATAGGATTGACTATATTGATGGAGCGGATTTAATTGCCAATAATGCTATTGAGCAAGTTATTTTAAATGGACGAGCTAAAGCTTATGGGGTAGAAATTTTAATAAAAAAAAACGAAGGGGATTTTAAAGGTTGGCTTGCTTACACCCTTTCAAAATCTGAACAACAAACCAAAGGCAGAACTCCTAATGAAATTGGTATTAATAACGGCCAATGGTATAACACACCTTATGATAAAACTCATGATATATCACTAACAGGAAGTTACCAATGGAATGAAAAATGGAAACTTAATAGTAATTTTTTGCTTCAAACGGGTCAACCCACTACGTTTCCAAATGCACAATATATTTACAACGGAATAAACATACCTAACTTTAGTAATAGAAATACTAACCGATTACCAACTTATCATCGTTTAGATTTATCGGCCACATTTACCCCAAAACATCAAAAAACAAATGGCTTACAAAGCTATTGGGTATTTGGTATTTACAATATTTATAATCGCCGGAATGCCGCTTCTATTGCCTTTGCTGGAAATAATGAAACTGGCGCTAATGAAGCTACTCGTTTATCTATATTTGGAATTGTTCCATCTATTTCTTATAATTTTAAATTTTAATGTCATGAAAAAAACAATATACTTATTTGCCATTAGTTTGCTGTTCATTTCGTGCGAAGACGTTATAGAGGTGTCCCTTCCAAACACCCCTCCAAGACTTGTTATTGATGCTTCTATAAATTGGTTTAAAGAAACTACCGGGCAATATCAAAGTATCAGATTATCACTTACAGCGCCCTATTTTAACAATCAAGTACCACCAGCAAACCATGCCAATGTTAAAATCATAGATTCCAATAATAGAATTTTCACATTTATTGAAGAAGATGATACGGGTATTTATAGAAATCATAATTTTAACCCTGTTTTAAATGAAACATACACGCTTAGCATTATTTATAATGAAGAAGTCTATACAGCCACAGAAGTCCTAACACCCGTTACATCTATTGATTTTGTTGATCAAAAAAACAATGGTGGTTTTTCTGGAAATGATATTGAACTAAAAGCTTATTATATGGATCCTCCTAATCAAAAAAACTTTTACCTTTTTGAATTTGATAATAGCAACTTACCTATTATCAGTTTAAATATATATAATGATGAATTTAATGACGGTAATCAAATTTTTGCTTTTTATTCTGAAGAAGCAAGTAAAACAGGAGACTTAATAACCATAAATAGTTATGGAATTTCTGAACGTTATTATCAATTTATGTCTATATTACTACAACAAACTGATTCTGAAAGTGGTGACCCTTTTGAAACCCAACCAGCAACTGTAAGAGGAAATTGTATAAACGAAACCAATCCAGACAATTATCCCTTGGGTTATTTTAGGTTATCAGAATCAGATCAATTTATCTATACTATTGAATGATGCTTTTACACTAAAGATTATCAAAATCTTTCTCATAAAATTTTAAATCTATTAACTAGGTAAATATTTACTAATAGAATAATATTTTACTGACTTTTTTAAGTAAATTTGATTTTCATCAACCAAATTAGCTAAATCATGTCTAAAAAAAAACTCATCATCACTGGAGTTTGTGTTATTGCCATAATCATTTCATATTCGTTTTTTAAGGATAGTTCTAACGAAGACAAACCCATCACTGTAGAAGTTAAAAAAGGGAAATTTATAAATGAAGTTATTATTTCTGGAGAAGCACAATCTACAAGTTCAAAAGAAATAAATGGCCCTATTAACGCTAGAAGGTTTAATATATACAACCTCAAAATTCAAGATTTAGTTGCTGAAGGAACTGTTGTAAAAAAAGGAGGGTATATTGGCAAATTAGATGCTTCCGAAGTCAACGGAAAAATTAACGATGCCATGCTTAATTTAGAAAATGCTCAATCTAAATTTACCCAAAAACAACTCGATACAACTCTCACTCTAAAACAAGAGCGAAATTCAATTAAAGATCTGTTATTTAGCATCGAAGAAAATAAACTTGAATTAACACGTTCTATTTATGAACCTCCTGCTACGGTTAGACAACTTGAAATAAATATTGAAAAAAACGAACGCGATTTACAAGAAAAAAAAGAAGATTATTCTATAAAAAAAAGACAAGCAAATGCTGAAATGATTCAGGTAGGTAATGAGGTTGTTAAAATAAAAAAACTAATAGAAGAACTTACCAAGCTACAAAAAGAGTTTACAATCTATTCTGAAGATGAAGGTATGGTAACCTATGTTAAAGATTGGGGAGGAAATAAAAAGAAAGTTGGTTCTACAATCTCTCCCTGGGAACCTGCTATTGCGAGTCTACCAGATTTAACCAAAATGGAATCTAAAACCTATAGTAATGAAGTTGACATTAGAAAAATAAAAAAAGATTTACCTGTTAAAGTAGGTTTTGATGCGTTTCCAGAAATTGAATTGGAAGGTATCGTTACAGATGTGGCTAATGTAGGTGAAAACAAAAGAGGATCAGACATTAAGCTATTTCAAGTTTTAATTAAATTAAATGAAACGAATACCAATATTAGACCTGGTATGACAACTTCAAACAGAATATTAACCCATGAAGAAGAAAATGTCTTAACAGTTCCGCTTGAAGCTATTTTTAGTAAAGACTCTATTAGCTTTACTTATGTAAAATCAGGCTATTCTATACTAAAAAAACAAGTAGAATTAGGTTTATCAAATAATGATGAAGTAATAATTAAAAGAGGGCTAAAAGAAAATGAAACGGTTTATTTAAACAAGCCAGAGGATACCGATACTAATAACATCATATTTTTAGACAACTAATAATGATAGACAGAATACTTTTAGAAAAACTAAAATCTAATTTCATTGAAGCGTTTCGTTCCATTAAGACCAATAAATTCAGGACTTTTTTAACCGCTTTAGGAATTATTTTTGGAGTTGCAGCAGTTATTACCATGTTGGCTATTGGTAACGGCGCTGAAAAAGAAATACTATCTCAATTGGAGTTGGTTGGTGTAAATGATATTGTAGTTACCCCTATTCCTGACAACGAAGACACAGATACTGGTCAAGATGATATTGAAGAAGAAAACAGCGAACCTAAAAGATTTTCTAAGGGATTGGATATTTTAGATGCCTTAAGTGTTAAAAGCATAATCCCGAGTGTTAAAACAGTCAGTCCCGAAATTATATTAAACACCTATGTTATTAATAATGGAAAACAAAATTCCGTGAAACTTATTGGTGTAACTGCTTCTTTTTTTGAAGCTTCAAATATTGATATTGAAAAAGGGAAGTTTTTTTCAGATTATCAAACAGAAAACGCCTTACCCGTTTGTATTATTGGAAGAAAAGTTGAAAAAAAATTATTTACAGGTGAAAGTGCTTTAGGTAAACAAATTAAAGTTAAAGATGTTTGGCTACAAGTCATTGGGATTATTGAGGAAAAGCTAATTTCTGACCAAGCCCAAGAAAACTTAGGAATTAGAGACATAAATCAAGATGTTTACATCCCTATTAAAACATTTTTAGTGAGATATCAAGATCGAAAAATAATTGTTGATAATCTTACTGCTGGAATTAATCCAAACCAAAGTGGTCCTAAAAAAAGAATTTCTAGAGGCAATTATCATCAAATAGATAAACTTACAGTACAAGTATACAACTCAAACGAACTAAAAGCTACTGCTGAAGTTTTAAGCAAAATGTTAAAAAGAAGACATAATGATTTACTTGATTTTGAAATAACCATTCCCATTCAATTATTAAAACAACAACAAAAAACAAAACAAATTTTTAATATTGTCTTGAGTATTATTGCTGGTATTTCTTTACTTATTGGAGGTATTGGAATTATGAACATCATGCTGGCTTCTGTTTTAGAACGCACCAAAGAAATTGGTATTATGCGTGCCATTGGTGCCACACAAGAAGATGTTATTTTACAATTTTTATCAGAATCTGTCCTTATTAGTTTAGGTGGAGGTATTATAGGTATTATGGTAGGTATTGTAGGAGCTTATGCAATTGAAATCGCTTCTGGAATAGAAACCATACTCTCGTTAAACTCAATTCTAATTTCATTTTTTATTGCTGTCATTATAGGGTTAATATTTGGTATACTTCCAGCAAAAGCTGCTGCTAACAAACGACCAATAGAGGCTTTGCGCTCTGAATAAAATAATAGTCTAACAACTAATTATAATTATACCAACAAACAATTCAAAAATTAAACGTGTGAAAAAAATATCCTTTATAGCAATTGTTATTTTACCGTTAGTTACTTTATTATCACAGTCTAAACAAATAACATTACGAGAAGCTATTATTATAGCACAAAAACAATCTCCTGATTACAAAACAAACCTAAACAGAAACCAAGCCAGTTTTTGGCGTTTTAAAAACTACAAAGCACGCTTTTTACCTCAACTTAGTTTGAATGCTACTTTACCAGAATTTAGCAACTCAACAAACAGACAGACCAATGATGCAGGTCAAGATGTTTTTGTTAATCAAAACCAATTATTATTAGCCGGTGGCTTGTCATTATCTCAAAACGTAGCTTTAACTGGAGGCACAATATCTCTCTATTCTAATTTAGAAAAGGTAGATTTATATGGCAATAGCAATATTACAAATTATTCTGTTGTTCCATTTTCTATTAGATATCGTCAAAACTCACTTTTTTACAATAGTTTTCGATGGGATAAAAAAATTGAACCTTTAATTTACGAAGAATCTCGCCGTGATTTTATTGAAACCATGGAACAAATTTCCATCAATACCTGTCTGCGTTATTTTAATTTATTAAAAGCTCAAATGCAATTAAACATTTCCAAAAAAAACTTATCAAACCAAGATACACTCTACCAAATTTCCAAAGGGCGTTTTAAAATGGGGAAAATAGCAGAAAATGAATTATTACAAATGGAATTATCACTATTAAATTCTAAAAATAACGTTACATCAAACACCATTGAAGTCAAGCGAACTTCCCAAAATATTGCACGCTATTTAGAGTTAAATAATGAAAACATAGCATTAGAAATACCTGATGAATTGGCACTTTTTGATGTAGATATAAACAAAGCTTTAGAGGAAGCTCAAAACAACAGAAAAGCTGTTATAGAATTTAGAAGGAAAAGGTTGCAAGCAGAAAATGAGTTGGCTAGAGCCAAAGGAAGCAATAGATTAGAAATGAATTTAATTGCTAACTTAGGCATCTCACAATATGGTAGCGAGTTTAATAATTTATTCAATAATTACAACAAACAACAATACATTGCATTAAACATAGGAATTCCTATTTTTGATTGGGGTGTTTCAAAATCAGAACGCAAAATGGCTGAGGCCAATTTAGATTTAACCAACAATAATATTGAACAAGATAAACAAGCTTTTGAACAGGAAATTTACCTTCATGTACTAAACTGGTCAAGTAAAAGAGATTTTTTATTAACTTCTCAAAAAGCAAAAGAGATAGCTGATAAAAGTTACGATATTACAAAAAAGAGATATGTACTTGGCAAAGTAACCATAACCGATTTAAACATCAGTCAGGAAAAAAAGGATCAAGCTATTGTAACATACTTAAACTCACTTGAAGATTTTTGGGTAGATTACTATACGCTAAGATATCTAACACTCTATGATTTTATAAATGATAAAAAAATAGAAGTCGAAGATATTCTTTATAATTAAACTCATATTAAATTCATACTTTTGAAACATGAGTTTTATTAAAACAACCGAACAAGATTCTCATTACAATCATTTGGAAAAAATGAATGTAAAAGACTTATTGTTAAGTATAAATAATGAAGATAAAACAGTGCCTTCAGCTGTTGAAAAGGCGCTGCCTCAAATAGAAAAATTAGTCTCTCAAATAGTAAACAAGCTAAAATTAGGCGGCCGATTATTTTATATTGGAGCGGGCACTAGCGGCCGATTAGGCATTTTAGATGCTTCAGAATGCCCCCCTACCTTTGGAGTTTCTCATGATTTAGTTATAGGACTCATTGCTGGAGGTGATAAAGCTATAAGAAAAGCAGTTGAGTTTGCTGAAGATTCTCTAACATTAGGTTGGGATGACCTTCAATCTTACAATATCTCAGAAAATGATATTGTTATAGGAATAGCTGCTTCTGGCACAACACCCTATGTTATTTCCGCTTTAAAAACCTGTAACAAAAACAATATTATTACAGGCTGTATTACTTGCAATTATAACAGCCCGCTTTCACAAACAGCACAATTTCCTATTGAAGTTATTGTAGGACCTGAATTTATAACAGGAAGTTCCAGAATGAAAGCTGGTACGGCTCAAAAATTAGTGCTAAACATGATAACTACTACTACCATGATTCAACTTGGGCGTGTAAAGGGAAACAAAATGGTAGATATGCAATTAAGTAATAATAAATTAGTGGATAGAGGCAGCCGAATGATTATGTCAGAGCTTAATATTTCTCAAAAAGAAGCTGAACGACTTCTTAAAGAACATAAAAACGTTAGATTAGCAATTCAAAACTATATAGATGGAAACCAGTAAAACTGATAAAAAACTACTTTTCAAAGGAATAAAAACTATGGTGTTTGCAGTATTAAGTCTCTTTATGGGGCCTATTTTACTAAGTATTGCAATGTCAAACAAAGAAAAACCGCTTTATTTACCACTTTTAATTGTGGGCTGTTTGATTTGTGCTTTTGCTGTATTTTTAATTTTTAAAGGCTTAAAAATTATCATGTCTAGTATGTTTAAAAAGAAATAAGTTTATCTTTTTATTTCATAACAATTACTTTGGAGTAGTTGGATTATAACCAAAATCAGCATCCTCAAGTACAATTCCTAAATTATCTAAAATATAATTAATAATAGCATAATGATGAATGGTATGGCTATTAGCCTGTGCCAACAACGCTCCATAAGTGTATGGTATCTCAATAATTCCTAAACCTAAATCGTCTGTTACAAAAATGGTTTTATTCATTTCAAAATCTGATGTTTTTAACTTAGTTATTATTAAGTTCAAATAATCTTTTGCACAATCACACCGCTGTTCTACCTCTTTATTTCTTGATCTTGAAGTTAAATCTATTTTAGTTTCAGGGTTATCATTAAAAACACATTCATAAAAATCCAATATATGTCTAAGGTGTGTTCCTATACTCGAGTAATAAGGAGAAACCGATGCATTGCATAACTGATAGTCTGTTAATTTTTCTAATAAGGATTGAGATTTTTGTAGTGTTTTAAGGGTTGATTGGATAACTGCATTCATGAAGCCTAAAATAAGTAAAATTTTCCAACAAAAAAACCCTCAACATGAGTCTCGTACAATATAAGAAATTACTGAAAACAAATTGTTTAACTTACTGATTATCTTTATATAATATAAAATTATTATTTTCGTCAACTATTATTTTATTAATATAGTCAATAAAGTTATTTGTATGTTGTTTACAAATTGTAAAAAATTCGGGTTTGTTATTTTATGCGGAACTCTGCTTTTTTCTTTCTATTTACACACACAAAGCAGATCTCCCATTTCACAAGACTCTATTATTTCATCTAAGCAATTTGCCTTTAAAACGCTAACAATTAATGATGGTTTATCACAAAATAGTGTCATCAGTATTGCCCAAGACAGTATTGGACACTTGTGGTTGGCAACCCAAGATGGTTTGAATAAATACGATGGTAGGCACTTTACGTATTACGACAAACAATTTGAAGATATTACAAGAAGTACTTTTAGTAAGCTTGGGAAAATATACATTGATAAACAAAACCGACTGTGGATAATAACTCATTCTGGAAAATTAGAATTATATCAACCAAAAACAGATGATTTTAAACATATTAAATTACCTCATAGTATAAGTACTGTTTTTCAAGACAAAGTATTAAATATGTATTTGGGTACGTATGACCATGGCTTACTAAAAATAGATGCTAAAACAAAAGACACAGTACAAATTTTTAAAGACACTGATATAAATAAAACTGTTTACGATTATATTGAAGTTAATAATGATTTAATCATAGCTACATCGGGTGCTGTTTATAAATATCAAAACCATTCATACATTGAAATAACTGTTTCAGAATCTAACAATCCTAATTTTAGTTCATTAGAAGAAGACTCTAAGGGCACCATTTGGTTAGGTACTTTTGGCGAAGGCCTATTTCTAAAACCTTTAAATCAAGATTTTTTTATAAAATTTCATCACAAAGATTTACCCCCAGACCTAAATATAGAAGACATTTTAGTTGATAAAAAAGATAGAGTTTGGATAGCTACCTATGGAAATGGAGTCTATTTAATAGATTTAAGAAGAAATGTGGTAAACAACTTTACTGCCAATAAAACCAATCCATTTGCTATACACTATAATGATATGCTCTGTATATATCAGGATGCTACAGGCATTATTTGGTTTGGATCTGATGGCACAGGTGCCAGTTATTATGACGAGCATTTGATAAAATTTAATATACTTACAAATAACCAAGTTCCTAAAAATGTAAATGTAGATATGGTACGAAGTATCACTACAGACAACTTATCAAACCTTTGGATAGGTACTTCAGGTAAAGGTTTAACATATTTTGATGTAAAATTAAATACATATAAAACTTTTACTACAAACAATTCATCAATAGCTAGTAACCGTGTAATTAGTTTAAACTTTAACAACAATGTGTTATGGATTGGACATCAAGGATATGGACTAAATAGTTTAGATGCTTCGGGAAATTACAAATTTTACCCAGAACTTTCCAAATACACTATATGGCAGATTGTTGAAGCCTCTGAAAATCAATTATGGTTGTGTACAGAACGCAATGGAATTTTATTATTTGACAAAAATCAAGGTATCGTTAAGAAATACAACAGTAACAATTCAAATCTTAAAGGTAACAATGTTCGAGTTTTAATAACTGGTAACGATAATACATTATGGATAGGAACTGATAATGATGGAGTTTTTAAATTAGATAAACACACCAATAAAATTTCTAAAATAGATAACCTAGCTGATAAAATAAAAACACTTTATTTTTCAAATAACATACTTTGGGTTGGTACCAATGGTTCTGGTCTCAAGACTTACAATATAAAAAACAAAAAGATCAAAACATACACAACAAAAGATGGGCTACCAAACGACGTTGTTTATAGTATTCTACCTGACAACCATGGTAGTTTATGGCTAAGTACCAATAATGGAATTTGCAGATTCGATCCACAAAACCCAGATAATAATTTTGAAAATTTTACTGTTTATGACGGTTTACAAAGCACGGAATTCAATACCGGTGCCTATTTTAAAGATCAACGATCCGGAATCTTATATTTTGGAGGCTTAGAAGGTGTTAATTGGTTTAGTCCTGAACAATTAACCTACAATACAACAAAACCAAAAACGATTATTTCTAAATTTGAAATCTTCTCGAAAGAACGGCCTTTAATCAACAATGCTAACTTTAAAAGTGATGAAAACACAATGACCTTTACGTTTTCAAGCCTACATTTTTCACAACCAAACCGAAACTTATTTAAATATAAATTAGAAAACCATGATAAAGATTGGATAAATTCTAATAATCATGACGTAGCTCACTACACCAATTTACCCCCTAACAACTATATATTTAAAGTGATATCTTGTAGTTATGATGGTGTGTGGAATGAAACACCTGCAACCTATACCTTTACCATCAAACAACCTTGGTATTTTAGTACTTTGGCCATTATTATATACATCCTTTTATTTATCATAGTATCCTTTGCCATTTACTATTACCTAAAATGGCGTTGGCACATGAAAATGCAACTTCAGTTTAAAAACGAAGAAACCAAACGTTTAAAAAAACTTAATAAATTTAAAACAAGATTATATACAAATTTATCTCATGAATTTCGTACACCACTTACATTAATTACAGGTCCTATTGAAAATCAGCTACAAAAAACGAATCTTTCTAATGAAGATAGAAAAGAATTAACACTTGTTCAGCGTAATTCGCACCGCCTTCTTAACCTTGTAAATCAATTGTTAGATTTAGCAAAACTTGAATCTGGAAATTTAACCTTATCAGTTAGCAAAGGCAATTTAGTGGTATTATTAAAACAATTAGTTATAGCTTTTGAATTTAAAGCAAAAGAAAAGAAAATAGATTATTCGTATAATATACAAACAATTGATGATGCTTGGTTTGACCCTGATATTATCGAAAAAATTGTATCAAACCTATTAAGCAATGCTATAAAATATACTCCAGAAAAAGGCAAAATCTATTTTGAATCTACAATACAAAATGGTCAATTAATTGTTTCTATTATTAATAATGGAAACACAATACCTGATTCTGAAATCAGTAAATTATTTCAGCGTTATTACCAAACAAATAAAACAACTGATGGTGTTGGAATTGGTCTTTCTTTAGTTAAGGAACTGTGTATTTTATCGCATGGTAATATTGTTGCACATACCATGAATAATGATGAAATACAGTTCACAATCACCCTCCCAATTGAACGTTCTTTTTATAGTACTTCTGAAATAACAGACAATGCCTTAACAACACATACTATACATTCCCCTATTTCTGATAAAGAAAATAGTATAGAAACTGAAATAGAAAACAACAAAGACAAACCCGTTTTGTTAATTGTAGAAGACGACGACGATATTCGAGATTATGTAATCACTATTTTTAGACACAACTATACTATTAAAGAAGCTGTTAATGGTGAGCAAGGAATTAAAAGTGCCATAAAGCACATTCCAGACATTATAATTAGTGATGTTATGATGCCCAAAGTTAACGGTGTTGAGTTATGTAATACCTTAAAGCATGATCAACGCACTAGCCACATTCCTATCATATTATTAACAGCTAAAAGTGGTGATAAAAATGAAATAAAAGGACTTAAAACGGGTGCAGACGATTATATACTAAAACCTTTTAACAGCAAAAAACTTAAAATTAGAGTAAAAAAACTTATTGAATTAAGACAACAATTACAAAAATTATATAGTAATACTTTTGAACTTAACGATTTGATTTCCACTTCTGCCGATCAAGTATTCTTCCAAAATTTAAAAGATGTTCTGGACAAAAACATTATAAATCCAGAATTTAATGCTCAAAATTTAAGTAACGCCATGCTTATGAGCAGAATGCAATTGCATAGAAAACTAAAAGCATTAACAAATTTAAGTACTACAGAATTTATTAGAGCTGAACGTTTAAAGCTAGCTAAAACACTTTTAGAACAAAACAATAGTACCATCTCCGAAATTGCCTACCAAGTAGGCTTCAATACGCCTTCTTATTTTATTAAATGTTTTAAAGAAGCTTATAATTGTACCCCTTCAGGATACGCTTCAAAGTAGCAGTATAACTTACATGTTACAATTGTTCTATACTTTGTTACATATGTAGAATTACACGCTCTTATTTGAAACTAATTTTACTTCAGCAGTAACTCCTATTTAATAGTTCTGTTCCTTTTATATGCTTAAAACAAGGTATAATGGTTGAAACTAATGATATAAAAAAAGAGGATGATCAAAATATCTATGTAAGTATTGATCATTTAAAAAGCGGCCAGTATGTATTTAATATTACGTTAGATAATAAAGTTGTGAAATCATTCAGATTAAAAAAATAAAAGACGCTATTAATCAGTGAAAAGGGGAATAATGAAGATGTAATCATTGAATTTATTCCCTTTTTAAAAATCAAGTCAAAATTAACTATTAAAAAATTAAAATTATGAAAACTACTTTTAGAATCCTTACAGTTATTGCAACATTAGCCTTTTTCACAAATTGCTCTGATAGTAGTGATGACGGTGGTGGTGAGCAAAATGGATCTTGTTTTCAATCGCTTCTTAGTGTAACGGAAGATTACTCTAACATCTTACAAGCCTATCAACTAAACCCTAACGAAACTAATTGTAATAGTTTGAAACAAGCGTCCATTCAATTAATAAATGCGTATGGTAACTGTGAAGAATATTTACAAGATATTGGAAATGCAGAATTAGAAGCCGCTGCCCAAGCATGGAAGGACATAGATTGTTCGCAAAACTAAAACATAGTCTTTATAAAAAATGCAACAAATAAATTCATATACTTAAAATGAAACCAAAAGTAATTATAACAACTTTTTTTATTTTATGCATTACTTATTCAGTACAAGCTCAGTTTTTAAAAAAACTAAAGCAAAAAGCTGAAGAAGCTGCAGAACGTACCATTCTCAGAAAAACAGATGAAGTTGTTAGCAAAAAAACAGAAAAAACTATTGATGATGTTACTACTCCTAATAACAAAAATAGCAATGATGAAATAACAACAACTTCAAACAGTCAAATTACCTCAAGTAATTCCGCATTAAACAAAAACACAGAACTAAAAAAAAGTTTTTACAAAGAAGATGCTGTTGTAAAATTGCATGAAAATGGGAAATTGACACAAACACAATACTTTGATGCTAATGAAATTGCTGTGAGATTAGAAAATGATTTGCCTGAACCAGGGTTTATAGATAGCGAAGGTTTTATTTATGGATTTAAAGATGGTGAATACACCAAATCTTCTATTGTTGCATTGCAAAGTCAAGGTTTAATGGTACCAACTATGATGTTGGACGCTTATAAATTACCTCCAGAACCATTCATGGCTCAATTACAAAAACAATCTGATTTAGGAGTTACGGCAAACCCATTTAACGGTATTGTTGAATTTGCTTTCATTTATAAACCTGACGATTTTAGATACGAAGATTTTGCTGAATCAAAGCAAACACTAAATGGTAAAACCTATACTAAATTCAATTATTTAAACGAGCCTGGCTATGAAGGTAGTTATGTTTTATTCGATAATAAAGATAGACTCGTTGAGGTTTTTACTAAAATAGGGGAATCCAAACAAAACTTTGAAATAGGCGAAATGCCACGGCAAAAAGGGGAAAGCTTAATGATTTATGATTATAAGCCCGTGGAAGTTACATTACCCCCCGCACGCGAAGTACGCATGCAAGGCCAAGGTCTCATGGAAGCGGTTATGGGCGGTGTTGTTAAAGGGGGCAATCAACCCAAAGGTGACATCGACGAGGATGACTATGACACAAGTAACTCTAAAGGACAGGTAAAATCAGTTAAATCTGCATTAAAAAATCATAAAATACAACCGAGTGATTTGCCAAATTCTTATGACTTTGACTGGAAATTAGAAACTGAACTGGTCTTGAATACCAAACGAAATGAGGTTATGAATTTAACTTTTTTAATTAAAGATGGCGCCCAGTACCAAGCCACAAAAATGAATAGCGAAACAACTAAAAAGATGGGGGAAACCATTATGCTTTTTGACAATAACCTTAACACCTCTTTAATGCTTATTGATGCTCAAGGCAACAAATTTATGCAAATATACCCGATCCCCGATGCTGGAAAGACTGAAGAAAACATTAATACATATGAAATTTCTGATTTACCTTCTAAAACTATTATTGGTTATCAATGCCACGGACTTCAACTTGAAGACGATAGGTATCTAATGAAAATATATCATACTACAGAAGCAGAAATCACACTAACTAATTTTCTGAATTTTAGCGGTCAAAATAAAATGAATTTACCAGATATTGATTCTAGAATTATAAAACAATTCTCAAACGGATTAATAATGGAAATGGATATTATAGATAAAAAGAAGCCTAAAAACAATGTTAATGTCATAGCTAAATCATTGAATAAAACAACAACTTCTATAAAACCTAATCAATATAAAAGTATGAACTTATTTTCAGGTGCTGGTATGATGAACGGTAATTAAACTATAAGAAAAATATTAATACAGCTTTTATTTTCTTCATACTATTTATTCTTGATCATTGTTGTTTGCTGTTTTTAAATGAAATACAGACAACAACAATAAGGCCATGATAGCTGTAAAATAATTAAAAAAGTAAAACAACTATTTAATTAATAAATCTTTAAACCAAAAACAATGAAAAAATTTAATTACACACTAACAATCGCATTAATCGCTATGTTTTCTATAAATGTATCTGCTCAAACCGAAACCAAGTTAGGTGGTTTTTTGGCCTATGGAACCGAAATCGAAAATTTAGGTATAGGAGTTAATGCTGAGTTCCCAATAGCAGACAATTTTACAATTTCACCTGCATTAATTTATTATTTACCAAAAGACGAAAGTGGTATTAATATTAGCTGGTTTGAAGTGAATGCTAACGCCAATTACTACTTTTTAGCTGAAGATAATATAGATGTTTACGGTATTGCTGGTCTTAACTACTCTAGCGTAAAAGTAGATTACGACGATGCTTTTGGCGGCTTTGGAGGTAGTTACTCTGCTAGTGATGGTCGTATAGGGCTTAACATTGGTGGCGGTGCAAATTTTAATCTTAGCGGAAACATTACACCGTTTGCAGAATTAAAATATGTGGTTATTGATGGCGGACAACTTGTTATTGCCGGAGGGGTTAAGTTTAATATTTAAGTGTAATCACCAAATTATCAAGCTATAAAAAACAATATATTTTCTGTGTTGATAATTTATAATCTATTACCGCTCATAATTTTAATTTTTACTCCTTAAAAGTTCTATGTGAGCGGTATCTCACTTAGTCAGATGTAATAGGATAATAACAGCAATCTATGTGTAAAGAACAACATTCTTGTATTCCCAAAATTTAGATATGTTGTCTGGTAAGAAAAACTAATACATACTCCAAATCACCCTATAACCTACACTATAATAAATTAATTCATATGAATACTTATACTTTCTATAAATTCAAATCATTTGCTTTATTATTTATTTTATTCATTCCGTGTTTAGGTTTTTCACAAGTGCCAACAACACCCTCTTCTAACTTCTCGGTAATAGAAACAGATGGCAATAGAATAAGAATAAATTTTACCCCAGGAGACGGAGAAAGACGAATTATAATCGCTAAAGCAGAATCGGTTGTTAATTCCGTACCTTCTGATGGTACTGATTATAATGCTAATGCTTTTGGTCAAGGAAATGAAATTGCTCCTGGCGAATTTGTTGTCTATGATGGAACAGGGTATTCCTATCTCTACATTGATGGTTTATCACCAAATACCACCTATTATTTTAAAATTTTTGAATATAATGGTACTGATTTTTCTACTGAATATCTAACAAGTACATACTTAGAAGCAAATGCTACAACTTTAACACCACCCACAATTCAAGCTAGCAATATTGAATTTAGTAATATTATTGGTACAAGTATGACTGTTAGCTGGACACGAGGAAATGGACAAGGAACTATACTTATTGCTAAAGAAGGAAGTCCGGTAGATATAGAACCCGAAAATGGTACGAATTATTATAGTCATAGCAGTTTTGGAAATAGTTCTGCACAAATAGGTACTGGCAACTTTGTTTTATATGAAGGATCTGGAACTAATGATTATGTGTACAATCTTAAACCCAATACCACCTACTACTTTTCTTTATTTGAATATAACGGAAATAATGGAAGGTTATACCTTAACTCTAATTCTGCGGTTTCTACTCCTGGTGCTACTGCAAGCCAAATAACCACAGCTCACCCCACACTAAATACAACTTCTATGAGTTTTAGTGATATAGATGGAAACCGATTTTATCGAAATATTTCTTCTTCTTGGTATGGAAATGGAATAAACAGACTTATTATTGCTAAAGCGGGGAGCCCTGTTACTGCTGTGCCCGTTGATGGCACTTCTTACACACCTAACACAACCTTTGGTAATGGGGAAGAAATTGCTCCTGGAGAATTTGTTATGCACAGTGGTACCAATGGGGCTTCTTGGGTTTATGGTCTGCAACCTAATACAACTTATTATTTCAAAGTTTTTGAATACAATGGCACTGGTAATGATACTTTTTATTTAGTAGGAAACGATACCAATGGCAATCCGCCTTACGAAAACAGTCAAACAACTTTATCTACTCCTACTGTTCAAGCTAACAATGCATTTATTAGTAGTCGAAGCACAACAAGTATTAATATTTCATGGACAAAAGGAAATGGTTCTAATAGACTTTTAATAGGTAGACAAGATGGCCCTGTTTCTTTTGAACCTGAAGATCTAACTAATTATAACGCAAATTCATCAGGATTTTATAATACCAATTACAACATTAATGATTCGGGAAATTATGTTTTATATGCAGGCACAGGAACAAATGTTAATATTACAAATTTATTAGCTGGTGAAAATTATCATTTTGCCTTATATGAATTTAATGGAAACCACTCTAAATTATATCTAAAACCAGGATATCATTTTGCTCTTGAAACTTTTGGTGAACGTCCTACAATACAGGTATCAAATGCTCAATTTACCAATGTTGATTTCAACTCATTTGATATAAACTTTACTTCAGGAAATGGCACTAGACGCTTAGTCATTGCCAACGAAGGCGCTCCTGTTAGCATAGCTCCTTCAGATTTTGTTACTTACAATGCTAATTCTATTTTTGGAAATGGTGAAGATTTAGGTAATGGAAATTATGTGGTATTTAATGGTTTTGAAAACAATTTCACTCTCACTGGTTTAAAGCCATCAACCACATACAACTTCGCTTTTTATGAATATGCCATTAATGAAAATGGCGAATTATATATGGCTCCTGCCTATAGAGTGGCACAAAGTACCAAGTTAAATTATGACGCTGGTATATCAGCTATTTTAACACCTAATTCGGACTGTGATTTAAATACAAATGAAAATATTGAGGTTGAAATAACTAATTTTGGAACTACAACAATTACCAATCTTAATGTAGCTTATAGTATTAATGGAGCAGCTCCTATTATTGAAACTATTAATAATTTAAATCTCCTTAGTGAAAATAAAACAACTTATACATTTTCACAAACAGCAGATTTTTCTTCCGAAACAACCTACTCGATAAGTGCTTACACCATAATTGATGATGATATTGATAGTTCGAACGATAGTATTTCAAAAAACACAACCCATTTTAGCAATCCAGAAACATCTGTATCACCTAATATAGCCATTTGCGAAGGTGAAACAGTAACACTAACTGCAACTGGAGGAAACACATATATTTGGAATACTGGTGCTACAACTTCTGAAATAAGTGTTAATCCAAGTGAAGCCACTACTTATTCCGTAGAAATAACAGATACAAACGGATGTAATAATATAGAAGAAGTAATTGTAACTATAAAGTCAGTTCCAAACCCCATATTAAATTTACCGTTTAATACTATAAATATTTTAGACGCCTCTATTACCTTAGATATGGGAGAACCAGCTGGAGGATTGTACTATTTTAATACAGATCTTGACACCCCAATTACAAATATAAGCCCTTCAGAATTATTACCAGGAACTTATACGATAATCTATAAATATGAAGAAAATGGTTGTACTAAGGAAGCAGAAGACAGTTTTAATGTTTTAGAAACTACAACTACTCCAGTAATCGCCCCAGAATTAGATGCTATATGTACAAACACATCAAACTTTGAGTTACCAGAAGGAAGTCCATCTGGTGGCACATGGTCTGGTGAATATGTAGAAAATAATATATTTTTAGTTTCTGATGCTCTACCAAATACATATACACTTACTTATACAGCTTTTAATGGTATTGAGCTTGTTTCAGATTCTACAAGTATCGAAGTTATTGAACAGTTATCTACGCAAAAAAATATTACTATATGCAAAAATGAGTCTTATATATTTGGAGGACAGACATACACCGAATCTGGGATCTACACATTCACTGATTCAAGCAACGAATGCGGCACTCAACATACTCTTAATCTTACTGTTTTAGACCCTGGTTCCGAACCTGTAATTCAATCCTCGCAAGGAAACACTATATGCCAAGGAAATATAACCACATTGAGTACTCAATATAACACGCCAGTTAAATGGCGAAGAATATATGACAACGAGTTCTATGATTTAGGGAATGCTACAGAAATTACTACAGATTTGCCCGGTAATTATATTGCAACTGTGTCTAATGTACAAGGTTGTGAAGTTGCATCAATACCTTTTCAATTAGAAACCGAATTACACCCCAAAATTAGTACTTCTTCGGTAACCACTCTTTGTTTAGGTCAAGCCATAACACTGGATATACATAACGCTGACGAACTACTATGGTCAACTGGTTTAACTTCCAATTCTATAACCGTAGCTCCAAGCGTAGACACAGAATATAAGGTAGAAGGTACGTTTAATAATGGTTGTGAGTTTTCAGATAGTATAGTTGTTAAAGTAATTCCTGCTTCTGCACCAATTTCAGTAAGTAATATGCTACCTGCTAATCAATCTGTGAACATAAATCAGCCCATAAGGTTATCTTGGAGCCCAGGCGACTTTACCGTTTTATATGACCTCTTTCTATGGCCAACTGATGCACCTAAACCTTTAGAGCCTTTAGTTTCAGATCTAAACCAATTAGAGTATAATATTAGAAATTTGAATATAAACACGGAATATTCATGGCAAATTATTTCTAAAAACTCTTGTTTTTCAACGGAAGGTCCTATTCAAAACTTTACCGCTGCTGGAATACCCGACATTACCATTAACAACCCTGACTTTCCTTCAGAAGCTATATCAGGAAATACCATAACAGTATCATGGGAAGTTAATAATATTGGAACCGGCAATACCAATAACACTAAATGGAAGGATAGGATTTGGTTATCTCCCGATTTAGATTTAAGAGCTGGGGATGATATTATGCTTGGAGAATTCGACAATATTAGTGCCTTACTACCTGGAGAATCTTACTCTAATTCACAACAAGTGTCTATTCCTCTTGGTATAACAGGCAATTATTATGTATTCATCATTACAGATAATAAAGATGCCTATTGTAGATTAGAAAATGGCGTTTGTGTGTCAGAACAAAGAGGAGACCATGGAGACTCGTTAAGTGAATCTAACGAGTTGAACAATTTTGTAAATCAACAATTATTTATAGATTTTCCTCCTACTCCAGATTTAGATTTACTTAGTGTGGGTGCTCCAATAAGTGCTTTTTCAGGTGATGAAATTGCCATTCAATACGTTGTTGAAAATGTAGGTGAAAAAGATGCTATTGGTGGCTATTGGAGGAGAGCTCCTTATGTATCATCTAACACCTCGTTAAGCAGCTCAACCTCTTCTGGTAGAAGTAGAAATGGTGGTGGGTATTCAGGATCATCTATTGTTTCTTATACCAGTATCCCTTTGGATCCATTAATAGGACCGTGTAAATTTGAAAGGTATTGGATAGATGCTGTATTTATATCAAAAGAACCAACTTTTTCTTTTGCAACTTCAACCAAGGTTAATGATTCTTTAGTGTCATTAGGAAAAAATGGTGGTGATTGTGTCATTGAAGATTTTGTTAGAGTCAATGAAACCTATAATAAAATACAGAATATTAAACTTCCAGAAAATATTTTTGGTGAGTATTATTTTTATATCATTAGTAACTATACTGGAATGTACGAATCTAGCTATGGAAATAACATCATGAGAAGTGAACCCATAAATATTATATTGAGACCACCTTCTGATCTTTCTGTAACATCTATTAATATTCCTACTGATGCCATAGCAAATCAAAACTTAAATATGTCATGGACTGTAGAAAATTTTGGGAATAACCCTCCATTGGTCAATAAATGGAAAGATGAAGTCTATATTTCTCAAGATCCTACATTTGATGAAAATAATGCTATTTCACTCGGCACCAATACTTTTAGTCAAAATGCTAAAACTTATTTGGCTGGAAAAAGTATAACCAATCCGTTAGAAAATGGCCAAACATATACTGTAAATACTACTGATTTTAATTTTAAAATTCCTGAACGTATTGAAGGGGACTATTATGTTTATGTCGTAACAGATTCAGATGAAAATGTATTTGAGTATGAAACCAGAAGTAACAATGTACTAAGGAGCGATGACACTATCAACATTAAATTTGATGATCGAGCAGATCTCGCCCCTGTGTCTTTAGAATACCCTCAAAACATAACAAGAGGTGAACCTTTTACATTAAATTATAGGATTCACAATGGTGGAGTTGCAGATGCCAAACCTTTTTCTACCTCGTTTTACTGGTCAACATCCCCTAATTGGATACCTTCAGAAATGATCCCTCTATCTACTCAAAATTTTTCTAATACAATTTTAGGAGGTACCACCTTAGATAAATCGGTAACATTGCAAATACCTTTAAAAACTCCAGATGACATTTATATACATCTTTATGTAGACAATTACGATAAAGTATTTGAAACTAATGAATTAAATAACAAAATCAGTAATTTCTCTATAAACTTAGCCTCACCTATACTATCAAACCCAATAGCTGAAGAACCAAAAAACATAGATATTGCGGTTAATAGCCTTCAAGTTTCTGCGGAAGTTGATGCTGGCTCAGATACATTAATACAATGGGATGTAGTTAATAGTGGCAGCGACAATCTAAGTTATAGTTTTCAAACAAGACTTTATCTAAGTTTTGATGAAACTTTAAGCTCTGATGATTTTTATTTAGAACAATTAAGTACAAACGGTTTAAAGGCAGGAGAAACGAAACAAACAATTAAAACCGTTAAAATTCCTAATGGAATTTCAGGTACATATCATATCATAGTATTTGCTGATTTCAATGATACAGTTTCAGAGGATACTAATAAAATTAACAATAAATCTCTAAAAACAATTGAAGTTATTGAGGTACCTAATGCAGACTTAATTGTGTCAAACCTCACGGTTCCTTCAACTATTATTAAAGGACAGAAATTTAATATTGAATATACTATTACTAATCAAGGTGTTGGACCAACAAGGTCTCATTGGGTTGATGCGTTCTATTTGGGTTCAATGCCTAATATTTCCAATAAGCCTAACGAAGTTGCCCATAAAATTCAAGATATTATTTTACAACCTGGAGAAAGTACAACAAACAGTGTCGAGATAAATGCCCCGAATACCTTAACTGGAAATTACTATTTATTAGCCAATACTGATAAATTTAATAGCATATATGAAGGAGTATTTGGAGATGAAAATAATGTTGCACATAAGATAACTGAAATATTAATTCCAGAACCTTCAGATTTAAGTATTTCAAATCTCATAGTTCCTTCTGAAGGACTATTAGGAGATGATTTAGATACCCAATTTACAATAAGTAATATAGGTACTAATCCAGCTATCGGTGAAATCGGAAATACACTTTTTGTAAATCAAGATACTAACATCTTTAGTGATTTAGCTTCTTTATTAGCATCAAATAATTTACAAATTGAATTACAGCCAGGCGAATCACAAACAGTAAACTTAAATAGCCCCATAAGAGGTGTTTTACCTGGAAGCTATTTTGGTATTGGAAAAACAAATGTATTCAATACTTTAAACGAAAGTAATTACGACAATAATGTTGGTATTAGTGAAACTACAATGGACCTAGAAGTTAGGGAATTAACCATAGACACACCTTCCTATTCTCCATTTAAGAAAAATGGCTGGCTATACTATAAAGTACTTGTAGAGGATGGAAAAGACTTAATTATTGATTTAGACTCTAACATTTTTACTGGAGTAAATTACATGTATGTCTCTCATGAGGAAATCCCTACCCCAAATGAATTCGAATTTAAACAGATTTATACCAATAGTCCAGATCAACGTGTTTTAGTACCAAATACACAAGCAGGTTATTATTATATTTTAATCAATACTGACTATAGCACAAATCAAAATATTGAGATTTTAGCTCGTGTTTTAGATTTTAGTATTTTAAGTATTTCACCTAATGCGGTTGGAGATGACCTTGTAAGTACATCTATTACAGGAGCCGGTTTTCGTGATGGTATGACTGCAACACTCATGAAAAATGGAGTTGAAGTTCTTAATGCTTTAAGTATTACTTTATCTAATAGTATGGAAGCCACTATAAACTGGGATTTAAATGATGTTACATTAGATACTTATGATTTGAAATTAACCAACCCTAATGCATCAACAGTAACATTAAATCAGGCCTTAACTGTTGAAACAAGTTCTACCTACGCAGCATTAGTTTACGATATAATAGCACCAGATGCTTTAAGGGCTGGCAAAAGTGCTATGTTTGAGTTTATAATTACAAATGAAGGAAATATAGATATACCAGCTGTATTAGCAGAACTTACCATATTAGATAATGTAAACATCATTGATATACAAAGCGAAGGAAAATTAAAGAAAAATTCATCAATTGATATTTATGGTAGGCTTCAAAATGAGAAGGACTACGTAACAAGCAACGGATATCATAACGTTCCTTTTTTAGCTAGAGATTTAAAAGCTGGAGAGTCCACTTCTATAACGCTAAACATAGCTGATTTTAAACCAAATACTTTTCCTATAAAAGCCACAGTTATCGCATCAAACCCTAATGGACTGGTATTTAGTTTAGTAGATAAAATTGAAACAGCAAGATTAATTGCTTTAGACAATCCAGACGCTTTTTATGAAGATAGAGAAACAGTTCGCGATAGAGTAGCTTTTACTAAAGCTATGTTAGGCAACTATATTGATTATGGGTATTTAAAACAAACTGATACTATAGGAATAACATTTCCTTGTACGGATTGTAATAATATATCATTAGAAGAAAACGTATATAGTCCAGGAAATAATAAACCTGGAGAAATTTTAGCCAGCAATGCTATTTTTTCTAAAGGAGGTCAATACCAATGGGATATCAATAAATATTCGGGCGAATCTGGAGGGCCTTTGGGTTATGATGCCATAACACTAACTGGTGAACTAAACATACAATCAACAACAGAAAACCCTTTTAGAGTACGTATGAGAAGTTTAGATTATAGCAACTCACCCACATATTTAGCCGGTTGGTATCCTGCGGTAGATAAATGTTGGGTAATATTAACAGCTGCAAAAGGCATTAAGAATTTTGATTCCAATAAATTTATTTTAGATACATCTGCATTTGAAGCTTACAATTTCATGTATGGAGGAAGTTTTAGTTTAGAAAAAATTAACGATTTCCAACTGGCTATTTGCTTTACGGCCTATAAACCAGGCATTGGTGAACCTGGTGTACCTGGTGCACCTGGGGGTATCGGTGAAAGAGGATCTCCTGGTGGTCCTGGTGGTCCTGGTGGTCCAAACATACCTGAAGGGCCTGGAGGGCCAGGTGGACCAGGAGGGCCTGGAAATGGGCCTACTCCTCCAGGTCCCCCTGGACCAAATGGTCCTGATGGCTGTCCTTATGGTGAGACTTGTGATGATTGTCCAGAGCCTTCTTGTAACCCTCAACCAGGGTGCCCATTAAAAGGGGATTGTGAAAATGATCCAGACCCTGATTGTCCAAGTGGAGACTGTAATGACGACCCAGAACCAGATTGTCCTTCTGGAAATTGTGACCCAAAACCTGTGGATTGTAGTTCAGGTAGCGTAAGTGGAACTCCTCCAGGAACACCTTGTCCTGAGCCACCACCTGGAAGCGACCCACCTTCACCAAATGACCCAGATAACCCACCTAGTCCTGATGATCCCCCAACACCCCCAAGTGATGGATGTGGTGGGGGGGGCTCTGACTCCATACTTTGTAGTCAAGCACTAGGAACTGGCGTAGGTTGTGCACTATCTGTTGTGGGTTGCGGTGTTGGTATAGGCCTCTGCGCTACTGTAGTTGGATGCGGATTAGGTATAGCATCATGCTCGTTTGGTATAGCTTCTTGTGCCATATCACTATATGATTTAGCATTACCAGACAACCCTACAGCTGACGATAACGGAGCTTTAGCAACCTGCTTTGCTGGTGGTGCTATAGATCTTTATGGTGGTGGTTCTGGTGCTCTCATTGGTGCAGCAGGTATGGCCATTTGTGGCGGTCAAAGTTATTTTTGCAAACCTGTTGTTGCCTCCTGCGATCCAAATGAAATTATTGGTCCAAAAGGATTTGGACCAGAAAAATTTGTTTCTAAAGATGATAATTTAATCTATACTATAAACTTTGAAAACGATCCAGATTTTGCAACCGCTCCAGCACAACGCGTCATTATACGTCAATCTATATTTGAAAATTTTAACCCTTCTAGCTTTAGGTTGAATGGTTTTGGATTTGGTAAACATACCTTTAATGTCCCTGAAGGTTTATCAAACTATTCTAAAAGATTACCCCTTGCTGATGAAATAGGTATTGATTTAGTTGTTTCTTTTGGAATAGATGTTGTAAACTCAGAGCTTATATGGGTATTCCAATCTATAGATCCTGAAACAGGACTTGCTCCTGCAAATGCATTACAAGGCTTTTTACCTGTTAATGATGAAAATGGAATAGGTGAAGGCTTTGTTTCATATACTATAAAAGCGGCATCTGAAACAACTACAGGAGATGATTTAAAAGCAAAAGCAAATATCTTTTTTGATGATAATGCCCCTATACCTACTAACGAAAGCATTAATACAATAGATGCATTATCGCCTACAATTACTGATTTAATCAATGTAGGCATAGAACAACAACTTATTCAAAAACTTAATTTAAATGCCGAAGATGATTCTAATGGCAGTGGCATAAAATCATATGACATTTATGTCTCTGAAAATGATGGTGAATATTTCCTTTATGAATCAGGTATAGAATTAGGGGCAACCTTTGTTTTCGAAGGACAATCTGACACAAAATACTGCTTGGCTCCCGTTGTTATTGATAATGTCAATAATAAAAGCGAAATAAATTCAGAAAACACTATATGTTTTACAACTCCTATAGAAAATGATGTAACAGTCAATTACTATAATTTAACAATAGAGAAATTAGGAAACGGATTTATAGAAACAGTTCCTAAAACCAGTTATTATGAAAATAATACTAATGTAAATATAGAGGCTATTGCAAATGAAGGGTGGAAGTTTGAAAGATGGGAAAATGACTTATCAACTTCAAACAATCAAGAAACTATATTGATGGATACTAATAAAAATATTAAAGCTATTTTTATTGAAGAAGCCTATAAACTCACTACTAATATTGTTGGTAACGGTAATGTATCAGCAACTCCTGAAAGCACTACATACAGTTATGGTTCTAATGTTACAATAAGTGCTAACCCAGATACAGGTTGGTTTTTTGATAGATGGGAAGGTGATTTAGATAGTTATAATAATAACGAAATTATTACTATGAACAGCAATAAAACTGTTACAGCAGTATTTTCTACAGGTTTAAAATTACGAACACAAGTTATCGATGCTACATGCTCGGAATCCTTTGATGGAAAAATTGAATTAGATGTCTTAGGTGGCATGCCACCATTTAATTACCAATGGAATACCAATGCTGAAACAAAAGATTTAAGTAATATTAAAAATGGGACTTATAATGTTACTGTGACTGATGCTAATGGTTTAACAGCAAATACAACAGCTGCAGTAGGAATCGTTGATTCCATTGCTCCATCAATAAACAGTATTGAAGATCAAATTGAGCCTTTAAATACAGCATGCAAAGTCATCGTAAAAGATTATAGCTCTTTAGCTAATATTAGTGATAACTGTAATAGTTCATTAGTAATAGAACAAGAACCTACTGTTGGAACCGAAATCACAGAAACAACTTCTGTAATAATAACAGCAACAGATAGTTATAATAACATATCAACAATAACATTTAATATCATACCTGAAGATACAACACCGCCAGTTATTATTCCAATTGATAATCAAATAATAAATAAGAATGAAATGTGTACGGTATATCTACCAGATTATTCATCACTTGTTCAAGTAACCGACAATTGTTCTACTAACATTAATCTTTCACAAATACCAGCTGCAAGCACTGTTATCAATGAAAACACTGAAATAACAATAATAGCAACTGATAGACATGGCAATGAATCAACGACATCATTTATGGTTGTGTTAGAAGGTGATCCCATAGTCTATTATATTGATAACGATGGAGATGGTTTTGGTGTTGACAATGTATTAACAAACAAAACTTTATGTCAATTACCAAACGACAATTATTCCTTAGTAGCAGGTGATTGTGATGATAATGATCCTTCTAACAATCCTAATACTAACGAAGAAGATTGTGGAACATTAAACATTGATAATAATAACGTATTTGATTTTAGACTGTTTCCTAACCCAGCAAATGAAAAACTAATAGTACGTTTACAAAATACGTTGCTTGCTAATGAAACAACTTTAAGTATTTTTGACGCTTTAGGCCGAGAAATTTCAACTATTAATATTCTAAATAAAACTTTAATATCAATAGATTTAAATGAAAACTATCAAGATGGAGTATACCTTATAAAAATAACTAATGAAGGAAAAACTGAAACAAAACGTTTTGTTATTTTAAGATAAATAATTGATAATAAAATCTTGAAGAAAAAGACAGATAAATAATTTATCTGTCTTTTTGTTATAAAACTTTTAGTTCTTAAGTAATAAAATATTATAAACTCTCAAATCATATTCACTACATAAAAGTCCATTTTCATATCAGAATCAGCTAAATTAAAAGTCTTTTTAAAAATTGATAAATATTCCTATTAATCAAGGTTTATAATTAAGTAATAGTACCCAACTAACATAGCGATTTTCTTAATTAACAAAATCAAATTTAGTGAATAACTAA